>JBBDKB010000016.1:0-4288 GCA_040879605.1 Minisyncoccota bacterium
GCTTCAATATCGCAACGACTGGTGTCACGACAACTGACATCAAACTTACCGAAGTTGAAACAGGTAAGATTGTGAAAAGTAGCATGAACACCGTAGATTCAAACGGAAACCTCACAGTAGTTGTAGATTCAAGCGCGTATGGTTCAGCTGTGATTACTGTTCCTTCGAACACCACACGAACCTACAAGCTTGAGGGTACAGTTGGTAGCTCAAGTGATGGAGATACGATCCAGACAGAGCTCCTTGGAGACTCAGCAGTTGCAGGGCTTGCGACAAACGCAGGTAATGCATCAAATGTTGCAGCCACAACCCAAGGTGACTTCGTATGGTCGCCAATCTCAACAACCACGTCAGCAGGTGTAAACAACTTTGACTGGTTTAACGGCTTCCGTGTACCAGGTCTTGAATTCGATGACCTTGGTATCATCACTCTTACTGACCCTAGCTAAGGCTTAGGTCACTAAGCGGACTACTCTTTCGTAAGATTTGAGTAGAAGCCAATAGCTCGCTCTTTACTTCAACTGAGGGGCGAGACAAGAAAAACCCCGCGGCATTGCCGCGGGGTTTTTCTATTGGTTTACTTTCTTTTTGTCTGTACTATTTTATACTACTAGATATATAAAAATAGATGCATGAAAAACCTTTTTAATAAAACATTCTTCAAATTCTCACTCGGCTTTATTGCGGTTATCATCGCCTCCTTTTTTATTGTGTTTGTCGCAAATTCTTTCGTCGCGTAAGTTCCATTCATAAAAACGAGAGAAGCGGCCGGTTTTTTAAAGGCTAAACCTTTAAAATCTTTGAGACTTGTTTGTCGGCAGGTGTATTAAAAAGGTAACGGCCGGGGAACCTCTCGGTTCTCCCGGCCGTGTTTCGAGTTGCAGTGTATCGAACGGTTACTTTTCCCCCGCAAGCTCATTGATGGCGACCTCGAGGTCGTTGCGGGAGACAGGGTTCTCAAGGATTTTCGCCCCAAGGGTCCGAATTTCCTCCAGCTCCTTGTTGCTTCGCCCACCACCCGTCGTGATGATGACAGGGGTGTTGTTCCTCGTCTCCCGCATTCTCTGCAGGAGATGAGGCCCCGTCTCACCCCACTGGGTGATGACGAGGTCGAAGGCAAAGAAGCCGAAGGCGTGCTCCGCCTGTGCTGGGGTAGTCTGCTCTGTGGTCGCGTGCCCCAGACGGGCAAGCTGGTCATGAAGTGTTTTCCTTTGGGGCGAGTCTGCCCCGTGGATTAGGATATGCATTGGGTCCTCCTCGGTGGAACATTCGCATAATTTATACCTATAATCAGAGTTTTTGTCAATTATTTCCAGTATACTGGAAATAGTCCCAACAAAGGTCAGACCTTTGTTGGCTAGCTTTGCTCTGGTTCGAGTTGCGCCAACTCAGATTCTATTGCACACGAATACGAATAAACTCACGACCGTGAGTTTATTCGTATCTTCGCCTCATCAAAGGTGAAACCTTTATAGGATACTCTCTTCGCTCCTTGATTGTGGTATATTTACGGTATGAAAGATGATCAAAATTTTTGGAATTTCTGGCTCCTCGTCCTTTCGGGTGCCTTCCTTTTCTTGGAGTTATGGATACTCGCCTATCTTGGAAAATTGCCGACTGGCATCTCGCTTTTTGACCTCACCTTAATTGTGTTTGCAACCTTTCGGCTCACGCGCCTCTTTGTCTATGACACGATTATGCAATTTGTGCGCGACTTATTCTTAAAGAAGGAAGTGCGTACAGAAGATGGGAAGCTCTATATAAAGAGAGAGAAATGCCAAAGCGGCATTAAGCGGGCGCTCTCTGATTTATTCTCCTGCCCGTGGTGTGCGGGGCTGCAGCTTGCAATACTCGTTGTCTTCTTCTACTACCTCACGTCGCTCTCGTGGATTGTTATTCTCATGTTCGCAGTCGGTGGAGCGGCAACCTTCATTCAGCTTGCCGCAAATGCAGTTGGCTGGCGCGCGGAATTTTATAAGAAAAGAGTAGAAGGAAAATAAGAAATCAGGAAGACTCAAAAAACCTATCCATTATTATGTAAAGTCCCGCTCCAATCTGGTTGAGTGCGTGGCCGGACAGGCCCCCCTTCCATGGGCGAAGCGCGAAACCGTAGAGAGATTGGAGCAGTGGGCGGAGTACTATAAAAAGCAGGCGGGAGAGAATTAATTTTTTGGAACCGCGAGGACATTAAAAAAGGGGCCTCCTTGGAAGAGAGTGAGGATCCTCTTCTTTTTATATGAAAGCCCTCCTTTTGAAGCAGTGTTTTTGTAGAGTTGATACCCAAAATTTCGCAAAAAAAGTTCAATTTTAAGGCCAGATGCGCCATGCCTTCCCAACTGCTCTCTGTTGATTTCTATAAAAAGTATTGGGCGTGAGTGTTCAATTGTCTCTTTTGCCCCTTTTAATACGGAAAGTTCCATTCCCTCGCAATCAAGCTTGATAAGACTTGGAGAAAGGCCGTAACTATCGAGAGTGCCTACTTCTATCTCATCGTCTCCTCTAGTTTCCTCTCCTTGCTCTTCGTTTGGAAAAAGAGACGTGCCGCCTCCGCTGTGGCGCGGCATGAGACTCTCTTCTCTATCTGAAAGCGCACTATTATAGGGGATGATATTATCTCTTTTATTTCTTTCAATATTTCTTTTTAAAATATCAAAAGAGTTTTTTATTGGCTCAAAACTATGCACTTCTTTCGCTTTTTTTGAAAGAGGAATGGAGAATGTTCCAATATATGCTCCTACATCAACAACAACATCTCCTTTCTTTAAGTGATCTAAAAGCAAAGAAACATCGCTTGCTTGATGCCCGTAGACGTTTTCAAGATTTTTGCGCATTTTCGTGTCGTTTTCTGGGCATTCAAAGATTCCGTTTTCGGTTTCAAAAATCATGAAGAGAGTGTAGCACGTTGACAGGACATATTTCGCCTGCTACATTGGGCGATACAAGGCTGGAGACAGCAGGTTCACCCCGCACTGCGGGGCACAATAAATCCTGCCGAGGTCGAGCTTTCCGCTTATTGCGGAACCTCTGCGCCTTATTACAGGCCATTTTTTATTTACGATGGCAGTTACAAAAGAAAAAAAGAAGGAAGTACTCTCAAAGCTCGAGGATATACTCAAGAGTTCAACATCTGTGGTGTTTGTCAATTTCCACGGACTTGAAGTGTCTCCGAGCAATGAAATGCGAAATAGCCTTCGTGAAGAGAAGGTGGGTTATGTTGTCGCAAAAAAGACACTCGTGAAGAGGGCACTTGAAGGTGTTGCACCTGAAGGAGAAATGCCTGAGCTTGAAGGCGAGCTCGCACTTGCATATGGAGACGAGCCAACTGTTCCTGCACAAAAAGTGCAGAGTTTTGCGAAGAAATACAAAGACTCACTTTCCATCATTGGAGGTATTTTTGAAGGTACATATAAGAGCAAAGAAGAGATGGTTGAGATTGCATCAATTCCATCACTTAATGTGCTTCGAGGGCAATTTGCCAATGTTATCAATTCCCCAATTCAGGGGTTGGTGGTAGCGCTCGGGCAGGTGGCTGAAAAACGAAGTTAATTACCAATACACGGGTGTACTAAACCCTACTTGTCCTGAGCTTGTCGAAGGACACCCTAATATCTAAACCCTAAAATTATGGCTGAAGAAGAAATGAAACAAGAAGCTGAGGGAACTTCTGCACCTGCCGAAGAAACCAAAGCTGAAGAGAAAGCGGCTCCCCAGGCCGGGCAGGCAGCGGAAGAGTCAAAGGAAGAGGTATCTGCACCGAAGGGAGAGGTGCCTGCGCCGAGCGACGAAGGAGTCGAGGTGGAGGTTCCAAAAAAATTTAAAAAGCTTGTTGAAGAGGTTGAGAATATGACAGTTCTTGAGCTCCACGAGCTTGTAAAGGTACTTGAAAAGAAATTTGGAGTTTCAGCGGCAGCGGTTGCAGCAGCTCCAGCCGCAGGTGGCGGTGAAGGAGAAGCAGAAGAGCAAGACTCATTCAATGTTGAATTGACTTCTGTGGGAGATAAGAAAATTCAAGTTATTAAGGCAGTGAAGGAGGCACTTGGTCTTGGTCTTAAGGAAGCGAAAGACCTTGTTGATGGTGCTCCTGCGATGCTCAAGGAGGGCATGAAAAAAGAAGAGGCACAAGAGTTGAAAGGAAAAATCGAAGAAGCCGGAGGAGGAGTTACTCTTAAGTAACTCCTCCGGAGGCCCCGTTCTTCGTCGGGCGAAGCGCGCGCCTGATAGGCACAACTTAGCGCGAGCCCGTAACAAGACAAAGAACTGGGGCCGGTGGAAAAGCTGAATTGAAGTA
>JBBDKB010000016.1:4388-25718 GCA_040879605.1 Minisyncoccota bacterium
CTGGTCTTTTGAAGCTGAGCGTGTACAATAGTGCCAATGGAATCCCGATAGTGATCGCGGATGCGGTTGCTAGAGGGCAAAAAAGAGTGTTATGTCGCGAGAAGTTATCAATTTGCTAATGAGGAGATCGGTAGTTCGCTTCCGCCTCCTATCACTATCGGGATGGAAATTCTAGGAAAACTCTTTGGAAGCTTGGCCCGCGTGAGAATTCTTCGCTTGTTTCTTTTTAATCCTGGTATTGTCTATGAGAGGAAAGAGGTCGCGAAGCGGGCAAAAACAACGCCAGAAACTGCGGGGAAAGAACTCACTCTTCTTAGAAATATTAAGCTCATAAGACAAAAGAAAGCCACTAGAGAAATACAAGGGAAAAAGAGAACCATCATTGGATGGGCATTAAATGAGCAGTTTAAATATTTGATTCCTCTCCAAAATTTTCTTATCCATGCGGCGCCTGTAAAAGAGAATGACATTGTAAAGAAGTTTAAAGGGGTAGGGACAATCAAACTCCTCCTTGTGACAGGGGTTTTTATTCGTAATCTTGATACGAGAATTGATATTCTTATTGTGGGGGATAATCTTCATGAGCGCTCTTTAGAGCGGGCGATTAGAGGGCTCGAGGCTGACTTAGGAAGGGAGGTACGTTACGCTTCGTTTTCAACAGATGATTTTAGGTATCGAATGGGAATTTATGATCGTCTTGTAAGGGATATATTTGATTATCCTTACCATATACTTATTGATAAAATTGGCATTGAGCGCTCCTCAAGAGAGTAAATTTCTCTTATCCACAGAAGAGTAGCGTGGGGGTGTAAGGAGGGTGGTATCATAAGGGTGAGCCAGTGTAAGCGGCGAAGCTTATTTTGGCTTGATTATAAGTCGATTTTAATAGTGAATAGCGATCCCTTCATGGGATTAACCACAACCTTATGCTTATTGAGACATGGACTGAAGTACTCACACGTTCTTTCCAGGACCTCTGGTTGGGCATTGTAGACTTTATTCCGAGTATCGTTGTCGCTATCGTCATCTTTCTTGTTGGCTGGCTGATTGGAGCAGGACTAGGAAGAGTGGTAGCGCAGGTGGTGCAATCGCTTAAGGTGGATAACGCGCTCCGCAGTGCAGGACTTGAGGAAGTAACGAATCGAGCGGGATTCTCGCTCAATTCAGGGAGCTTCCTTGGAGGTCTTGTAAAGTGGTTTGTTATCGTTGTCTTCCTTGTTGCAGCACTTGATGTGCTTGGACTTACCCAAGTCAACATCTTTTTGCAGGAGGTGGTGCTTCTCTACTTGCCACAGGTAATTGTTGCTGTACTCATTCTGTTGGTTGCAGCAGTAATTGCTGATGTTGCGCGCAACGTTGTTGTTGGCGGAGCAAAGGCGGCAGGTATGGATTCAGCACGCTTCTTGGGAAGTGTGACACGATGGGCAATTTGGATTTTCGCAATCCTTGCCGCATTGAATCAGCTTTCTGTTGCGACAGCATTCGTACAGACACTCTTTACGGGTGTCGTGGTAGCGCTCTCACTTGCAGTTGGTCTTGCTTTCGGCCTTGGTGGTCAGGATGCAGCGGCTCGCTACATTGAGAAGCTTCGAAGCGAAATCTCGCACAAGAAATAAATTCAACTCGAATTATTATTCACAAAATCCCGCGCTCTGCGCGGGATTTTGTGTGATGGGGATAGCGGGTTGTGCTCTTGAATAGAAAGAGTAATATCAAAGCTAGTAGGCAAGCGCTCCGCAAGAAGTAGGTCTTAAGTGGATGTTGGCACCTCTGCTTGAGACACGAAGGACTGCGGTCTCGCTTTCCTCGGCATCGGGTCAAGGCTGTCGCCTAAGCCCGCTGCCATAAGGTGGATGGGACTTGCGGGCCCTATCCACTCTGTTCATGGTGTGTCCTCCCAGGGGGGGCGTCGACTTCGGTCGGCGCCCCCTTCACTCTTTTTTACTCTTTATATTAGGCTCTCTATATATAGGCTCTATAGTAGATCTTCTCTCTATTTGATCTCTCTATTTGACAGCAATTTCCGCTTCCTTTATACTCTACCTATCGTTATGAGTAAGATTAGAAAAGCAAAAGGAGCGGTGTAGAAACACATCTTTTTTGTTGTGTAAGGAACCGCTCACAAAGCGGCTTTTTTTACGCAAAATAACGAGCGAAGCGAGTATATTTTGAGTAACCCAGCTCTACATTTGCCCCCGAGGAATCTCAAGAAGTGCGTGGCCGAATAGGCCTTCCCTTCTGGGCGAAGCGTTTCTTCTCCAAGCTGAAAATGTTTGAGAGAAAGAGGCCAACTTCGAGAGCAAATGTAGGATCTGGGTTGTCCAGATCCTAGTACTTTGACAAATAAAGAGCGGGTAACAATTACAGAACTTCAAGCATTCGTTCTGTAATTGAAAATACATAAGCGGTTTCTAGATTTCCTGACGGGAAATCTAAGGGCGCATGGAGGATGCCTAGACTCTAAAGAGCGATGAAGGACGTGGTATGGCTGCGATAAGCCTCGGGTAGGTGTTTAACAACCGATGATCCGGGGATTTCCGAATGGGGAAACCCACCCGTAAGGGTATCTTGCTTTTATAAGCAGGAAGCGAACCCAGGGAACTGAAACATCTAAGTACCTGGAGGAACAGAAACCAATAAGCACGAGCGTTGCTCGTGATGTTTAAATATTTAAATATTTAAATGTTGCGAGCTTCGCTCGCGGTATTTCCTTAGTAGCGGCGAGCGAAAAGGAAGAAGCCCAAACCAACATACTTGTATGTTGGGGTTGTAAGGTAACGGTGTTGCACTTGTGCAAAGAGAGTTACAAAATGCATTTCGTTAGTTGAATTTGCTGGAAAGCAAAACCCTAGAAGGTGACAGTCCTGTAAACGAAAACGATGCATCTCTTTTGTCGTTATTCTTGAGTAACCCAAGACACGAATAGCTTGGGCGAATCTGCCGGAACTAACCGGTAAGGCTAAATATCTTTAGAGATCGATAGTGAACAAGTACCGTGAGGGAAAGGTGAAAAGCACTCCGACAAGGAGGGTGAAATAGACCTGAAACCATGCGTCTACAAGGAGTCGATCAGGTGCCTCACTTTCGTTCAGCACCAGCGCGGATGATCGCGGACTGGACGCGGAAGGTCGCGGAAGAAATTCTGCGTGATTCTGCGTTTGTTCTGCGTAGTTCTGCGAGGTGCCGAGCGGGAGTGAGGTACCTGTACGGCGTGCCTATTGAAGAATGAGCCGGCGAGTTTATGTATGCGGCGTGTCTAAGTGCTTTTGGCATGGAGACGAAGCGAAAGCGAGTGTGAATAGCGCGTATGTCGTGTGCATAAGACCCGAAACCAAGTGAGCTTGCCATGGGCAGGGTGAACTTCGTAGAAATACGGAGGGAGGCCCGAACCGGTAGGTTGTTCAACGCCTTCGGATGACCTGTGGTAAGAAGTGAAAAGCTAATCGAACTTGGTAATAGCTGGTTCTCTCCGAAACAGCTTTAGGGTTGGCGTCATGTGATCCTTTTGGGGGTAGAGCACTGGAAGAGCGAAATAGGGGGAAACCTCGTTCACTCTATCAAACTCCGAATACCAAAAGTTATAGCATGGCAGTTAGACTGTGGGGGCTAAGCTCCACTGGTCGAAAGGGAAACAGCCCAGATCTCAAGTTAAGGTCCCTAAATTGATACTAAGTGCACTTAAGGAGGTGGAGATTCTCCGACAATCAGGAGGTTGGCTTAGAAGCAGCCATCCTTTGAAGATAGCGTAACAGCTCACTGATCAAGAGTCTCTGCGCCGCAGATAATCGGGGCTAAAGTATCATACCGAAACTGAGGGTCCCTCAATCGCTTGGGTGTGGGGGGCGGTAGGAGAGCGTTCTGTTCGCGATGAAGGTGAAGGGGTGACCCACACTGGAGCATACAGAAGTGAAAATGCCGGCACGAGTAACCGCAATGCGGGTGAGATCCCCGCACGCCGAAAGCCCAAGGTTTCCTTGGCGATGATGATCAGCCAAGGGTTAGTCGGTCCTAAGGGAATCCCGAAAGGGGGACTCGATGGACATACGGTTAATATTCCGTAACTTCTCTATTTTGCGATGGAGGGACGGAGTGTAGTACTTCAGGCGCATTATTGGATTTGCGTCCATACTCTAAGGAGGTTATCTAGGTAAATCCGGATAGCATTCACTCCAAGGTGTGTGGAGAATTCTACTTCGGTAGAAGAATCTGAGGGAGCACGCTTCCAAGAAAAACTTCTAAGCATAAAAATAGAGGATCCGTACCAAAACCGACACAGGTGGGCAGGTCGAGAAGACCAAGGCGAACGAGTGAATGCTCCTCAAGGAACTCGGCAAAAAAGCGGCCGTAAGTTAGCGATAAGGCCTCCCCTCACACGGATCGTTGTAGGTGATTACTTGGTTGACATAACCATAAATGATCTATAGCGACCCGTGTGAGGGGCGCAGCGAAAGTTTCTCTGGCGACTGTTTATCAAAAACACAGCTCCCTGCGAACTCGCAAGAGGATGTATAGGGGGTGACGCCTGACCAATGCCCGAAGGTCAAATAGGGAGGGTTATACGCATCACATTGCATGTGATGCTCTAGGAATTAGTGATTAGGGTATAGGGTATAAAATTGAGTAACCCCTAAACCCTAGTGGCTAGACCCTAGAAGCATCGCGCGTAGCGTGATGCGTATAGCTGGGTCCTATAAGCCCGGGTGAATGTCGGCGGTAACTATAACTGTCCTAAGGTTCTGGGACTCTTTCTAAGAAGGGTTTCAGAAGGACTGGGACAGTTATGAAAATAAACAGAATACGCAAGCTACCTTCTTATGCAGGAATGCATAAGCTAGTCCACACGCGACACGAAGAGGCCATACGTCGCGATCCCAGAACGGGAGAAGATATGGTCCAAGGTTGAGGAATACTTGAGCGAAATTCCTTGTCTGGTAAGTTCAGACGCGCACGAATGGCGTAACGACTGGAGAACTGTCTCGAGGAGTGGCTCGGTGAAAATGCAATACCGGTAAAGATGCCGGTTACCCGCAGCAAGACAGAAAGACCCCAGGAGCTTTACTATAGCTTCACATTGGGGCTACGAATTACATGCGTAGCATAGGTGGGAGACTTTGATCTATTCCTTTCGGGGAATGGGGAGTCGTCAGTGAAATACCACTCTTGTAATTTGTGGTTTCTAACCAGGGCGGCAAAAACGTACTGGAACAGTGTGTGGTAGGTAGTTTGAGTGGGGCGCTCTCCTTCAGTACATGAAGCACAGAATATTCGTGTACTGAAATAGGAGCGCCTCCGAAGGTGAGCTCCGCCTTAAAACAAATAAATAGGGGGACTCGTACAGGCAACTGTACGATGCACATTCGGCTATATGCTGGGACATCCGGGCATGTCAGAGTACCGAGAGCGGTAAAAAACTCTGAACGAAGCGGACAATCAGCAGGAAACCCTGATAGGGGGATCCTCAGAGACCATACGCCGAATCTCTCATACGTGAGAGAATGAGATGGTCCGATCTTATTGGCGACAATAAGCGTTCCAGATATGGAACAACCAACAACGTGAATACAAAAGAAATCCAAGCACGAAAACACGACCTAAAACTCACAAAACGGCAACGTGCTATCGTCGTAGGACTTCTCTTGGGAGATGGTCACCTTGAAACACAAAACAACAAGCACACATATCGATTAAAAGTCGAGCATAGTATTGCGCAGGCAGATTATGTGAGGTGGCTTTTCCAAGAATTGCGGGATTGGATTCCTGCAAGTGCTCCATATGTAAAAATACGCGCAAATGGGGAGCGAAATGTCGGTTTTACGACATATTCGCATTCATCATTGCGTTTCTATGGACATCAGTTTTACTACGAGAAGAAAAAGCTTGTGCCGTCCATCATAGCAAAGATAACTGAACCAATCAGTATAGCTGTATGGTTTATGGACGACGGATCACGTAAGTCAAATTCACATAGAACGTATGTCATTCATACGCTTGGATATACAAAGAAGGATGTTGAGTTGCTTCAACAGATGTTGGAAAAGAAATTCAACATTGGAAGCAGGTTACATCGTCAAAAAGAAAAGTACTGGCGACTGTACATACCCTCGAATGCCTCAGCTACATTTGAGTTGCTCATTGAGAAGTATGTACAAGCGATACCGTCAATGCGTCACAAGTTGGTAACAAAAAGCCTAAAAAGTAACGGAGGAGTCTATTAAGGTCCCCTAGGCGCGAATGGAAACCGTGCCGATAGTGCAATGGCATAAGGGGGCTTGACTGCAAGAGGTACATCTCAAGCAGGTGCGAAAGCAGAGCATAGTGAACCGACGGTTGCCTTTAGATGGCGCCAACGATTATCGGATAAAAGTTACCCTGGGGATAACAGGCTGGTACCGCCCAAGCGTCCATAGCGACGGCGGTGTTCGGCACCTTAACTTGTTCAGTTACAAACAAACGAACACATCGGGGTGCCTAGGAGAGTAATCTCCTACAAAAACAAATTGGCTATAACGGTGAACTCCATACACCAGCGTTGTGTCAGAGATGATACAATTTATGTATGGACAATACCGTGGGAAGTCTAACCCAACACCAAAAATCTGTTGTGATAGGGTCAATACTCGGAGATGGATATCTTCGGATTGTCCATGGAAGGAAAAATGCCTTTCTTGAGATCAACCATTCATATTCTCAAAGAGAGTATGTTGAGTGGAAGCACTCCGTATTAAAAGCAGTATGTATTAGTGGTCCAAAAGTTCGTAAGAACAACGGGAAACGAATTGCATATCGCTTTTATACAAGACAGCTTCCAGAAATGACTGATCTTATGAAAATATTCTATAAGAGAGGCGAAAAGATTGTTCCAGAGACACTGCGTATTGATCCAGTAATACTAGCAACATGGTTTATGGATGACGGAAGTAGATGCCGAGACGCAGATGTGTATCTAAACACACAGCAATTCGGAATCGAAAGTCAGGAAAGTTTGTTGCGAGCTCTTAAAAAATTAGGACTCGAAGCAACTTTAAACAAAGATAAAAAGTACTTTCGAATACGTTTTTTGAAATCAAGTATTCAGAAATTACATACTCTTGTCGAAGACCACATTCATCCATCAATGAAATACAAAATTGGGTTATGACCCCGTAGAGACTACACGCCGATCCCCTTTGACTTTGTAAAGGGCTCGCCCTGAGCGAGCGAAGCGAGTCGAAGGGTGAAGATATAGTCCGATCCTCCGAGCAATCGGAGCACAATCCGACAGCGATGTCGGCTCACCATATCCTGGGGCTGGAGAAGGTCCCAAGGGTTTGGCTGTTCGCCAATTAAAATGGTACGCGAGCTGGGTTCAGACCGTAAGGCAGCTTTTAGCTTAGAGCTTTTAGTTAAAGGATGTCGTACAGTCTGAATCCAGATATAACAGACACAATTGAGTCTTTCTGTCTTTGAAATAAGATATAACCAATCATATTACGGCGGCCCCTCACACGGGACACCTATGCATCTATTTGCAAAAGCAGATTACAAGATGTGTATGACGATCCGTGTGAGGGGTGAAGCTGACTAGTATCGGTGAAACCCAATCAGTTTTTAGCTGTGAGCTTAGAGCTTTCAGTTGAAAGAGAAGAGGGCAATACCGAGGGAACATGATAGCTTTGAAGCTATCAGCTTAGAGCTTTTAGGAAAGTGAAAACCTGATAGCTGACAGCTGTAAGCTACAAGCTGAGTGGCCCGTAGAGACTAAACGTCAGCATCGTATTCCTCCGCAAGGAAGAATACGGAAAGCTATAGTCCAATGCGTGTGGTAACACACGAGAACATGCGTAAGACAGGTTGGTTCTCTATCTGCTGTGGGCGTTGATTCTTGAGAGGATCTGCTTCTAGTAAGAAATTGCTACTTCATAGAGAGATCTATGATGACAATGTGGCTAATAACGGTGAAGCCTTCATATGATTATGGTTCGAGAATTGTCCCTATACTGGTTCGTATATGGTATAATTCGCTTGAGGACCGTAGTCCTCTTTAAGGTAATACCGTGGGAAGTCGATCCAAACTACGCACAAATAACTTAGCGTATATAGCAGGATTTCTTGACGGCGATGGTAGCTTGATGCTTCAAGTCAAATCGCGGTCTGATACAAAAAGGGGAGTTCGCCTTATGGCAACGATCTGTTTGTATCAAGACACTCGTCATGAAAAACCGTTGATATGGATGAAAGAAGTTCTTGGAATAGGATACTTATCGAGAAGGAACGATGGAATTTCAGAACTTCGCGTCAACGGCTTTAGTAGTGTGAAGCGAGTGCTTCTTCTGTTGCAACCTTTTGTACGATTCAAAAAAGTACAAACTGTGGCACTTATTGAAGCATGCACACTGCTCGAGAAGACTCCGTTACGGAAAATGACGGAGAAAGAGCTATATTACATCGTCGAGCTGGTATATATTCTGAAAAAAGAAAATTATGCCAGTCGAAGTACGCTAAGAAAAGAAGAGTTGTGCAAACGTTTGGGTTTGACCCCGTAACGACTCTCTCTGCATTCGCCTCCAAGCGAATGCAGAGAGGACTCACGTATGGAGGAATCATTTCGTCGAAAATGACAGCCTGCGTGGGTAATACGCCACCACCCTCGTCTCCTTTCTGGAGAACGGGTGAAGATATAGTCTGTGCTCCTGGAAACAGGGGATGACACGACGAGAGGACCGAAGTGGACTGACCTCTGGTCTGCCTGCTGTCACGCCAGTGGCATCGCAGGGTAGCTAAGTCGGGAATGGATAACCGCTGAAAGCATCTAAGCGGGAAGCCAACCTCAAGATTAGGAATCGTTATGAGACCCCTAGGAGACGACTAGGTTGATAGGCACTAGGTGGAAGTGTGGTAACACATTGAGCCGAGGTGTACTAATTTGTCCATCCTGTCAGGAACTCTGGATGTCGCTATGTATTCCGCTCTTTATTTATAGTCAAACAGAGAGGCTTCGAGCCTCGCAATCTGGTGGTTTGCCTGCCGGTAGGCAGGACGATGATGGGGAGAAATGAAATTTCTTTTCTCCGTGATCTTTCCGCACCTTTCAAAAATAATCTAGAATCTTGTGTGCTGGTGCTTCGGCGGTGGGGTCATACCCGATCTCATTCCGAACTCGGAAGTCAAGCCCACCAGCGGCGATGGTACTCCTTTTGGGGGAGAGTAGCTCAGCGCCAGCACACAGGATTCTAGAAAGAGCAAGGTACGGGATTACTGTTTGTGACCAAATCGAAGATTTGGACAAACATTGAACATTCCGAACACAGAAGCGTGCTGAGAAAAGGTGCGGGGCAGCTTTTCTCCACCGATTTGTCTGCCGCAGGCAGGTGGTACTCCTTTTGGGGGAGCCCCGCACCAAAGCAAAGCTTGGTGCGGGGTAAAATCCGGCCGTCGCCAGGTTAGGAGGCTCGAATACAAAAACACCCGCGTTGCGCGGGTGTTTTTGCTACAATAGGAGTATGAGTTGGAGGAGCAAAATGCAAGCATTATATCTTGGAGGAGTCCTGCTTTTCCTTGCTGTTGTCGTTGGTATTCCTACGTTCATTATTCTTAATGAGCAACCTTCTTGTTTTGATGATATTCAAAATGGAGATGAGCGCGGAGTTGATTGTGGAGGGATGTGCGAAAAAGTGTGTACCGCCGACACAGAAGAGCCGACCTTGCTTTGGAGCAGATCTTTTCGGGTGACTGATTCCGTGTACAACGCGGTTGCGTATGTTGAAAACACTAATTTTGAAATAGGAACAGAGAAGATTCAATATCGCTTTACACTTTTTGATGATGACAATGTGTTGATTGCAGAGAGAAGAGGAGAGACATTTCTTGAGCCTAATAAGGTTGTTCCGATTTTTGAGGGAGGCATTAGAGTGGGAAACAGAACTCCAAGAAGAACTTTCTTTGAATTCAGTGACGCAAATAGGGTGTTGTGGAAAAGGGATGAGACTAGTGCTTTAAGGCTCTCTTTGAGTGATGAACGACTTGTGGAATTAAATGGAGGTCCGCGTCTTCAAGCTAAAGTGCGAAATGACAGCACGGAAGATCTTCGAAATGTTGAAGTGGTAGCAATTATATTCAATGCATCCGGGAATGCTTTTGCCGCCTCGAAAACGGTCATTGAACTCCTTCCGAAGCGGAGCGATGAGGCAGTTGTTTTTACGTGGCCTGAGCCATTTTTCGAAGAAGTTGCGCGCATTGAAATTACCCCTCGCATAAATAAATAGCATGGGAGCTCATCGTTTTGCAGTGCGGTATCCAAAAGTTCATCTTTTTTTTACCAATATTGACTGGGTGCTCCTCTTTGCTGCGCTTCTTATTGTGGGAGCAGGGCTCATCACAATGAACTCCTTTGCCGAGAGCAATCTCTTTTTTAATCGGCAACTTATATGGGCGTTTGTTGGGCTTCTTTTCTTCTTTATTTTGAGTACAATTGATTTTCGGTTTCTAAGGAGAACAAATGTTATTGTGCTCCTTTTTTTGTTGTCGATAGCTTCGCTCTTACTTCTTTTTTTATTCGGGGAGATAGCAAAAGGTGCGCAGAGCCGTTTTAATCTTGGGTTTTTTGCACTTCAACCTGCTGATCCCATCAAACTCGTTGTTATTCTTCTTCTTGCAAAATATTTTTCTCGCCGACATGTTGAGATAGCAAATGTAAGACACATTCTAGTCTCTGGGTTTTATATATTTGTTATTTTTGCCCTCGTGTTTCTCCAGCCAGATTTTGGATCGGCAATTATTATATTTTTTGTATGGCTTGGCATGGTGCTTGTTTCTGGGATTTCAAAGAAGCACCTTCTCCTTGTGGTGTTAATCGGAGGAGTTGCCTTTTCAGGACTATGGTTCTATGCCTTTGAAGAGTACCAAAAACAAAGAATTCTCACGTTCATTCATCCTCTTACTGATCTGCAAGGGACAGGCTACAATGCGTGGCAATCGACCATAGCTGTTGGTTCCGGAGAATTTTTTGGAAAAGGAATCGGGTACGGGACACAATCGAAGTTGCAGTTTTTACCTGAATACGAGACGGACTTTGTGTTTGCGGCATTTGCTGAGGAGTGGGGATTTGTAGGAGTTCTAATTCTTTTTACGATTTTTGGAGTTCTTTTTTGGAGGCTCATTGCAAATGCAACACAAGGGGCAACAAATTTTGAAACGCTCTTTGCAGCGGGGCTCGCTGTGCTCTTTTTCAGCCACGCGATCGTGCACATAGGAATGAATATCGGGCTTCTTCCTGTGACAGGAACGACACTGCCATTTATGAGCTATGGCGGTTCTCATTTAGTAACTGAGTTTATTGGACTTGGTATCTTAATGGGGATGCGTCGCTATAGGAGAACTATTCATCGAGAAGACGTACAGAGGGAATTTTTGGGGGGAATCTAATCAATTTTCATAAAGGGGTATTGTTTTTTCAAACATTTTTTCCTTTGAGAAATTCTCCTCTATCTTTTTTGTTAGCTTTATACCAAGCTGTTGAGCCATTTTTTTATCATTGATAAGTTTTTCGATAGCACTTTGTATACTCGCAGTATCTCGTGGTGTGGTGAGTAGCCCTGTTTTCTCATGTTCAATTATCTCTGGGATCCCACCCACCTCACTTGCAATTACTGGCAGTCCCAAAGCTCCTGCTTCAAGGATTGAGAGGGAGAGCGCTTCAGAAATTGAAGGAAGTATAAAGATATCAAATCCAAGGAGGTATGAGGGAGCATTATCAACAAATCCGCATAGATGAACGTGCTCTTTGAGATTTCTCTCAGAAATCATTTTCTCAAGATAGGGTCTATTTTCACCTTCTCCGAAAATAACGAAATGAAAATCAGGAAATTTTTGAATGAGGTCATCACACACCGCGATCACGTATCCAAGCCCCTTTATCGGATGGAGCTCAGCGACAGACCCAACTACCACTGAGTTGTTTTTAATAGCTCCATTTGTTTTTTGAGAAAGAAATTCCCGAGCCTCTTCTCGTGTCTTTGGATTCTCAAGAGCCACGCCATTATGGATAACCTGTATCTTTTGCTTTAAGCCGGGAGCTTCATTTCGTATCGCATTTGAGACCGCGATTGCTTTGTGTGAGAAGAGGAGGGTAAGCCACGCAAAAAAGCGGATAAGAAGCTTTTGCCACAATGGGCGCTCTTCGTTAAATGCCCAGCCGTGAATAGTGAAAATAATATGTGGTACAGCGAGCATTCTACCTATACATGCTCCCGCGATGGAGATGAGGGTGCTGTTGAGGTGGAGTATATCGGGTCTTTCTTGTACCAATACGCGATAGGTCCCGGAGAAAGCAGAGAAAAGTGCTCCCCAATTTGCCTCATTACGTATACCTCCAACCCTTATTGTTCGGATGCTCTTTGCTTTGAGCTTCTCTACCAAGAGCCCTTCCTCGCCATAAGCAACAGCTACGTCAAATTTTTCTGACGGCAGAGAAGTCGCAAGATCATAGACATACTTTTGCGCGCCGCCAAAATTGGCTTTTGTAATTAAGAAGAGTATTTTCTTTTTCCTTTTCATATTGTCTATAGAAAAATTTTGGCGGCGCGTGTGAGGGGGCCGGGGAACGGGAGTTCCCCGTGGAGGAGAGCAGTGACCCCGAGCTTGTCGAGGGGAAGCGTTGAGAACCGTGGGTTCTCAAAGAAACCTTTGGTTTCTGCTTCTCCGAAGTTGGCTTTTGTAATTAAGAAGAGTATTTTTCTTTTCTTTTTCTTGTCCATGTCCCAATAGTAGCAATTTTCTTGTCTTGAAGTGTAACTTGTCTTATCTAAAATGTGTTGTATAGTCCAAGTACGTATGAAGATCTCAAATAGGCTTGAAGGTCTTATTCTTCTTTTCGGAGACATTTTCTTTCTCACTCTTTCTCTGTGGGTAACGCTTTTTGTGCGCCACTTTGAAATTCCGAGTGTCTTATCGGTGTACAACCATCTTGTGCCGTTTTCGTTACTTTTTATTGTATGGATTATCATTTTCTTTTCTGCGGGACTCTACGAGAAGCACACGAATTTTTTTAAAGACAAACTTCCTGACCTTATTTTAAGAGTACAACTCGTCAATGTGCTTATTGCGGGTGTATTTTTCTTTTTTGTTCCATACTTTGAGATTGCTCCAAAGACGGTACTCGTGCTCTATCTTTTTGTCTCGGTACTCTTTGTGACCGGATGGCGTTTGTATTTGTTTGATTTTCTCAATAAAGGAAAGCGTCTTAGAGCAATCGTGATCGGCTCAGAAAGAGAAGTGAATGAACTTATAAACGAAGTAAATAATAACAAGCGCTATCATCTTAATTTCAGTGCCTCTCTTAGCGATCCAACCTCTCCGCATGAAATTGAGTCATTTATAGAGAAGTATCCCGATGCGCTCGTAGTGATGGATAATTCAAAGAAATATGGAGAAATTCCTGCCTCTCTTGTACAAAAGCTCGAAGAGGAAGAGAGGCTTTTTCATTTTCATGAAGTGTATGAGCGTGTTTTTGATCGAACCCCTTTTTCTGTTATCGGAGAGTCTTGGTTTATGGAGAAAGTGTCTCCCACATCAACTCGCACGTATGACGTACCGAAGCGTGTCATTGACCTCTTCGGGGCGAGTGTGCTTGCGATTATTGTGCTTTTTATATCTCCGTGGGTCTATTTAGGAATGAAACTTGAGGGAAAGGGCCCTCTCTTTTTTGTTCAAAAAAGAATAGGAAGAGGAGGAACCACGATCAATGCAGTGAAGTTTAGAACTATGGAAAAAATGGAAGATGGTATGTGGATTGGAGAGTCTGAAAACAAAGTCACAAAAGTAGGGGCATTCTTGCGGATGGCGAGTATTGATGAAATGCCACAGTGCGTCAATATATTAAAAGGAGAGATGTCTTTAATTGGCCCTCGAAATGATATTGAAGGGTTGGGAAAGCGCCTTGAAGAGGCGATTCCGGGGTATACTATGCGCTATGCCGTAAAGCCGGGAATTACCGGTTGGGCACAGACAAAACAGCAGTATCGCCCGGGCAATATTTCTCCACAATCAATAGAGGAAACAAAGACGCGTCTCGCGTATGATCTCTATTACATTAAAGACCGCTCGTTACTGCTTGATATGCAGATTGCGTTTCAAACAATAACGACAATGCTTTCGCGATTCGGTATTTAATTCACACGCGAAAAACAAAAGTATGGAAGGAAAAACAAACACACATACAGTATTTATTACAGGAGCCGCAGGATACGTGGGGGCGATGCTCGTTTCTGCATGGCAGGCACGCGATGATGTTGGGAGGATCATTGCGCTTGATATGGAAGAGCCCGAAGAGTTTGTTCAAAATCTTCCGAAGGTTGAGTGGATTAAGGCAAATACTTCGGATGATTCATGGCAAGAACAAGTGAGGAAGGAAGAGCCGACGATTGTTATCCACGCGGCCTGGCAGATTCGAAATATTTACGGAGATGAAAAATTGCAGTGGAAATGGAACATTGAAGGATCAAAAAAAGTATTCGACTTTGCATTTTCGACATCTTCTGTAGGGCAACTCGTTTATTTCAGTAGCGCCGCGATTCTTGGAGCTGATCCGAATAATAAAATAGAAGAGCGCTTTGATGAGAATGCTCCGCTTCGAGATGAAGTATATCTTTATGCATATGAGAAAAAGAAGGTAGAGGAAATGCTTAGAGAGAGGGCAGAGAATAAGCCTGAAAATCTACCTATTGCTATTGTTCGACCTGCAGCCATTGCTGGCCCGAGGGGAACTCACATGCGTGTAAGATTTGGCTTACAGTCAGCTCTTACAGGGAAACTAAAAGGAAGTTTTGCATACACTATCGTAAGTACGCTCACTACATTTGTTCCTGCGACAAAGAAATGGTGCCGGCAATTTGTGCATGAGGATGACGTGGTGGATATCATCACTAGGCTTGCATTTGAGGGCAAAGAGGGTTGTCAAATTTATAATCTTGCCCCTCCAGGGGATGTGGTTCTCGCAAAAGATATGGCAAAGGCGACAGGAAAAAAACTTATCATCCTTCCGCCATGGTTGATACGTATCGCCTTTTTCTTTGCTCGCCATTTCTCATTTGGAAAAATACCGACTGCCGCGGGAGCATGGCGCTTCTATAGTTTCCCGATTGTTATGGATGGAAAGAAAGTAACAAAGGAGCTTGGGCATGAATACGCGTATGATTCAAAAGAGGCTTTTTCCTCAACACGGGGGCGGTATGAATACACGGCTCCCAAGGAGGCACGAACATGATTATAAATGGGAGAGCGATCGCGGAGGCACTCAAAGAAAAACTCAAAGAAAAAATGAAAGGGGAGAGCTATGTGCTCACTGTTTTTTGGATGGGAGATGACCCTGCGACACGTCAATTTATTTCAATAAAAAGGAAAGTCGCCGTTCTACTTGGTGTTTCAATAAAGGAAAAGAGATTTGATGAATCGGTAACAACCGAAGAGTTAGTCAAAGAAATATCTAAGGTGAGCGAGGAATGTGATGGGATAATTGTTCAATTTCCTCTTCCTTCCCACGTCGATCAAACAAAAATAAGAAACAGCATACCACTTTCCCATGACGTCGACTTTATTTCTGATGAGGCATTCGCATCTCTTTCAAAAGAAAGTCCGCTCCTTCCTCCCGTTGTTGGCGCGATCAAAGAGATCGTGGATGCAAATAACATCTTAATACAAGGGGAAAGTGTGCTTGTTGTGGGTGAAGGGCTTTTGGTGGGGAGGCCCGCCGCTTTGTGGTTTTCTCTGCAGGGGGGAGAGGTTTCCACTGCAAACAAAAATACAAGGGAGCTTGGTAAGCTTACAAAAAAAGCGGATATTCTCGTGCTTGGTGCTGGATCTCCGGAGCTGATCACAAAAGATATGGTGCAAGAAGGAGTGGTGATATTTGATGCGGGAACAAGCGAAGCAGAAGGGGTCCTGAAAGGAGACGCGCACGTAGAAGTGAGCGGAAAAGCGTCCTTTTTTACTCCTGTGCCGGGAGGAATTGGCCCGATTACTGTGATAAAAATATTTGAAAATCTCTACAAACTCCGACAAGCAAGAATCTAGGGTATCGGTTTACAAAGTTAAAAGAATGACTATACTGCGTACTATATGAAAGTGTGGCAGACACGGCTTCTTGCTCTCATTATTTTTGCAGCTGGCCTCGGGCTTGGCTATTTTGTCTATGATACGGAGAAGAATGAATCTCCGTTTGCCTTTAAGCTTGGCCTTGATCTCACCGGCGGCACACACCTTGTCTATGAAGCAGACACCTCAAATCTTGAGTCACACGAAGTGCAAGGCGCGATGCAAGCGCTTCGCGATGTAATTGAGCGAAGGGTGAATCTCTTTGGTGTATCGGAGCCGATTGTGCAAGTTGAGCGAAGCTCTATTGTTTCAGGAGCGCGAGAAGAGCGACTTATTGTTGAGTTACCGGGGGTAACTGATGTTGATGAAGCAATCCGCTTAATTGGAGAGACTCCACTTCTTGAATTTAAACTTCAGACAGGCGGGTCCTCGCTTTCAAATCTTGATATTGAAGGCGAAGTGACTATTACCGATGCAGAGGGTAACCTGATTGATCTTGGTGGAGCGACGTATGCTGATACGGGCCTCACAGGGCGTTTTCTTGAGAGTGCTCAATTGCAGTTTGGTACCGGTCATACAGGGGGCATATCGAATGAACCGATTGTGCTTTTGAATTTTAATACTGAAGGGAGGACTCTCTTTGCCGAACTCACTCGAGAAAATGTTGGGGAGATACTCGCAATTTTTCTTGACGGGTCTGTTATCTCGAGCCCTGTTATACGAGAAGAAATTCCAAATGGAAGTGCAACCATTAGCGGAAATTTTACTCCGGACGAGGCGCGAGAACTTGTACGTAACCTAAACTTCGGAGCACTTCCAGTTCCCATAGAGCTCCTTTCAACGCAGACGATTGGCGCTTCTCTTGGAGGTGAGGCGGTTGAGCGGGGACTCCAAGCAGGTGCGGTCGGATTTCTTGCGGTTGCTTTCTTTTTGGTTCTTTGGTATCGATTGCCTGGACTTCTTGCTGTGCTCGCACTTCTTATTTTTATTGCTCTCATGTCTGTGATTTTTAAATTAGTTCCTGTAGTTCTGACTGCGGCCGGTATTGCCGGGTTCATCTTATCAGTTGGTATGGCGGTTGACGCGAACATCCTTATTTTTGAGCGTTTGAAGGAGGAGCTTAAATCGGGGAAAACGACACGTGATGCGATCAAAGAAGGATTTGCTCGTGCATGGCTTCCAATTAGGGACGGCAACATCTCAAGTATACTCACAGCAGTGATTCTCTTTTGGTTTGGAACATCAATTGTTGAGGGGTTCGCGCTTACTTTTGGTCTTGGGGTGCTGGTGTCGATGCTTTCTGCTATCACGATTACTCGCATATTCCTCTATGCACTGGGACGTGATGAACATAAAAGGATATGGAAGATGTTATTCGGTTCAGGGCTAAAACTCTAGTATCCCGCCCCATTTTTACATTTCGCAACATGGCACAAGAATTAAAACAACATCAAGCAACCATACTACCGCAACCCTCTTCGCGCATCGAGGGATGTGCTATCTGCACCCGCAGGTTGCGAGCTGGAATGCCGGTAAAAATTGAGCGGGATGCAAGTTCTGCTAAGCTCGTTTTACTCGCTAAGTGCCACTAACATATGTTTGTCGTTACCTATAGAAAAATTTTCTTCGCTCTCTCAGGGCTGTTTGTTGCGTTCTCGATTGGAGCTGTTGCCTTCTTGGGGCTACCGCTTGGGATTGATTTTACAGGAGGATCGATTCTTGAAGTTTCCTACGATGAGGCGCGCCCTGAAAAAGCTGTACTTGAAAATCGTTTGAATCAACTTGATATTGGCTCCTACTCGCTCTTAAAAACAGGAGAGACAGGATATTTGCTCCGTATGCGGGAAACCACAGAGAATGAATTGCCAAGTATTCTAAATACGCTTGAAGTTGAGGGAAGTACACCAACGCAGGAGCGTTTTAGTTCCATTGGACCAACAATCGGGCAGGAACTTCGCACGAAGGCTTTGATTGCAATTTTCACTGTTGTGCTTGTTATTATTCTTTATGTTGCATTTGCATTCCGAAAGGTTTCAGAGCCTGTCTCTTCCTGGAAGTACGGACTCATTGCGATTCTCGCACTCTTACATGACATCATTATTCCAACGGGGGTCTTTGCGGTTCTTGCTTATCTCACGGGAGCGGAGGTGGACATACTCTTTGTGATGGCGCTTCTTGCAATCCTTGGTTATTCAGTAAATGACACAATTGTTGTGTTTGACCGCGTCAGAGAGAATCTTCGTTTGAATAAAGAAAATAAAAAGAAAGAAGATTTTGTAATAACGGTGGGAAGGAGCCTTGATCAGACACTCACGCGCTCTATTAACACATCACTTACGACGGCTCTTGTTTTGATCGCACTCTTCTTTATTGGACCACCTTCAACAAGAGATTTTGCCATAGTTCTGCTTGCCGGAGTAGTTGCCGGTTCCTACTCATCAATAGCTCTTGCTGCCCCGCTTCTGGCGTCTCTTGAGCGGTGGGGAAAAAGAGGGTAGACGGCCTCACTAAGAGTTTTGTACCAGGGGGCCGCATTCAATCGGCCCTCCCTCTTCCTTTACTTGACCTATATTCTAGTCTCCTCTATACTACTCCCACTACCACAGCGAGTGGTTTTTTCTTCAAAACAACGAACGCATGTGAGTATGTTTTGAAAGAACCCCGCCCTGCTTTTGCCGTCACAAAATGCAAGCAGTGCGTGGCCGAATAGGCCGTACCTTGACGGGCGAAGCACTGCTTCACTCATACAGCACCTATCATAGTGTTTTTCCTACGACTCGATAGGTGATTGCAAAAGCAGGGCGGGGTATAGAGAGTCCTTCGAAAATCAAATAATGCCAAAAATCATCTTAGAGACAACAAGAGTCTTTTCTCTTTTGTCTCGTTTCTGTGTGAGAACTCATACAAGTTCACTGTCTTTTTGTAGAGTTTGATCCTAGCTCAGGGTGAACGCTGGCGGCGTGGATAAGGCATGCAAGTCGAACGATCCTTCGGGATAGTGGCAAACGGGGTAGTAACACGTAGGTACATACCTAAGAGTCAGGAATAGCCCACCGAAAGGTGGAGTAATACCTGATAGTCCCGCGCACCAACTTTGTAATGGTCTCAAAATTGAGGAGTAAACCCGCACACCAACTCTGGCATAGCGCCAAAGGCGGTCGGGAATGTACATCTCAATTTTAGTATCTGTAAAGAATGACGAGTACATATAGTCTCGAAATTCGGCGCAGAGAGACGATGCCAGAGTTGGTGTGCGGGTAAAGATTTATCGCTCTTAGATTGGCCTGCGGAGTATCAGCTAGAAGGTAGGGTAATGGCCTACCTTGGCTATGACGCTTAGGGGAGGTGAGAGCCTGACCCCCACCATTGGAACTGCGACACGGTCCAAACACCTACGGGTGGCTGCAGTCGAGAATCATCCGCAATGCACGAAAGTGTGACGGTGCGACGCCGCGTGATGGATGAAGCCCTTCGGGGCGTAAACATCTTTTCTAAAGGAGGAAGTTTTATTGACGTTACTTTAGGAATAAGGGGCTCCTAATCTCGTGCCAGCAGGAGCGGTAATACGAGAGCCTCAAGCGTTACCCGGAATCACTGGGCGTAAAGGGTGTGTAGGCGGTTGTGTTAGTCTGCTGTTAAAGCCTTGGGCTCAACCCAAGAATCGCAGTGGAAACGGCACAACTAGAGGATGTGAGAGGTTAAGGGAACTCATGGTGTAGGGGTGAAATCCGTTGATATCATGGGGAACACCAAAAGCGAAGGCACTTAACTGGCACATTCCTGACGCTGAGACACGAAAGCCAGGGTAGCGAATGGGATTAGATACCCCAGTAGTCCTGGCCCTAAACGTTGTCCGCTGGCTCTTTGGAGTATCGACCCTCCGAGGGGCGAAGCTAACGCGTTAAGCGGACCGCCTGGGTAGTACGAGCGCAAGCTTAAAACTCAAAGGAATAGACGGGGGCTCGCACAAGCGGTGGATCATGTGGCTTAATTCGTTACTAAACGAAGAACCTCACCAAGATTTGAAACTTAGACGAAATCCCAACGAAAGTCGGGACCTCTTCGGACGTCTAAGCAGGTGATGCATGGCCGTCGTCAGTTCGTGGCTTGAGCTGTTCCGTTAAGTCGGGAAACGAACGCAACCCTCATCGTCTGTTATACGTGTCAGGCGAGACTGCTCCTTTTGGAGAGGAAGGTGGGGATGACGCCAGGTCAGCATGTCCCTTTGATATCTTGGGCTGCACACATGATACAATGGGCACTACAACAGGTTGCGACGGAGTAATCCTAAGCTAATCCCAAAAAAGTGTCCTCAGTTCGGATTGTGGTCTGCAACTCGACCACATGAAGTCGGAATCGCTAGTAATCGCAGGTCAGCTATACTGCGGTGAATACGTTCTCGAGCCTTGTACTCACCGCCCATCAACTCAAGGAAGCCAGGGGTACCCGAAGTCTCACCTCGCGTGGGCCGAAGGTAAATTTGGTGACAGGGAGTAAGTTGTAACAAGGCACGGCTAGCGGAAGCTGGTCGTGGAGTAATTCCAACTTGGAACGTCCCGCAGGATGCGGGACTGATGGGTCGATGTTCGTATCCTTAGCCTGCAAGCTTACAGGTCATACGACCTGCCTGCCGGCAGGCAGGGATACGAAACAAGCAATAGTGCTGTACTTTTATCTCCGACATAAAGTCGGAGCCCCGTACTTTGTGTAAGCAAACGTCGGGGCTGCACTCGGTTATCCCGCATAGCGGGATAGAGCTGGATTACCGATACCAGCCAGTGAACAGGAAACGAGACAAAAGAGAGAAGATTTGGCTATTGATTTCATAATAGAGACACAAAAATCCGGAGTAGATTCGGATTTTTGTGTGGGGGAAGGTACTAAAAGTTTTTAAAGGTTTAGCCTTTAAAAAATCCACACAAACCCCGCATTTTGATGTGGGAGTTTGTGTGGATGCGTTTTTGAAAATAAAATCGGAAAAGAGTTTTTGTTATGATGTAGCATAACAAATGTATGAGTCCTACTACTCCAGTATACTGGAGTAGTAGGGGCTCCATCAAAGGTTAGGTCTCCGACAATTGCCTAGTATGATTCTGCCTTTTTCTTGCCCAAGGTTAAATCTTGTACAGGTTTTCGGCGGGCTAGATCAGTATAGAAACTTGACTTTCTAGATATAAAATGGTATTATAAAAAGAGGGATGACACGTGGCCTAACCTCAGAAGGGAGATTATACCATGAAGTCACTATATGCCGCCGCGGCGATC
>JBBDKB010000017.1:0-25595 GCA_040879605.1 Minisyncoccota bacterium
AGTACGCCGTGCACTTTCTCTACAATATCTGCTTTATTCATTGTGTTCTCCTTTGCTCGTATAAAACGACCTTGTTAATGGATTGCTCTAGATTATAGCCTTCCTGCCATTTTAGGCAATAGTCGTGCGACATTTTCCCCAATTCTTGATTAGAGAACAGAAAAGGGGAGTGTGTCAATAGTCCAGTATACTGGACTATTGCGCAAGAAGCACCCGAGCTGCTTCTTGGGACGGCTGGGGTTTATCTTGCATACTCAATTGCGCGGGATTCACGGATGACGGCGACTTTAATCTCTCCTGGGTACTTCATTTCCTGCTCAATCTTAAGCGCGACGTCGCGGGCAAGCTGTTTTGCCTCTAAATCAGAGAGCTTTTCAGCATTTACAAACACTCGAACCTCTCTTCCTGCCTGAATTGCATAGGTTTTTTCTACTCCCTCAAATTGGTTGGCGATTCCTTCAAGATCGCCAAGGCGCTTCAAATAATTTTCAACAGTATCGCGGCGCGCGCCGGGACGTCCTCCAGAGATTGCATCGGCAACCTGTACGATAATTGACTCAACCGTCTCATACGGGTATTCCTCGTGATGCGCCTGCATCGCTTTAATGACTGCCTCATCAGCGCCAAATTTCTGCAAGATTCTTCGGCCAATTTCAACGTGCGTTCCTTGCACTTCATGGTCCACTGCTTTGCCGATATCGTGCAAAAGTGCTCCGGCGCGCGCCACTTGCACATCAGCACCGAGCTCTTCGGCAAGAAGTGCGGAGATATGTGCCATTTCAACTGAATGTTGGAGCACATTCTGTCCATAGCTCGTACGAAAGTGAAGTCTTCCAAGGATTGCGACAACTCTTGGGTCAAGGTTGTAGACTCCGGCGTCATACGCTGCTTGCTCGCCCTTCTCTTTCATAATGCGGTTGATCTCTTCGCGAGCTTTCTCAACTGCCTCTTCAATTTTTGCCGGCTGAATGCGGCCATCGATAATCAAGTTTTCAAGTGCGACGCGAGCAATCTGTCTTCGTACGGGATCAAAGCATGAAATAAGGATTGACCCCGGAGTGTCGTCGATAATAATTTCAACACCGGTTGCTTGCTCGAATGCCTTAATATTCCTTCCTTCTTTTCCGATAATTTTCCCTTTAATTTCATCAGAGGGAATTGAAAGGGAAGTCGCCATTACATCTTGGGCGACCGAATTTCCAAACCGATGAATCGCTGACGTGAGAATCTCTTGTGCTTTCTTATCAAGTTTTTCTTTTCCATTTACTTCAAGCTTCTGGAGGCGCACCATGATGTCCTCTTGATAGTTTTTCTCGACATCCTTGATGAGCTCTTCTTTCGCGTCTTGTGCAGAAAGACCTGCAACTCGCTCAAGTTCTTTCTGCTTCTCTTGGTTCAGTTTCTCACCCTCCTCCTTGAGTGTTTTTACTTCCTCAAGTTTCACTCTTGTGTTTTCGTTACTTGCATCAAGATCAAGCTGGCGCTTATCAAGTAATTCTTCACGAGAAAGAAGGCGATCCTCTCGCTTTTTAAAATCTTTTTCTTTTTCTGTAAGTTCTTTTTCTTGAGCAGAGAGATTTTCTCCTGCTTTTGTTTCTGCCTCTTCGGTAATTCGTTTGGCTTCCTCTTTTGCATCAAGCATCATCTGCTTGATTTCAAGCTCAACAGACCCCTTTTTCCCAAGAGAAACAATCCAACGAAGGAAATAGCCAAATCCCGCGCCAACAATCGCTGTTAGTGCAAGGAGTACCAATATAACTTTTAATGACATAAGCGGAAGTAATTCCGCTTTCCGGTCTTATGCCGAAATTATTCGCTCAAAATAGGGTGAATAAAAGGTGAAAAGTTCATCAATGCAATCAATTCAGTAGAGATTCAGTACAACAGCATCAAGACGGAAAGTGAATTTTTAATACGTTGTTAATCAATTAGGTGCAACGTAATAGTACCAGAGAAAAAAGAAAGTGTAAAGCAACCCCCTTCCCCGCCAGCTGGCGGGGAAGGGGGTGCGTAGGGGATAGGGTTTGGGATGTAGGACGGAGAAATTATTTCTTTGTCTTATAGATCTCGTCGATAATGCCGTACTTCTTGGCGTCTTCTGCGTACATAAAGAAGTCACGCTCCACGTCCCTCTCAATTCTCGAGAGAGGTTGCCCGGTGTTCTTAGCCATCATTTTATTAAGACGCTCGCGGAGATTTAAAATATTCTGCGCGGTAATCGCGATATCAGAAGCTTGGCCGTGTGCTCCTCCAAGCGGCTGGTGAATCATCACTTCGGCATTTGGAAGGGCGAAGCGCTTTCCTTTTGTTCCTGACGAAAGGAGCCATGCGCCTCCAGAGGCTGCCATACCGACGCAGACAGTTGCGACGTCGGGCTTGATATAGTTCATCGTGTCAATTATCGCAAGTGTTGCTGAAGCTGATCCTCCTGGGGAGTTAATGTAGAGGGAGATATCTTTCTTTGGGTCTTCCGACTCCAAAAAGAGGAGCTGGGCAATGATAAGGTTTGCCGTGTAGTCTTCAATTGGTCCGCCCATGAAGATAATACGCTCGCGCAAAAGGCGCGAGTAGATATCATAGGCGCGCTCACCAAACTGTGACTTCTCAATAACTGTTGGGATTAACATAGTTGCTACTTTATATAATTATTTATCTATCTTGTCAATATTTCCTTCAAGAAGCTCGAAGACTTTTTCGTTTGTGAGCATATTTTCAACGTAAGCTCGGACGCGCATAGGATCCGCATCACTATGGTGCTCAAGAATATGTTTCACTTCTCGCTCAAGACGATCTTCATCAGGGATAATCTCTTCTACTTTTGCAATTTCATTTAGGATGAGCTGCATTTTTGCGCGTTTCTCTGCTTCATTTCTCCATTCTTCTCGCATTTTCTCTTCCGTCTTCTCTGTTCTCTTGAGGTACTCCTCAAACGAGAGCCCCATCTGACTTACTTGTGAGCGAAACTCGGCAAGCATTTTATCAAGCTCGCTCTCAATAAAAATGCTAGGAACAGGAACTTCTGATGTTTCTATGAGCTTGTCGATGATTGCAATCCGTACTTTTTCTTTCTCTCTCATCTCCTTTTCTTTCTGCATTCGCTCGCGAAGTTGTGCTTTCAGGTCGTCTACATTTTTGAAGTCCCCAAGTTTCTTCACATTTTCCTCATTGAGTTCAGGAAGTTCTTCTTCACCAGCTAAATTAGCTGTTTCTCCTTTTTCAGAGGATCCAGCGAGACTTTTTCTAATCGTAGTGAGTGTGTCATTTAATTCTTGGTCACTCACTGAGATCTCTTTGCCCTCGTTCTCTTTTCTTACTTTCCCGGCCTCTTTTTTGTACTCTCCAAGTCTAACTTCCGGCATTATTGCAGTGTTAATTGAAAAACCTATAGGAGTTCCTGGAACGAGCATGGTGAGTGAGACGTGGGGGTGTCCTACTGCGTCAATTTTGTGTTCTTTGAGAAGAATAGGATAGGACTCTTGTAGTACCTCTTCGGCTATATCTTGCAGGATTGTGAGTACTCCCAGCTTCTCTTCCGCGACGTGTTGAGGAACATGTCCTTTCCTGAACCCTGGGATTTCCATATCTTGAGCGAGGCGAGAAAGTACTTTTTTCTTGCGATTCTCAACTTCTTGCAGTGGAATTTGCCCTGTGATGACTACTTCGGCATTTTCATTTTTTTCTACATTGATATTTTCGTACATAGTTTCCGCAGTGTAGCGGGAAGGCTTCGTTTTTTCAAGCCATACACCCCGTCCCGCTAAAAGCGGGACGGGGTGTATGAGAATTGTCGGTAAAGCGAAATTTAGAAACCAAGCTCGGATTCTATGTCAGAGAGCTCAGCATCAAGCGAGTCAAGGTTGGTGTTCTCCAAATCTTCTTCAATTGCGCCTACTTCATCTGAAGAATCTTGTGTTTGGAGAGCTTCTATGGATGTTTCATCCATATCTTGCTCTGTCTCGTTTTGTAGCCCATCTTCATTTACTTTTGTTCCCCAATAATATATTCCTCCAACAACGAGGATGAGGATAATAATTCCCGCGCTTATAAGAGGACCAATATGCCCTTCTTTTTTCCTGCTTTCTCCGGAAGGGTCCGGCGAAGGAGTATTTGAGGGAGTCATGTTTGTTTTGTCGTCATCCATATATTTTATTCGTTATCTACTTCATCATTATTTTCATCTTCTTGTTCTGTTTGATCGATGCTTGCTTGCGCGGCTCTTAGAGAGCTGACCGCAGAGATAAGAAGTCTGTGCGCTTCCCGTATTATATTTGTGACCTCTCTAAGCTCCGCTCTTAATTGTGTGTATGTTTCTCGCGGATTTTCAGAAAGAAGAAGCTCCTCAACAAGAATGGCGACATCCGCGATTGCGGTTTCCGCTTCGATTAGCTTTTCTTCCGCTTGTGCAAGAAAGTTTTCAGCTTCCGTTGTGTCTGCTCCTCGTTCAGCAAATTTTTCAATTCTTGACTCTACGCGATCACCAAGTGTCTCGAGACGCTCTACTGCGGCAACGAGACGATCAAGGAGCCTGTCCGCAAGCGCATTTATTCGCCCTCTTACTCGCTCTTCGAGCGCCGCCTGGCGTTCTCCCTGGAGTGCTTCAAGTTGCGCTCTACGTTCGGAGCGTTTTGCTTCAAGTTCAGCTTTTAGTTCATCTCTTTTTTCTTCCTGTGCGACTCTGAACGCATTTCTTCTCTCTTCTAGATTTTCTTGGAATGACGCTCGGCCCCCTTCTGTTTTGTCGCTTTCTCGGAAGGTATCTATACGTTCCCGCACGTCAGTGCGGAAAGAGTCGGTTTGAGCTCTGTGTTCTTCTCGCTTTGCTTCAAACGCTTTGCGCTGCCCTTCCTGCTCCTGTTTTAATGCCTCTTTCTTTTCTTCGAGCTCTCGAGCTCTTTCGCTTGCGAAGTCACGTGTATTGTCCTTCGTGTCAGTTTTCGCTCCCCGTGTGTCGATTGATCTGAAGTCAATTTGCGCTGAGGCAAGATATACTCCAAAGGCAAAAAACACCGCTATTGCCATAACTGATCCGACTGATAAAGATACGATGCTTTTCATAGAGAGCTAAGTATTGATTATATGCATTCAGTATAAAACAATCCCTCGCCTTTAGGCGAGGGATTGTTTTCAACACCTTTTCTTCTACTTATTTTGTTTGTAAGATTCTCGCGCTTTTTTGAAAGCTTCTTTTGCCTTTTCTTTTCCTTCAAAACCTTTTACTTCAACGTCTTTGTTTTGAAGTTTCTTGTAGGTTGAGTAGAAATGCTCCATCTCCTTTAGGGTGTGTTTGTTTATATTTTCAAGATCCTCTACCTCGTCCCATCGTGGGTCATCGACTGGGACAGCAATTATTTTGTCGTCTGAATCTCCATCATCAATCATCTTCATAAGTCCGACAGGGCGAGCGCGAACCAAAATACCTGGGAACAGAGGGAATGTTGTAAGTATAATAACATCGAGCGCATCGCCGTCATCCCAGAGTGTTTGCGGAACAAAACCGTAGTCAAATGGAAAATCTTGCGCGGTGTGGGCGGCGCGATCAAGTGCGATCAATCCCGTTTCTTTGTCAATTTCGTATTTGTTTTTTGATCCTTTTGGAATCTCAACGATGACGTTCATTGCATCGCTCTCTCCCGGATCAACTTCATGCAATAGGTTCATCCCGTTAGTGGCAGATCGCGGGTACCCGCTACCTCTGCAGTAGTACTTTTTTAGTAATTGTTCGATCTGTGCTTATGCTTTTTGCTCACCCACCGCGGCCGCGGCCACTAACGGGATTCATAGTTATCAGTGTACTTTTACTTCGAGTCTTTTTCAAGTCCTTCTCCTGTGCCTTCTGTACTCTCTGAATTAGACTCCTTTTTATTATCTTCTGGTTTGGCTTCCGAAAGTTCAGTAGTTTCATCGGTTGTTGATGAGACGAGCTCGTCTTCTTCAAGTTTTTCTTCTTTTACTTCAACTTCACCATCAGCCTCGGCCTCAGCAACGCTCTCTCCTTTGGTGGATTGGATGTCAATTCTCCATCCGGTAAGTTTTGCGGCAAGACGAACGTTTTGACCTGCTTTCCCAATAGCAAGCGATTGCTGGTCTTCGGCAACCTCAACAGTTGCGCGATGCTCATCTTCATCAAGTTCAACTGCGAGAACTTTTGCAGGAGAGAGGGCATCTTCAATAAATTCTCGCGGGTCTTCTGACCACTCGATAATATCAATTTTTTCACCTCCGAGCTCACTCATTACGGTTGATACACGCACTCCGCGCTGTCCAACAAGAGAGCCGACGGGGTCAATATGATCATCGTGAGAAAATACTGCGATTTTTGAGCGAGAGCCCGGCTCTCTAGCAACTGTCTTTACTTCCACTGTTCCGTTTGCAAGCTCAGGCGCTTCAAACTCAAACAATTTTTCCAAGAATTTTGGATGTGAGCGAGAGAGGCGAAGAAATACTCCACGTTGTCCTTCTTCAACAGAATAGAGATATGCTCTCACGCGCTCTCCTTGTCGGAATCGTTCGCCGTGAATTTGTTCGTCATAAGGGATAATACCGGTTGCTCGGCCGAGGTCAACGTAGACACTGCCTCGCTCAATTCTCTGTACTGATCCATGCACGATTTCTCCTTGTCGTCCTTCAAATTCTCCAAGGACAGACACTTTTTCCGCTTCACGAATCTTCTGAATGATGACTTGCTTTGCGGTTTGTGCAGCGATGCGGCCATAGTCGTCTTTCTCTTCAAGCGGAAAGACAATCTCATCGTCAAGTTTCGCGTCTTTTTTGATGCGTTTTGCATCTTCGAGGAAGATGTGGTGTTCAGGATTAAAGCGAATACGCTCATCGTCTTCTTCGCCGGCTGGCGAATTCTCTTCTTCATCTTCCATTTTGATTTGAGAAGGATCAACAACGATTTTTACTTGGAAAAATTCAGTTTTTCCCGTATTCAAATCAAATTTTGAGCGGATAATTTGCCCACGCTTCCCGTATTCTTTTTTATAGGCGGTCGCGAGAGCTGTTTCAATAGCATCAAGCACTTTTTCTCGTGGAATACCACGCTCTTCTTCGAGCTGGTCGAGAACCGAATTGATTACTTTTAGATCAAACATGTCTTAGATTTGTTTGTGAGCGTAAGCGAACTAAGAAATCTTAGACCCCGCACCATTTTTGCAAAACACACATTTTGTGAAGCGCGAGGGGCGGATAGCCCCCTCCCTTTCAGGGCGCAGCGCTTCGCGGAAAGCGGGATGTGCCTATTTAGCACCCGCACTGCGCGAGGACATGCCAAACGCAAAAATGGTGCGGGGTTAAGAAACTAGTAATTCGCTTCGCTCGTAACTATTTCTAAACTTCTAAAAAAACGTGCCCGCTTCTAAGCGGACATCCGAATAACATCTTGAAGTATACTTGAGACTTTCAATTTGTCAAGTTATACACAGAATGCATAGTAAATGAAGTAATCTCCTTGTTATACTTCCACTATATATGGCTCTCGAAGTTCCAAATAGCAAAGGTCCGCAAAATAGACCGCCCGAGTACTCTTCTTTTTTTGAGGAGAAAGAATTCTACATCTCTGTATTCGCAGTGATTGCTGTTGCCGTGTTTCTCGTGTGGTTTTTCTTTTTCAGGGCTCCTGTAATTGAGGAGTTGCAGAAGGAAGGGCTTACTCCGGAGGAGAAGCAAGAGTTACTTGAAGGGCTCGGCTCGGGAAGTGAACTTCAGCAAGAGGAGAAAAAGGCCGCACTTGAATCTATTGGAAGTGAAGAAACAATCTCGAGAGACGAGAAGACAAATATTTTAAACTCACTCGGGAATGAAACTCAGTAGTATCAAAAACATGAAAGACAAACGGATGAAGGCCTCGCTCCTCATTCTTGTATTCCTTGGCGTGGTCCTTTTTGTTTCGGAGCTTACAGAGAAGCCTGTGGTGGAAGCGGGTTCTTCTGACAACGTGTCGGGTTACGCATGGAGTGATACGATTGGGTGGATTTCTTTTAACTGTACCGATACAAGCTCGTGCGGAAGCGTCGACTACGGCGTAAACGTGAATGAAGATACTGGTGATCTCTCTGGCTACGCATGGAGCGATACAATCGGGTGGGTCAGTTTTAACGGTAGCGATCTCTCCGGTTGCCCGAGCGGCACCTGCGAAGCAAATCTCTCTGACGGAAAGTTGACAGGTTGGGCAAAAGCACTTTCTGCTGACAATAACGGATGGGATGGGTTTATTCGCCTGCACGATTCCGGCGATTCTCCTGATTATGGTGTCACCGCCTCCGACGGAGAGTTCTCGGGTTATGCATGGGGGTCGGATGTCGTGGGGTGGGTTGATTTTAATTCTGAGTTCGGCACTGTTGTTTTCTCTGATATCACGCCATCTGTTGCCATTAATGCAACTCCCAATCCTGTTGAGAAAGGTGGGGATGTGATAATCACGTGGGAAGTTGAGAATGTGCAAAGCTGTACTGCAAGCGGTGATTGGTCAGGCTCAAAAGATTCTTCGGATGGCTCTCATCAGGAAACAGTCGGTCCCATCAATTCTAACAGCGAGTTCGTGCTTTCGTGCGAAAGTGTCACAGGAACGGAGGAAGTTGAGGTTCAGGTCTCGGTACTTGATGAGGATTTCTCTCTTTTAAAGTTAAACAATATTGAGCTTCAGCTTGTTGCAAGCGGTGGCGATTCAACGGAAACGACAATCACTGTCGACCCGGTGAGTGGGTTTGACTCGACTGTTCAGCTCTCCGCAGAATCAGAAATTGGGGGAGCGACATATAACTTCAGCGACAATGAGCTCAATAATCATGAGTATGAAAACGGTTCTACATTCAGTGTGAGCGTTCCCGACTTGATTCCTGAAGGGACGTATCCAATTACGGTGAAGGGAAGTAGTGCGGGACTTGAGCGAAGCGTTACTGTTAATCTTTTTGTGAACAGGTCGTTCCCTTCTTTTGAAGAGTTCTAAGGTAGACTTAAAAGTATAAAAACATTAGGTATGACAACAACACGGGAAATTATTAACATCACCAAAGGCATAGCCCTTGGTCTCGTCCTTGTCTTTGGCATTTCATACGTTCAAGCCGCCTGGACTGGTCCAACACAGTCTCCTCCAGATGGGAATGTTGAAGCACCGGTTAACGTCAGCAGTACCTTCCAGGAAAAAGAAGGAGACTTATGGGCGGATTCTATCGGCACGGATGATGGATTTTGTATTGGGGTTGACTGTATTACTTCCTGGTCTTCAGCAGGCGGTCTCCCTTCAGGTGCGGTGATGCCGTTTAATCGCTCTTCATGTCCTTCTGGGTGGAGTTCGTTTGGTGCTGGCGATGGACGTGTGTTAATTGGTGTTGGAAGTGCTGACGGAGAAACATACTCACTTGGTGATACAGGCGGAGAAGCAGATGTGACACTCACCGTAAGTCAAATTCCAAGCCATACGCACAGTGTGAATATTCCATGGGCAGGGGGTAATCCAAATCTTTTGGGGTATACCAAAGGAGGAAAGATAAATGGGCAAGATGTGACCTCAACCGCAACCGGAGGCGGTCAAGCCCATGAGAACCGGCCACCATATGTAGCAGTGCTTTACTGTGAGAAAGATTAGTTAACATGTACAACGAAAACCGCCACATACATGTGGCGGTTTTCGTTTATAATAAGAGTAATGTACATCCATCCTGACGATTTAAAAGAAGAGCTCTTTAATGCTGGACTAGTGTCGCGCCGCGCACTTGATTCTGCAGAAGAGCGCGCGGAAGATGAAGGCCGCTCCCTTGATTCTATTTTGCTTGAGGAGGAGCTTGTGCGTCCATATGATGTGCGAAGAATTAAGGCAAATCTTTTAGGTATCCCTTTTGTAAAAGTGAAAGCGCAGGAAATTCCTGAGGATATATTTATGCTCTTTCCTGAACCATTTGCTCGAAAAATTCAAGCAATTCCAATTGCGCGAGAAGGAAGCGTACTTGAAATTGCAGTTCTCGATCCGGATATGCTTGAGCTCGTTGCGCCGTTTGAAGAGAGACTTTCTGTCCGAATTCTCCCACGCGTTACAGACGAAATCTCAATGAAGCAGGCACTTTTGCGTTATCAGCAAATCCTCAAAAATTCTTTTTCATTTAGTCCGAAGAAAGACGAGGCATCACTCCCAATGCTTTTTAAGCACGCTTTTTTCTCAGGCGCGAAAGCGATTCATTTTGAGGAGCATGAGGGAGAGCTCTCCATTCGTTACCGAATCTTTGGAGTGATGACAAACGCACTCAAATTAAGTGGGAACGCGGCAAAAAGATTACTAATGGAAGTGTATGAGGTGGCTAATTTGCAAGAGGAAGAGTTCGGGACATCGGTGTTTGAAATGACGTTTGAAGAGAAGCAATACATCGTCCGCGCATCCTCTCTCCCACTTGCAGAAGGAAAGAGAATCGTGCTTTCTCTTCGGGAAGGTGGGGCGCTCCTCTCTTCTCTTGAGGAATTTGAGATGTCTGATGACCTTCATCAAGAAATTGAGCAACTCCTTTTTAAAAGAAGGGGACTCGCGCTTTTAGTTGGAGAAGAACGAGAAAAATTACTCGAGGCACTTCTTGAATCACTTAAAGAGAGAAGTGTTATCTGTATCGGGGAAAAGCTTCGAGAAAAACTTCCTCAAAAAAGTATCGCAGAAGGTATACCGATAAAAACTGCGCTTAAATCGGCGGCAAGACAAGATCCTGACGCGCTCCTCGTGAGTGATCTTACTAAGCCCTCGCTTGCGTTTGCGGCCACGCTCTCATCGCGGACACTCATCATAGCTTCTTTGTCAGAAAAAGATCCTGAAAGCGCGCTCAGCGCACTCAAAAAGGCGCTTCCTGAGAACATGCTCTCACTCATCCCTCTTCATATTCTCTCTGCAGAAGGAAACCCTCCAAAGGTAAGAGGTATCAACTCGCTTTAGAAGAAGGAGTAAGAACACATGGTACAATCAAGAGGATGAATCCCGATAGTGGCCGCGGCCACGGCCGGGGAAGAGAGAAAGTATGAATATAGGTCGGATAATTACCAAAAACACTACTACGCAGATGGCGGGGAACCGCGACTTGCCACTACCGGGATGAAAAAGACACTCGTTGTTGCCAACTGGAAGATGAATCCTCCTACAGTGGAGGAGGCATATATGCTTTTTGATACTATAAAAGAGAGCGTAAAAAAGATAAAAAAAGTTGAAGTTGTTATTGCTCCTCCTCTCGCTTTTCTTGGCGAGATCACTGCACATTACCGCGGGAAGAGTGTCGCATTTTCAGCACAAGATGTGCATTGGGAAGAGGGGGGCTCTTTTACGGGTTCTCATGCGCCTTCGATGGCAAAAAGTCTCGGTGCAACATATTCGATTGTGGGACATTCAGAGAGGAGAAAGGGAGGAGAGACAAATGAAGATGTAAATAAAAAAATAAAAGCGCTCTTAAAAGCCAAGATGACTCCGATTCTCTGTATTGGGGAGAAGGAGCGCGACGCCCATGCAGAGTATCTAACATTTCTTAAAGATGAAATAAAAGAAGGACTCGGGGGGGTTGAAGCGAAAGAAATAAAAAAAGTGATTATCGCATATGAACCACTGTGGGCGATCGGGAAAGATCACACAAAAGCGGTGCGCCCTCGCGACCTCCACGAAATAGTGATCCTTATAAGGAAGTTTCTTACTGAAGGATACGACTTAAAAACTGCCCACGCAGTTAAAATTCTTTATGGGGGCTCAGCCGAGGCCGGAAATGCGGGAGTGCTTGTGGGCGAGGGAGAGATTGACGGGCTCTTGGTGGGACACGCAAGTCTTAATGCAAAAGAGTTTTCAGCGCTTTTGCGTGAAGTAGAAATGGAAAAATAATATGAATCTCGTTAGTGGTCACCGGACACGGATTGCATATGACTATACACCCGGCATACAAAAATAATTACCAGTTTAATCTCGTAGGAGTACGGCTTTAGTCCGTGCCCTATCACTAACGGGATGGATATTCCGCGCATTACACGCATGCGAAATATGGAAGGGAAGCGAATACTCCTCCGCGCTTCTCTTAATGCGCCCATTGAAAATGGGAAAGTGAAAAGTGTTTTTCGACTAAAGAAGGCGCAAGAGACAATCAAGTACCTCTCTTCGGGAGGAGCACGCGTAATTTTGCTCGGACACATCGGGAGCGAGGGGAAAGAGTCTCTCCTACCTGTATATGAAGAGCTCAAAGGAGAACTCCCTCTCTCGTTTGTCCCTTTTGGTCTTTATGATGAGAAAACGAGGGATGCAATTGAAAATATGCAAAATGGAGAAGTGCTTCTTCTTGAAAATATAAGGAGGGAAAGTGGCGAAAAAGAAAATAGCAATGAACTTTCTTTACATCTAGCATCTTTTGCTGATGTTTACGTCAATGATGCATTCTCAGTTTCTCACAGGAGGCATGCTTCTGTTGTGGGAGTGCCACGCCATCTTCCAAGTTATGCAGGCCTTTGCTTTGATGAAGAGAGAAGAGAACTCACAAAAGCACTTAACCCTGATTCTCCCTCTCTCCTTATTCTCGGAGGAGCAAAATTTCACACGAAGGAGCCGCTTATCGAGAAAAGTTTAAAAACATATGATGATATTTTTGTAGGAGGAGCGCTCGCAAATGATTTTTTTAAGGCGTGTGGGTTTCGCGTAGGAAGATCGGATGTTTCCGAAGCTACCTCGCTTGAAAAGCTTGCACGAAATGAGAGTGTTCTTATCCCAAGAGATGTTGTTGTAGAAAAAAACGGAGCATCACGCATTGCGTGCCCGGAGGATATTCATCCTGAAGAAAAAATTGTCGATGTCGGGCCAGAAACAATTTTTATGCTCTCAAAACTTATTGACCGGATGTCATTTGTGCTCTGGAATGGGCCGCTTGGAAAGTATGAAGATGGTTATAGGGAACACACGGAAGCTCTTGCCCGCCTTCTTTCACAAAGTGACGCTTACACCATTATTGGAGGGGGAGACACGGTGGCGTCAATTGAGCATCTTCACTTGGAAGAATCATTTGATTTTATTTCAACGGCAGGAGGTGCGATGATTGAATTTTTAACAAACGGAACACTCCCTGGAATTGAAGCGCTTAAAAAATCTCGATAAGTTTTACTATCATTGAAATGGCGTTTACACTCTCAGAAAAAATAATCGGTATCGTCTCAGCGCTTTACGTTGTTTTCTACAGCTTCGTATTCTTCCAGTCACTCAACTATGAGTTTATTGCCTATATAGGAGTGCTTCTTTTTTTCTTTTTTCTCATTACACTCACCATCCGAAAGACAAATTTTTCTCCCTCGATACTTTCCGGTCTCTCTTTTTGGGGTTTCCTACATCTCTCTGGGGGAGGAATACATATCGATGGGGCAACACTCTACTCACAAGAACTTATTCATTTCTTTGGTAAGGGTGAGAGTTTTATTTTGAAGTATGATCAGGCGGTTCATTTTTGGGGGTTCTTTATTACCACATTTGTCATTTATCACCTTTTTAAAAATGCATTTGGTGAAAATGCAAAGCGCCCGCTCGTCTATATCACCGCGGGGCTTGCAAGTATGGGTTTGGGGGTGGTAAATGAACTCGTTGAGTTCGGTGCGTTTCTTGCGATTGAGAAGACCGGCGTTGGAGGTTTTTTCAATCTCTCACTTGACCTTGTATTCAATACACTTGGTGTAGTTATTGCCGTGGCGCTTCTCTTTTTTCTTCAAGGGAATAGATATAAAGAAAGAGGCTAAAGCTGCGAGCGAATTTTCTCGGCGTTTTCTTTGAAATTGTTTTTGTCTCCCTCTGCTTCGCCTGGATGCGGGAAAAGCCACACGTGGGCATGATGCACTTCATCTCCCATCATTTTTGAGAAAACATACTCAGTACCGAATGTTCCTTGTATCGCGCGGGCAATTTTTCTTACCACATCAAAATATTCTCCGATGTTTGGGCTTTCCTCTCCAAGCGCAGGGACATCCCACACATAACGAAAATGTTTCTTTGGTATTACTTGTACGTGGCCGGGAGACTGCGGGTTGATGTCCATAAACGAAAGAAAATTCTCATTTTCATAGACTCTCTCTGACGGAATTTCTCCGGCGACAATTTTGCAAAATATACAATCACTCATTACCTCCATCTTAGCGAAAGAAAGGGCATGCTACAATTCTCTCTATGAGTCCCGCGAGTGTAACGGACACGAAGTGTATATGAATATGATTGTTGGATATAAAAATGATTACAAATCTAATTTCGTAATAGGAGTATGGCTTTAGTCCGTGCCCTATCACTAACGGGATGAGTACGACGCTCCATCCGATTACAAAATTACTTCTTGAAAATAGGGGAATCACAGATCCTCATACAGTTAAGGAATTTCTCGAGCCGGATTACGAACTCCATCGGCATGACCCGTTTCTTCTCAAAGATATGGAAAAAGCGGTTTCCCGCGTCCTCTCTGCAATAGAAAAGAGTGAGAAGATCATTATTTATACGGATTACGATTGTGACGGAGTTCCCGCCGGAGCACTTCTTTATGATTTTTTCAAAAAAATTGGGTATGAAAATTTTGAGAACTATATTCCACATAGGCATGAAGAGGGATATGGACTTAATATTTCTGCAGTTGAGAAGTTTGGAAGCGAAGGAGCAAAACTCCTCATCACTGCTGACGTGGGTATTACCGACGCATTGCCTGTAGAGCGAGCAAATGAGCTTGGTATTGATGTAATTATCACTGATCATCATTTGCCAAATGGAAATCTTCCCAAGGCCTACGCGATCATTGATCCAAAACAAGAAAATGATTCTTATCCATACGATGGATTGTGCGGCGCGGGAGTTGCCTTTAAGCTTGTCGAAGGACTTATCAAAAAAGGAGATTTTAAAATTCCAAATGGATGGGAGAAGTGGCTTCTTGATGTGGCAGGACTCGCGACAATTGCAGATAGTGTGCCACTGACAGGAGAAAACAGAGTGATTGCCTACTATGGTCTTAAGGTTCTCCAAAAGTCAAAGCGCCCAGGGTTAAAAGAGCTCTGTAAGCTTATGCGAATGCGCCAGCGTGAAATAACCGAGGATGACATCGCATTCATGATTGCTCCGAGGATTAATGCGGCTTCTCGTATGTCGCGTCCCATAGAGGCATTTCGTTTGCTCACAACTTGCGATCCCGAAGAAGCGGAAGCGCTTGCAAAACATTTGCACAAAATAAATGATGAACGGAAAGGGCTCATGGCATCAATTGTAAAAGGAGCAAAAAAAGAAATTGATGCGCGTGAAGAATTGAGAGAGTTGATTGTGATAGGAAACCCGCATTGGAAACCGGCGCTTCTTGGTGTTGTTGCAAACTCACTTATGGAATCATACGAGAGGCCAGTGTGTGTGTGGGGGCAGGATGATGCGGGTTTGGTGAAGGCTTCATGCAGGGCAGGAGGCGGAGTAAACCTAGTTGAGATGATGGGAGAGACACGGGAGATGTTTATTGATTTCGGAGGACACAAGTATTCATGTGGTTTCTCTTTGAAAACAGAGCATGTGCATACTCTGGAGGATGTATTAATTACCTCGTATAAAAGTGTTTCGTTTGAGCATGAAAAAGAAGACTATGTGGTTGATACGGAGCTCTCGCTTGAGGATGTGAACTGGGATACGTATGGCGCGGTGGCAAAACTCGCACCGTTTGGGGAAGGGAATCCAAAACCCGTTTTTCTCTTTAAGGATGCGGAGGTGACAAATGTGAAATTATTTGGAAAGACAAAAAATCATTTGGAAGTAACATTTAATCGAGGAAATGGGAAGCCTGTCGTCGCGATTGCATTCTTTGCTACACAAGAAAGTTTTAAGAAAAAAATAGAGAAAGGAGAGAAACTCGATGTGGTCGCTTCACTTGAGCGTTCTACATTTAGGAACTTCCCGGAGCTCCGTCTTCGCATTCAAGATATTGTTTGACACAAAGTAACTTTGTGTTACTGTGTTATAACATCGCCCAGGAAATGGACAATGGAGGGAAGGATGGACCACCGCTCTTTAATATTGGCACTAAAAGACTTTAGAGCTCTATTGGCTGGAGGAGCAATTATTTGCACACCCTCCGGCAAAACGAGAGACCGGTCTTTTGTTGCGAATATCGCCGGTTCGCCAAGACCTTTGGCGAAATACGGAAATCTTGGATTTGAAACCATACCTCTTTCTTCGCGCCCCTCTATTAAGGGGCACTTAATTCGAGTCACCAGAAAGAAGAAAGTCTACTATATTTATTGCGGGGCTAAAAATTCTATGGTGTGCGACATCAAGAGGTTTACGTTTCGAACTTGGCTCGCCCGTTTGTGGCGAGCCATCTTCCTTTCAGTCTGGTTATTGACAGATTCGGTTCTCCTCGAAATAGTTCGGTTAACCGAACTATTTCGGGTAAACTGGAAGTATGGCGAATGTATCAAAAAAACGTCTCTCACCCTCGACTCAAAAGCGGCTTCACACGCACTTCGTTCGAAGTATTGTATCTCTGGAGACGCGCACAGGAGGAGAAAAATTTCTTGCCGAACTTCTTTCTCCAACTGAATATCTTATTCTTGCGAAACGGCTTCTGATTGTTCTCCTTCTTTCTGAAGGAATGTCACAGTACAAGATACGCAAACTTCTCAATACGAGCTCCTCGACAGTATTCAAGATCTCGAACGACGCGGAGAGTGGGAAATACCGACACATCAGCAAGTTTTGTGAAAAGAAGCACAACAGAGACCATCTCTTTAATGATTTGGAAGTGATCCTGCGGGCTGGGTTACCTGAGCTGGGGAGGGGTCGATGGAAATGGCTCAATGAAATGTATGAAAAGTAAAGACAATTTGGTTCGGTTAACCGAACCAAATTGGAGGAGGGACTCAGAGAGGGAGAATAAAGAAAAGAGATAGAAAAGAGATGCCAGGGAAACATGGTATACTGCTCGTACTAAACTTATGAAGTTGATTGTCTATACCGATGGTGGCTCTCGAAATAATCCGGGTCCTTCAGGGGCAGGTGCAGTGGTGAGGAATGAAGGGGGGGATGTGCTCGCTTGCGCAAAGATGTTTTTAGGAGTGATGACAAACAATCAGGCCGAGTACACGGCAGTGATACTCGGCCTGGAAACGGCAAAAAAAGTTGCAGGAGGAAAAATAAAAGCGAAGCAGACTTCAATTGAAGTGCGTCTTGATAGCGAGCTTATTGCTCGTCAGCTTGCAGATAAGTATCAAATTAAAGAAGAAAGTCTTTTCCCTTTATACATAAAAGTGCACAATATGCGCATTGCTGATTTTAAAAATATTACATTTACACATATTCCCCGCGAGAAAAATAAAGAGGCGGATCGTCTTGCAAATGAAGCGATGGATGAAGCTAACTAAAAGAGAGAATGCTTGAGAAAGAAGAAGGAGTGCACGAGTTTCAATTAGAGCTTATAGGAAAACGAGAAGTTGCTCGTGATACGTTTGAGCTTTCCTTCTTTAAACCTGAAGGATTTTGGTATAAAGCAGGGCAGAGCATGAAGCTCCACTCTCCAAAAACAGGGGAGAGAAAAACAATGTCGTTTGTGAGTGCGCCGAGGGATGAAGTACTTCGGTTTGCGATGCGCATGCGTGATTCCGAGTTTAAAAAAGCAGTGTGTGGTGTGGAAGAGGGAACAATATTCACGCTCGATGGTCCACGTGGGAAATTCGTGCTCGATGAGAGTGATGATTCCCCACTTGTTTTTATCGCGGGGGGTATTGGTAGTACACCGCTTCTTTCAATGATTCGTGATTTGCACTACAAGGGAGACAGACAGTCTGTCATACTCTTCTATTCAAACAGAGAGGAGGGAGATATTGCATTTCGTAGTGAGTTGGAGGAGCTTCAAAAAGAATCCAAGCATCTCAGAATAATCTATACACTCACAAAAGAAAATGAGTTGCCAGAGGATTGGAAAGGAGAGAAAGGATACATAAATGGAAAAATGATTGAGAAGTATGTTGACCTTCTTTTATTCCCTCGTTTTTATGTTGCCGGGCCGCCGGTGATGGTGGAGGCGATGGATGAACTCTTGCAGAGGATGGGGATTGAAGAAGAGAGTATTCACTTGCGCCGCTTCCCGGGGTACGGGAGGGCATTGTGATTTGACATCAAATGTAGTTTGTGTTAGAAAATAAGCCGCTGTACATCTTTTTCATTCATAGGTCATAGGGGAGGCGACAATGTCGCTCACGAAAGTGGAACAAGACCGCCGCCGTGCGGCTCTCGCACTGGCAACAGGGAATGAGATTTCTGTTGTGCCACAAGAAGCTCCTTCGATCCGGCGTGAACTGCTCTTCAGCGGAGTGGTAGTGCGGATCAAGGTACCGCGCGGTGCTTATCTCGTTCATGCCGAGAGAATCGGCATGACATATCTCCGGTTCCATCGTGCGGTTCGTGGGGGTGGTGTATACCTTCACGTTCACGCCACCGCCGAGGAACTGAACGGGATGCTCGGGCGGACCGTCGACGCGGAGCTCGAAGTCTGGTGGAAGGTCGAGCATGAGGTCGAGCATATCTACATCGACCTGAAGCCGACATCGAGCACCGACTTTGCCTCATTCCGGCGGGTCGACGTTCTTCCAGAGGAAGTCGATGACGGGGGGTGTGACTTCCACACGCACCTTCCACCTCCGGTTTCCGGCACTGTGCGCGTGGTGCCGGCGCCGATCAAGACCGCATCCGCGTAGAAGATGAATGCGGTGGTACACTTGGACTCATGGGTCAGTTCGGCACATGGGTCCTCTACTTTTTTATTGGCGGTTTTACTTCCGGAGTGCTATGGCGCTCCTTTTTTGATTTTGGATACGCGTTTCCTTTCTTTCTTTTACTTCTTGCGGGGAGTATTTTCATTTTTTTCTTCTTGTGGAAGGAGAAGAGGATGCTTTTTGTTTCGCTTGTTCTTTTTACTGTGGCACTTGGAATTGTGCGGTTTGATGTTGCAGATCAAGATAGGGGTCATCCGCTCCTCGACGCACGCGTAAAGGCGCAGGTTCTGCTTGGAGGCATCATTATCGATGAACCGGACGAACGGGATGGCAGTGTGAAATATGTTTTCAAGTCCAGCGAGTATGATGAAAAGATTCTTATAACTGCGGACCTCTACAGCAAGCTCTCTTATGGTGATGAGGTTGTTGTTTCAGGAGTGCTTCAAAAACCTGAAAATTTTGAAAGCGAGAACGGGAAAGTGTTTGATTATGTCTCCTTCCTTTCAAAGGATGGTATTCACTACCAGCTCTTTTTTCCGGAAATTGAAAAAGTGGGAGAGGGAAAAGGGAATCCAATAAAGTCTGTACTCTTTTCTCTTAAAGAGAAATTTCTTAAGAATATAAAACGTGTCATTCCCGATCCGGAAGCAGCGCTTCTTGGTGGTCTGGTTGTGGGCGCAAAGCAATCGTTGGGGAGTGAACTGCAAGATGATTTTCGGAAAACCGGCATCATTCATATCGTGGTGCTCTCCGGCTACAATATGACAATTGTTGCGAATACGATTCTAAAGTCACTCTTTTTTGTTCCACAAACAGCGGCGATCTCGCTTGGAGCGGTTGCAATCGTGCTTTTTGCTATTATGACGGGCGCCTCAGCGACAATTGTGCGAGCAAGTATCATGGCGCTTCTCGTGCTCTTAGCCCGTGCAACAGGGAGGACGTACGCAATCAATCGCGCGCTTTTCATCGCAGGATTTTTTATGGTGCTTCACAATCCAAAAATTTTAGCGTTCGATCCTTCTTTTCAACTCTCATTTCTTGCAACACTCGGTTTAATTCATGTCTCGCCTCTGATTGAGAAAAAAGTGTTGTTTATACCGGAGAAATATGGAATTCGGGAAGTGGTTATTGCCACTATTTCAACACAGATTTTTGTATTGCCGTTTATTCTCTACTTGATGGGTGAGTTTTCCCTTGTCGCGCTTCCTGTGAATCTCCTTATTCTTTTCTTTGTTCCGGTTACAATGCTCTTTGGCTTTCTTACGGGTGTTGTTGGTTTTGTCTCGACAATTCTCTCACTTCCCTTTGCTTGGATAGCACACGCGCTTCTTTCATATGAACTCTGGGTAGTGGATATATTTGCAAAACTGCCCTTCTCTTCTTTTGAGATAGGGCAGTTTCCACTTCTCCTGGCTCTTTTTGTATATTTTATCTACACGTTTGTTCTTATCCGAGCCGCCTCTCGATGAGAGACCAATTGAGATTCTTAAAGAATGCTTCTATGTAGTGCTTCTTTTCTGCAGGGGTATAATCAACCATGAATGCATGCTCCCACATATCAAGCGCAAGGAGTATGTCGAGCCCCGCAAGCTGTCCCAATTCATGATCTCCCACCCAGTAAGTATGTGGTTCGCCAGCTGGCGAATTGCCAACAGGGTCCCATGCAAGAACCGTCCATCCAATACCGCGGCTTCCCGCGACTGCTTTGAAGTGATCCAAAAAGCCCTCCCATGAATCATATTTTTCCGCGACTGCATTTTCAAATGCGCCGCCTGAGGTGGGCGGAGTTGAACCACCTTCAAACTGCTCGAAGTAATACTCATGCATTCGCATACCGTTAAACTCAAATGGAAAACGACGTCTGAGCTCTGCAAGTGCATATGCGTTACCTTCTTTGTCCACACTTTCAAGCTCATGAATCTTCTCGCGGAGAGTATTCACATGCTTCACATAGCCTGCATAGAGCCCCAAATGTACTTCCATTTGTTTATCCGAAAGCCCATCGAGTGTGGGTAGGTCAAATTTTTTCTCTTCGTAGTTCATAATTATTCTCAGTTAGGTCCCTGCCTTTGTAGTACTTTTGATTGTAGCACACTCCACTTTTCCTTTGATTTCTGCTACGATTTTTTTAGTCAGTTCAACAGGGAGGCCGACATGGCCAACTTCAAAGTGTGGGCCTCCAAGCAACATTGGGGGCACTGGGTATGGTTCTCGGGGGTCCACGCATATGGACTTGTTGGGGGCGGTGTCTATCTCTACTACTTTCAAGTTCCTTGGCAAACGATTGCGCTTGTTATCGGGATGTTTTTTGTCGGGCAGTGGGCCACTTCGTGCGGAAGCCACAGGCTTTTTACGCACGACGCTTACAAGGCTAGCTTCCCACTCAAGATGGCGCTTGCTATTGCCCAAGGAATAGTTTACCAGGCATTTTTTGCCTGGTGGGTCGCGAAACACTCCGTTCACCATGCAAGAACGGATAGAGAAGGTGACCCCCATAGCCCAAAGAAGGATGGGATGCTTTACGGGCATATGGGATGGAATCTGGTGAAGGAAGGTGTTGGCATCGAGTCTCGTCGTGACCAGGTGGCTTACGCAAAAGCTATGAGGAGCGATGGAGTCATTCGGTGGCAAGAGAAGTGGTACAACCTCCTCGCTCCTGCGGTCGGGCTCATCTTGCCGTGGCTGTTGGGTTTTGTTTGGGGGGATCCGGTCGGGGGGCTCATTTTGAGCTTTACTCGCCTGGTTTTTCAGTACCATTTGACTTGGGTAGTTAACTCCCTTGGTCACTCTGGGTACTGGAAGATCCCATTCGGGAAACCAATCAAGGGATCAGGGACAGCGGTGAACGCATTTCTCATTCCTGAGGCGGGAATGTGGCCGTGGCACATTTACTTACTCCGCCTCTTAGTGATTGGCCCCTGTACGTGGGTGCTCGCCCACCTTACCTTTGGTGAGTTTAACCACGCTAATCATCACGTGGCTGATAATGACTACCGCCTTGGGCGAAGGTGGGATCAGCCTGATCTTGGAAGACCATCCCTTCAACTTCTCAAGAAGTGGAATCTCGTTCTGGAGCTCAACGAAGTTTCGGATGAGGAATTCGCGCGGATTCAAGTTCAGCGCGAAGAGGTGCTAGAGAGGCGAGCGGTAGCCTAAAGCCGTTTGGGACCGAGTGCGCAACCCGCATCCGGTCCCTTTTCTTTTTTTTGTATATACTTGATAGATGGGTCCCGTTAGTGGCCGCGGTCGCGTCGGGAAAATGAAAAACATGAGCATAGGTCGAGCAATTACCAGAATAGTACTACTACACAGATTGCGGGTACCCGCGATCTGTCACTAACGGGATGGGGCACGTCAGGAAGCACGGGGTCTGGTATGTACTCGTCGCACTTCTTGTTGCGACAGTCTTTGTGTGGGCTGTTCTTTTTCGTTTGGAGACGAGTGATGAACTCGTTGTGACATTTTTGGATGTTGGACAAGGGGATGCGATTTTCATTGAGGCGCCAAATGGCAATCAGATGCTGATTGATGGTGGTCGCGGGAAAGAGGTGATTCGCGCACTTTCACGAGTAATGCCGTTCTATGATCGCTCGATTGATGTGGTTGTGGCAACGCACCCTGATCAGGATCACATTGGTGGCTTAGTTGATGTAATTGAGCGTTTTGATGTTGAAAAAGTATTTCGCTCTGGGGCGGTGAATGACACAAGTGTATACTGGGCATTTAATGAAACGCTCCAAGGTAAGTCCGTCGAGCAAGTACTTGCTCGACGGGGTATGCGAGTAATTCTTCAGGAAGGAATTATTTTTGAAATCCTTTTTCCCGACAGGGATGTCTCTCTGGTTGATCCAAACGCCGCTTCAATTATTGGAAAACTTTCTTACGGGAATCACGAATTCATGCTCACAGGCGACGCACCAAAGAGCATTGAAAATTATCTCGTTTCTCTCTACGGAAAAAAATTGGAGAGCGACGTCTTAAAGGCGGGGCATCATGGCTCAAATACTTCCTCAGGAGAGAATTTTGTTGGTTTTGTGTCTCCTGAGTATGCAATCATTTCAGCTGGGAGGGATAATCGCTACGGGCATCCTCACCAAGAGGTACTTAACACATTTGCCCAATTTAACATCCCCGTTTTCGCGACAAGCGAAAACGGGGATATTGTATTTGCATCAAACGGCAGCCTCCTTCTTTTCGAAGAGTAAACCTTTGAAAAGAATATCTACTCACTACCAACTACCAACTAACTACTTAAACTATTCCCGCTTTCTTGAGTGTTTTGTAGGCGCCGTTTTTATTGATTTCTTTGATAGCGTCCGTTGAGATAGTAAGCACAAAAGTTTTTTGAAGCTCTGGCACATAAATACGTTTTTTCTGGAGGTTTGCCTTACGGCGGATTGTACCGCCTGGGTTGAATTGCGTAGCACGCGTGCGGTTGCTATAGCGTCCCGCCGTCTTTGTTGATTTACCTGTAATATCGCAAATTCTTGGCATTATGTTTGTTGTATTTTCTGCTTGCCTCGCCCAGAAATGCGGAGCATTTTCTAAGCGGGGTCGCAAATTCGTGCCATGGTGATTCCGCTATGCTACCATAGAGTGAATGAAATTCAAGTCCATTCATTAATCTATGACCATTGAGCTCATTTTAATCAGCGTCGTTATTCTTCTCTTCTCAATCATTATCCATGAGCTTGCGCATGGGTATGCGGCGCTTTACCTTGGAGATCCGACCGCTCGTCTTGCAGGAAGGCTGACATTAAACCCCATTAAACACCTTGACCCTATTGGTTCGATACTCGTTCCAGGTCTTTTGCTCCTCTCTCCTTCTCCTTTTGTATTTGGGTGGGCAAAACCAGTTCCCTACAACCCTTTCAATTTGAAAAACCAACGGTGGGGAGAGGCGTTTGTCGCTGCCGCGGGGCCGCTCACAAATCTTGGAATTGCTCTTCTCTTTGGGCTCCTCATTCGATTTTCGGATCTCCTCGCGCTTCCCCCTGCTTTTATTGAAATTGGAAGTTTTATCGTGTTTATCAATCTGTTACTTGGAATATTTAATCTGATTCCATTTCCAGCATTCGATGGCTCAAAAGTACTTCGTTCGGTTTTGCCGTTTCCTATGGCTCAAGCATTTAATCGCTTTGAAATGATGGCTGCAGCCTACGGACCAGTAGTCTTTTTTGTGGGCGTTGTAGTATTTCTCTTTATTCTTTGGCCGTTTTTTATCGGCTTGCTCTCGTTTCTCTTCTCCCTTATTACAGGAATTACATTTTTCTAGGCTTGCTTTTTAGCTTCTCTTAAGAGAAAATCGGCGAAACTCCGGTATAGGGGAGGAGGTCATGAACCCTACTTTCGAGGCTTATTTTACGGCTGAGTGGGATGATTCCAGTAGTTGGTATGTTCTACAAGGTACCGGGGTGTGGGGAAATATGTTGTTCTTTGCGTACCCCGAACATGTGATTAACGAGATACAAAGAGAAATCTCGATCGCGCATCCGCTGATTCCGGAAGATGCGATTGGGATACATGTGGAGTTTCAAGGAGGGCCGTTTGCGTGAGTGTTACGTACGGTCCTTTTCCTTGCAAAGAAAATAAGCATATAGTAGAGTAACCGCACGCCTCCAGGCGTTTTTTAGTGAGACGACGAGCCTTGAGCTCATGAAAGGCGACTATGTCGAACTAACCCGCCAAAGTTTTTGCAGAGCAAAAATTTAGGCGGGTCTAAGATTTCCTAGTTCGCTTTCGCTCACAAGCTAATCTAAGATGGCTACAATCAATCAATTAGCAAAGAAAGGGAGAAAGAAGGTCGTCCAGAAATCAAAGACGGTCGCTCTTCGCCGTGGTTTCAATACATTGAAAAACAAGCCAACACGCTACCCTTCGCCGTTTAAGCGAGGTGTATGTGTGAAAGTAACCACCAAGACTCCAAGAAAACCAAACTCCGCGATTCGAAAAATTGCTCGTGTCCGTCTTACCAACGGTCGTGAGGAGACCGCCTACATCCCAGGGATGGGACATAATTTACAAGAGCACTCGGTCGTTCTTGTGCGCGGTGGCCGTGTGAAGGATATTGGTGTGCGTTACACTATTGTTCGTGGAAAGCTTGATGCGGCCGGCGTTGATGCACGAAAGCAAGGGCGCAGTAAGTATGGAGCAAAAGCCGGAGGTGGGAAAAAGTAGAATAGAAACCCCAGCCCCACTTTTGTAAGTAAAGTATGGAGATAGCAATGATACAAACACAGCGACAAGAAAAACAGCAACATGCTTCGCGCGATGAGGGATGTGCTATTCGCACCCGCATGTTGCGAGATAAGCGAGAGGCAAAAGTAGAGCGGGGTATAAGTTTTTCTAAACTCGCTTCACTCGCTAAGAAAAACTAATATGCGACGACCAGTAAAAAAGAAAACTCATATTTCCCCTGACTCTCTCTACAATTCTTTGAAAGTGGAGCAGTTTATCAATTATGTGATGCTTGATGGGAGAAAAAACGCCGCGCGGAAGGTTGTGTACGGTGCATTTGAAGAAATAAAAAAGCAGCTTGAAACGGATGATCCTGTTGAGATATTTGAAACAGCGCTTAAAAACGTAGGTCCATCTGTTGAAGTTCGTTCTCGTCGAGTGGGTGGCGCAAACTACCAAGTTCCTCGTGAAGTACGCCCTGAGAGGCGGACTTCCCTTGCAATGCGTTGGATTTTGCAAGCGACAAAGTCACGCTCAGGAGGGCCTATGGCGAAGTTTCTTGCAGAAGAGTTGATAGCGGCAAGTAAAAACGAAGGAGCGGCAGTGAAGAAGCGCGAGGACACACACAAAATGGCAGAGTCAAACCGCGCGTTCGCTCATTTCGCGTGGTAATTTCCAATTATGAGTAGAGATTATCCACTAGAAAAAGTTAGAAACTTCGG
>JBBDKB010000018.1:0-3225 GCA_040879605.1 Minisyncoccota bacterium
TCTTCTTTTTTTAGCTTTCGCGTGAAAGTTGCCTCTTCGTGGTTCTGCTCTTCTGGGGTTATCTCTCCTTCAAGCCACGCAGGGATTGTTTCTGCGAGAAGCTCTCCGCCAACTTCGGCAAGGAGCGCTCGCAATGCTCGTGCAGGAAGAGGCCACTCCTCTGGTGTGACGCGTGCTTGCGAGATAATTGGGCCGTGATCAACTTCATTATCAACGAGCATAATAGTAACTCCTGTTTCCTGTATGTCGTTTAGTATCGCTTCTTCAATTGGGCGAGGGCCACGCAACTTTGGAAGAAGGGAAGGGTGCACGTTTAGAGTGCCGTGCTTTGGAAGATCGAGCACGGTTTGAGGAATGATTTTCCCGTAAGAGGCGACAAGAAAAAGATCCCATTCTGAATTGAAAAGTACATCAAGCTCCTCCTCAGCGAGAGTTTCAGGTTGAAGAACATCAACTCCTCTTTCTTCTGCCCACACTTTTACAAGCGGGGGAGTGAGCACGTTGCCGCGACCGCTTGGCTTATCTTGCGGAGTGACAACAAGCGTTGGAATGATGCCCACTTCTTCAAGTTTCTCCAGTATCGCGACAGAGAAATCATCGGTTCCAAAGAAGACACTATTTATATGTTGTGTGCTTTTGCTCATAGTTATATTTCCGGCTCCTTAGTTTCTTCTGGATGCATCTCGCGGATGTTTTTTGCCTTATCAATAAAAAGAATTCCATCTAAGTGATCAATCTCATGTTGGAAAATTTGCGCAAGTAAACCGCTTCCTCCACGCTCAAAACTTTTCCCCTGCCTATCGTATGCTCGCACCGTTGCTTTTGATGCTCGCCTCACATCGCCATAAAGCGGGCGCACGGAAAGACATCCTTCATCCATAAATTCCGTTTTTCGAGATTTCTTTATAATTTCCGGATTAATAAAAACGAGCGTCTCGTTTGGAATATCCTCAGGTTTTGCATCTTTGCACTCGGCAAAAGCGATGGGGGAGACAATAAAAATACGCACACTCTCGCCAATTTGAGGCGCCGCAATCGCGACACCATCTTTTTCGCCGTCGAGCGCCTCTTTCATCCGATTGATGATGGCTTTTATCTTTTTGCTTCCAATATCAGAAAGCGGCACATCTCGTGCCTTTTCTCGCAAAACAGCGTGTTCCTTCTGGAGGATTGCCATATCAAGAGAGTGCAATAAAAAAGTGTTTTTGTAAACAAAAGAAACGCTCCAAAAAAATACTGGATAGTTCTAGAGAATACTCTGCGGGTCAACACTTACGGCAACAGAAGGAGGAAGGAGGCGAAGCTTCTCGGCAAGCTCTTTTTTGGGCCAGAGATCGGGATCAAGACGGAGAAACGCATGCACTTTGTATTTGCCGTATCCAAGGTGCATGTGGTGGGAAACTCCTGAGAATTCATACGGAGCGAGCGTATGTTTTGCTTCATCGAGAAGTTTCTCAATGCCGGCCTCTGTTCCTTCAAATGTGCATTTGATGAGTGTTGCATACGGTGGGTAGGAAAAGCGCTTTCTTTCTTCGAGTTCGGTTTTGTAAAACTCATTCGCATTTCCTGTCGCGGCAAGCGAGAGAATCGGAAGGTCTTTCTTTCTTGTTTGGATAAGCATGGTGTGCTCTGTTGTCTCTCGTATGCGAAGGAGAATAGAGAAAACCCGCTCGTAAATATTCCACTCAGGAAGAGAGAGGAAAGAATCGATGGAAACAATTGCACTTGTTCTTACCGGTTCCTCAAGGTAGGGGATTGCCATCTCTGTGCCCACCAACACGGCAGATCGCTCTTTGTAAAATTTCTCAGCAATCTCTTTTGCCTTTTTATGACTTGGAGCCCTGTCTCTCTCGAGCACAAAACAGGGAAGTGAGGGAAATGCTTTTTTCACTTCTTCCTCAACAAGCTCAGCGCCGATTCCAAGGGATTGCAATTTCCAAGAGTCACAAAAACGGCAGCGCTCTTGCGCGCTTCTGACAGTTCCGCTTGCATGGCAGACGAAGACATTTCCTTTTGTTCCTTTGTGAAGTACCACAGGAGCTCCTGAAATGTCACAGACAACTGGATTTCCGCAATCTTGGCATACGGTGATCGGTGAGATGCCTCTGCGAGAGGCAAAGAGAAACACATGCTGACTCTCGTGTCGTGCTTCTTCAAGTAATACTTTGAGCTCACCGCCAAGGACAGTAAATTTCTCTTCCTTTGCGCGCATATCAACTACTTTTGTCGCGACGCGACTTGCGGCCCTGATTTTGAAAGGAGCAAATTCTTCAAGGCCGCGCTCTTTGTAGCGCATCACTATTTCCGCAGAAAGCGGAAAGTCTGCAAAAATGAGTCGCGCGCCCATCTCTTCTGCGAGGTATTCGGTAAAGAGGCGAACATCCAAATAGGGGCGCATAGGGAGCTTAAAGAGGGGAGAATTTTCCCGCTCGAGGATGATTGTTTTGATGTCTTGCCGAGGAAGCGAGAGGAAGCCTCCTGTCATAATGATGAGAATGGGATGGCTCTCTTCGAGTGTTTCTTTCCACTTCTTTCGGAGAGTCGCAGGAGTAAGACCGCTGTGGAAGATGTGTGTGTATTTTTCAATTCCTCTTGTAAGAGATTTCTCAAGACGCTCTGCTTCTTGAAGGGAGGGGGCAACAATAAGTACGGATTCTTTTTTTGCAAAACTTTCTCTCGCAATATTTTTGTAATGCTCAACCCGATCGTGCCGCTCTGCTTGTAGTACGAGTTTTTGAATAGCGATGTTGCTCTCGCTTTGTTCTTCTTTTTGTTTTTGTTTTTTAAATTCCGGAGTTTCGAGTTTTGCGAGATCTTTAAAAAGAGATTGCGGGAGTATGCTAAAGAGCGTTGAACCTGTGGTGCTTGCATAATATTCTTTCGCTCTCTTTGTTGCGCGCAAGAAAGCGGGAAGGAGGACTTGCTTTGCGCTTCTGGCGTTTGTCTTTTTTATTGTATATCCGGCGCTTCTGATTCTTGATTTTGCTTCACTGACTTCTTCAGTATCAATAACAAGCGCAGGAACCGTCTTCTTGCGAAGCGGGACTGAAACAATGCTCCCAGCTTCTGCAGACACCCCTGTAAAATAGGAGAGCCTCTCTCTTTTTATGCCTCTGGCTATGGGGATGACGTGGACAATCTTTGTCATTACCAGAAGCATAGCAAAAAGCTACTCTCTTAGCCCGAATGAGGTAAAAGAGTAGCTTTGGTAAGAGAATTTGAGGT
>JBBDKB010000018.1:3325-16921 GCA_040879605.1 Minisyncoccota bacterium
GGCGACGAGCTTAGAGGGTTTCGTGGTGATATCAACAAGTTTTGTTTTTCCATTTTTTGATAGGTATGGTGTGGAGAGTGAAAATTTGAAATTCATTTTCTCAAGCTTCAAGAGTTCAAGCTCAAGGAAATCAATAGGTGCTCGTTTGATTACAATTCCTGAGCTGGTTACTATTGCAGCGGCAATGAAAAACATAGTGTCGGTCGGGTCTTCGGCAAGTGAATACTCAACATTTTCTTTTATCTCTGGAACGCCGGTTATGGTGAGTGTCGTGGTGCCGATGCCTTCAATTTTGACTCCGAGTTTCTCAAGGAAGAAGCAGAGCTCTTGGACTTGGTAATTTGCGGAAGCATATTTCAGTATTACAGGAGAAGGGGAGAGAGCAGCTGCCATAAGCGCGTTCTCTGTAACGGTGTCTCCGGATTCATAGAGGATAATTTCTTTTGGTTTCTTTCTCTTTGTCTTTATTCTAAATTCTCCTTCCTTTGCTTCAATTGAAACTCCGAATCCTTCGAGTGCGTAGAAGTGCGGACGCACGGTTCGAGATCCCAATTTGCATCCACCTGACTGCGGAAGAGAAAATTGCGGAAGTTCGTGGATGAGCGGACCGATAAGCATTACGATACTCCTCGTTTTCTTCGCAGCCTCTTTATTGATTGACCTTAGATTAAGTACTTCTGGACGCTCGAGCGTGAGGGTAGCCCCTTTCCAAGAGATGCGCACTCCGATACTCTCAAGGACTTCAAGAATTCTGTTTACTTCCTCAATGTGAGGAACGTCATAAAGCGTTGTCTTGCCATAATTTAAAAGGGAAGCACACAGAAGTCCGACCGCGCCATTTTTTGATGTGCTTGTGGTAACGGAGCCTTTCAACTTTCTTCCGCCTTCAATTTCAAAGTTAAGATGCCCGTCAGAAATTGTGATGATGTCTTTTCCAAGCGCTTCAGAAATTTTTGCAAGCGTACCGGTACTTAGGTTTTGTGCGCCTTGCTCGATGCGAGCAACAGCACTCTGCGTGGTCTTGAGTGCTCTTGCGAGCTCCTTTTGCGTAAATCCTTTCTCCTCGCGGAGTGTTTGGATAAGTTTTCCAATTTCCTTTTGTGCTTTTTTAGTATTCATTTTGGAGTGGTTGTCCGATTAGTATAGCAGATATGTGATATATTCTCTGAGTATTCAAAGTCGCGCAAGAAGCGTTTTCTTGCCATTTTTTGTTTTTCCGCCTCGGAGGCGGTACTATAGTTCTACATTTGTACTCATATGTCATTTTTCTCAACACGACTCGGGATTGATTTAGGCACCACGACGACGCTCGTCTTTCTTCCTGGAAAAGGAGTTGTCTTGCATGAGCCTTCAGTTGTAGCGGTTTCAGAAGAAGATAACCGTATTCTTGCTGTAGGGAATGAGGCAAAAGAAATGATCGGAAGGACCCCTGAGAGCATTATTGCCTATCGGCCAATGAAGGATGGTGTAATTGCAGATTATAGAGTGACAGAGGCGATGCTTCGCTACTACATGCGAAAGGCGCTTCCGAAGTGGAATATTTTTCGCCCTGAGGTGATGGTGTCTGTTCCCGCAGGTGTGACCGGAACGGAGAGAAGGGCTGTGGTGGAAGCGGCAACTAAAGCAGGGGCGAAGAGTGCGTATGTCGTAAAGGAGCCAATCCTCGCGGCGATTGGTGCAGGAATCCCGATTTATGAAGCGCGCGGGCATATGGTTGTAGATATTGGAGGCGGGACAATTGATGTCGCGGTTATCTCACTTGGAGGAATTGTTGCTTCAAAATCAGTGAAATGCGCAGGGAATAGAATTGACGCGGCGATTGCTGACTATGTAAAGAAAGTATTTAACCTCGCGATTGGAGATAAGATGGCTGAAGATATCAAAATCACAGTTGGATCGGCGGTCTCGCTTGATGAAGAGCTCACTATGATTGTTAAAGGACGAGATCTTTTAACTGGACTCCCTCAGACGGCTGAAATCAGCACGAATGAAATTGTGAAGGCCATCGGAAGAGAGTTGCGTGAGATGATCAAAACTATTAAAGATGTGCTCCAAGAAACTCCACCGGAGCTTTCAGCTGATATTATCGACAAAGGGATTATCATGACGGGTGGTTCTTCGCAGTTGAGAAATTTTCCGGAGCTTGTGTATCGGCGAACGGGGGTAAAAGCAATTTTGGCGGATGATCCACAATTTTGTGTTGTGCGCGGAACGGGTATCGCACTTGATCACTTGGACACATACAAGAAAAGTATTATCTCAAAACGCTAATCCCGCCAGGCGGGATTAGCGTTTTGAGCTTCAAGCTGTCAGGTATCAGCTTTCATTAGTATAGGACACTCGGTGTCCTATACTAATGGGAAACTTAGTTTTGTTTAATATATCGAACAAAGTTATACGATATATCGTATAAGTTTGAATTTCTTAGCGTGAAGTCGAAGGGTAATTGACATTTCTATATAAATATGCTTTAATTTAAAAAGGCAATAACGCCTTTTTTGTTTGGCGCGAAAGCGCAAGGAGGGTTACATGAGGGCGGCAAACAACAACGCCAACCGTAAGGTTGAGCTTCTGTTTGTGGCGGGTCTTTTGGTGACCGTTTTCGTTGTCGGTTTCATCGTTGGGATTTTGTCGGAGATCGAAGATGCCCCCGTCGAGGAGACGACGGCAGTCATCGAGCGCGATGCGCTCGAGGCCGAGGTCGAGGTTCTCGCCATCGAGGCGAGCGAGCTCGAAGAAGAGCTCGCGCAGGTGCGCGGCTCGATGGTCGCGGTGGCAGAGGAGCGCGAGTTGCTCCTCGAGGTCATTGCGGACCCCCAGCAGTTGCTCGGGGTCGCCTGGCAGGTCTCGCTCGTCAGCGAGAGCGAGCTTGATGCAGGAAAGACCCTCGCCCGTTTCGGGTGGGGGTTCAACGAAGTCCTCGGCATTCGGGGAGCCTTCGATGAGTTCCGCATCGCGATCGTCAACAATCCGACGATCGCGCGCGTGGCTTACGAGATGGCGGCGCCAACTTTGACGCCGCTCCTCTCCAAGGTGCTCGGATATGGCAGGCTCGAGCGGATGCTCGTGGATGCCATCCCCGTCATGACGGGGGCGTACAACCGCAGCCTCGCCGAGCTCCAGCCGCTCTGGGCGAAGTGCCAGCGTCTCAGCGAGGAGTATCGGGATGAGGTGGGCTGTGAGAGGACCGAGCACTTCGCGAGGACCTTCGAGGCCCACTATGGTGTTTCCTCGACAAGTGTCGAGAACGCTTGGTGGCTCGGGTTCCTTCTCCGGCGTGACCTCGCCGGAGGCGTCGAGCTCGTCTCGACGTGGAAGGAGATCTTCCGCGACTACTCAGGAGAGAGTGCCAGAGAGCACTCCTCCGAACTCACCTTGGGGGACATTCTTGCGGAAGCAGAGTGACCCCTCCTGATTTGGCCCGGCGCGTACGCGCGCCGGGCCATCTTTATTCTTGCTCGACATATCATACAAAATCAATTTTTTTCTTTTACATCGAATGAAGAACCTTACGATATATCGTAAGGTTCTGTGTTTACTATTTTTCCTGAAACTTTTGCTAGAATGGTCAAATGGATGAGCTCAAGAGACACATAAAGAACGACTCCCTTTTTCAAGGGTATTTGATTGAAGGAGATCTTCTAAGTGCGCTTGCAGGTTTATATGAAGTGCTTCCGCTCCGGGCGAATCCAAATGCCTACATTCTTGAAACAGATAAACTTTCTGCCGATGAGGGAAGAAAGATAAAAGAACTCGCATCAAATAAAGGTGCAGTCGAAGGAAAGAAATATTTTGTGATTGCAATGCACTCCGGAACTCCCGAAGCACAAAACGCACTCCTAAAGGCACTTGAAGAGCCGACTCGGGATACTCATTTTTTTATACTTGTTCCCAACAGAGAACTTTTGCTAGGAACTGTGCGCTCCCGTCTCTCGCTTATTGAGTGGAAAGGAGAAGGAGAGCAGAACATTGATGTTCGGAATTTCTTGAAAGCGACAAAAGCGGACCGGGTGAAGTTGCTTGAGCCTCTTGTTGAGGAGAGGAGTGCTTCGGATGCACTTTTATTTCTTAATTATCTTGAGAAGGAAATCTATGAGAAAAAGGGGACAGAGAAAGGGAAGAGGGATTTACTACATATCACCGAGGCAAAGAAACTCCTCTCTGCACCCGGAGCTTCGGTTCGCCAAATTCTTGAGTATGTTGTCGCAACTCTCGCGTAAGCATCTTTTTTTGCTACAATGTTTTTATGAAATACGATTTTAAACATCTCAAGGCAAAAACAGAAGAAGCAAAGGACTGGCTTCGGGGAGAGTATTCTGGCATTCGCGCCTCTCGCGCGACCCCCGCGCTTCTTGATGGAATCCAGGGTGAAGTGTATGGCTCTCGTATGCCATTGAATCAAATCGGTAACGTTTCAGTACTTGACGCTCGGTCTCTTCGCGTGACTCCATTTGATGTCTCTCAAGTAAAGGAGATTGAACGAGCAGTTACTAACAGCGGGCTCGGTGCTTCCGTGGGAGCTGACCAAAATGGCGTTGTCGTCTCTTTCCCGGAGCTTACTTCCGAGCGAAGAGAACAATTGGCTAAACTTGTGAAGAGTAAACTTGAGGAGGCACGAATTTCAGTGAGGAATGTGCGTGACGAAACGTGGAGTGATATTCAGAAAAAAGAGAAAGCGGACGAACTTACTGAGGATGACAAATATCAAGGGAAAGAAGAAATGCAGGAAATCGTTGATAAAGGAAATAAAGAGTTGAATGAGATTTCTGAGAGAAAACTAAAAGAGATAGAAGGATAGCATGTCTATACTCCTCTTTTTTATTATCCTTTTTGTGCTCGTGCTTGTGCACGAACTGGGGCATTTTCTCATTGCGAAACGCGCGGGTATTCGTGTTGATGAGTTTGGCATTGGGTTTCCTCCTCGGCTCTTTGGGAAAAAAATTGGTGAAACTCTCTACTCGTTCAACCTCCTTCCGATTGGAGGGTTTGTGAAGATTTTTGGAGAAAATCCAAGTGAGGAGGCGACATCAGGGTCCGACAGCGAGAGGAGTTTTGTGAATAAATCAAAGTGGGCCCAGATTGCAGTACTTTTCGGAGGTGTTCTCTTCAACGTGCTTTTTGCGTGGGTTCTCTTTACGTTTGGCTTTTTAACCGGTATTCCCGCAAGCCCAAATGAGTATCCGAATGCGAAGGTCAGTGATCTCAAGGTAGTGATAGGGAATGTGATCCCCGCCTCTCCTGCGGGAGAGGCGGGGGTAGCTTCCGGCTCAGAAATTGTTGGAATAATGCGTGAGGGAGTAGTAAGCCAGCTTTCTTCAGAAAAAATATCTCAATTTATAAGAGAAGGAGGAGAATTTACACTTATCACAGAGAGAGCAGGTGAGAGAAGCGAGTACACCCTTGTGCCAAAGAAGCTTGAAGGAGTGGAAGGGCAGGTTATAGGGATTCAACTCGCGGAAGTGGGGATTGTGACGCTTCCTTGGTATGGAGCGCTCTATGAAGGTGCGCGCACAACACTCTCTTCTCTTGCGTTGGTAACTGTTGCGATTACGAACTTTATTATTGATGCCTTCACTCTCAATGCAAACTTACAAGAAATTGCGGGGCCGGTAGGTATTGTTTCTTTAGTAGGGGACGCGGGAGCTCTTGGCTTTGCATACTTAATTAGTTTTACCGCGTTTATTTCACTCAATCTCGCAGTCATTAATCTACTCCCATTTCCAGCACTCGATGGAGGCAGAATCGTCTTTGTCATTATTGAGGCGATTAAAGGCTCGCCAATCCGTGCGAGTATTGTAAATACTGCCAATGGGATTGGGTTTATTCTCCTTATCCTCCTTATTATTGCGGTGACTTACAATGATATTCTCAGACTTCTCTAAGTAGTCCACCTTCATTGGTTGACGAATTTCTTCGAGAAGGTAATTCTTGAGGAGGAGGTGCAGTATGAATATCAATGGTCACTCGTCAGTCACCTGCCTTTTGGAGGCAATTGGAAGGAGCGTTTCAGAAGAAGAGGTTCTGGAAATTTTTAAGGAATCGTACAAGATGTACGGTCGAGTAAGGGGTCACGATGATCCTGAAAGAGCTTTTTACCGATGGAAGGAGTCGGTTGAAAGTAAAGAGGTGCAGGAAGATGTTCCGCTTTGGGTGAGCCTTTGGCTTGATAACCAAAGGAGCATTCTAAGTGGGTAGGTCGCGGGAACACGGGTTCCCGCGACACTTTTTTAACTCTCTTCCTTCCTGTGGTACACCCGTACACTAAGTGTGCGTGCTGCCGCGGCAAGATCTCAAAACTCCTTCAAAATTCTCTGGAATTTTGAGGATTGGCAACAAACTTAGTGTTCGGGTACAATAGCCCCATGCGTCAATCACAACTCTTTACAAAAACACGTCGAGAAGCCCCAAGCGATGAAGTGGCCAAAAGCGCGCAACTTCTTGTCCGCGGGGGTTTTATTCATAAGGAAATGGCGGGAGTCTACGATTATCTGCCCCTCGGGCTTCGTGTGCTCAAGAACATTATGCAAGTGATTCGTGAAGAAGTGAATAAGATTGGCGGGCAGGAAATTCTCATGACGACCTTGCAAGATAAGGAAGTGTGGGAGAAGAGCGGGCGATGGGACGAGAGTGTGGTTGATATCTGGTTTAAGACGAAACTTGCTAACGGTACAGAGCTCGGTGTTGCAAATACGCATGAAGAACCGCTCACCGCGCTTTTGAGAGAGCACATTTCATCTCACAAAGATCTTCCAAAATATATCTATCAATTCCAAAATAAATTTCGGAATGAGCTTCGTGCAAAAAGCGGGATCATGAGAACACGAGAATTTATTATGAAAGACATGTACTCCTTTAGCAGAAATGAGGAGGAATTTAAGGAATTTTATGAAAAGTCTGCGGAAGCGTATGGTGAAATTTTCAAGCGCCTTGGTATTGGGGCGCAGACGTATCGAACGCTTGCGGCGGGAGGCTCATTTACAAGCGGCTTGACCGATGAGTTTCAAACTATCTGCGATGCGGGGGAAGATACTATCTATATCGACGAGGAGAAGAAGCTTGCGGTGAATAAAGAAGTATACACAGATGATGTGCTCAAAGAGCATGGACTCAAGAAGGAGAACATGAAAGAAGCGCGCGCGGTTGAGGTCGGGAACATTTTTCCGCTCGGTAGCAAATATTCAGAAGCGCTTGGCTTGCTCTACAAAGACGAAGACGGCAGTTCAAAGCCGGTTATTATGGGTTCCTATGGGATCGGCCCTGGGCGTGTGATGGGAACTATTGTTGAGACACTCGCTGATGATAAGGGAATCATATGGCCGGAAGAAATTGCGCCATTTTTGCTTCACCTGGTTGCTCTTAAGGAGGGAGCGGGAGACGAGCTTTATGAAGAGCTTGTGAATGTGGGAGTCGAGACTCTTTATGATGACCGCACAGTGAATGCGGGAGAGAAATTTGCAGATAGTGATCTCATTGGCATTCCTTATCGGGCGATCGTGGGAGGGAAGAATAGAGAGGAAGGAAAGATTGAAGTGGTAAAAAGATCGACAGGAGAGACTGAATTTAAGAGCAAGGAAGAACTTATCGCATTATGTGGAAGAACTACCATCCGAAGAAGCTCTTAGACGAGCAAGTCGCGAAATGTTACTCCTTTTTTTCAAATGACATTGGAATTGACCTTGGCACAGCGAATACGCTTGTCTATGTAAAAGGTAAAGGAATTGTTATTAGCGAGCCCTCGGTTGTCGCAGTAAATCAAAAAACAGGTCAGGTGGTTGCTGTCGGTACTCAGGCGCGCAATATGCTGGGAAGGACGCCTGCGCATGTGGTTGCGATACGTCCACTTGTTGACGGAGTGATCTCGGATTTTGAAGTGACTGAAGAGATGCTCTCTTATTTAATCAACAAAGCGCAAGGAGAAGGAAAAAAACTTCTTGGGCCACGCGTGGTTATCGGGGTACCTTCGGGTATTACAAATGTTGAAACAAGGGCCGTGCGCGACGCAGCAAGGAATGCGGGAGCGCGTGAAGTGCATATCATTGAAGAGCCAATGGCCGGAGCAATCGGCATTCGTCTACCGGTGCATGATCCGGTGGGGAGCATGATTATTGATATCGGAGGGGGTACCACTGATGTTGCGGTCATCTCACTTGGCGGTATTGTTCGCTCGAAGAATGTGCGTATCGCTGGAGATCAATTAAACAATGACATCATCTCTTATATCCGCGGAGAATTTAAAATTTTAATTGGAGAAAAAACTTCAGAAGAATTAAAGATGGCGGCGTGTTCGGTGCTTGAGGGAGGAGAACCAATTGAGGCAACGGTGCGGGGACGCGACTTGATTACCGGGCTTCCTCGGGAAGTGATTATCACCGACAGCGATTTGCGGGAAGCGATTTCAAGCTCTCTTGATAACCTTATTGAATCCATAAAGGAAGTGCTTGAGACAACTCCTCCCGAGGTTCTCTCTGATGTGATGCAGAGAGGGATTTATCTTACTGGAGGAGGAGCACTTATCAGGGGAATGCCTGAATTACTCACGAGCATACTCAAAATTCAAGTCCATGTCGCGGAAGATCCGCTTACTTCGGTAGTTCGCGGGACCGGGATTGTGCTTGAGGATATTGAGCGGTTCAGAGAGATATTTATAGAAAGCGAAGATGAAATTTCACCCAAGGCCTAAAAAAAACAACAATAAGGGAAAACTGCTTCTCCTGCTTCTAGTCGGAGTATTGCTTCTTGTTGCCTTCTACAATCCGCCGATACCTCGCGCACTTTCGTCATTCACTCATTCTCTTGGTATACCGCTTTGGAGCGCGAAGAATTTTATAGTTGAGGAATCTGCTCTTGTGATCGGGGCGCTGAGGCCACAAGAAGAACTGATGGAAGAGAACAGGGACCTCAAAGAAAGAGTCGCTCTTCTTGAATTTCAGAATCTTACACGAGAGGCGCTTCTCAATGAGAATAGGGATTTAAAGCGTCTCCTTGGAAGGGATGATGCGACAAGAAATAGAGTCCTTGCCATTGTTCTTTCCCGCCCTCCTTCAACTTCTTTTGACACACTTATTATTGATGTGGGAGCGGAAGATGGAATAACTGAGGGTGCATCTGTCTTCTTTACTGGTGAGCTTTTGCTCGGCGAAGTGGAGGAGGTGTTTGAGACTTCTTCAAAAGTAGTTCTTTTTTCTTCATCTGGAGTCAAAACGGAGGTGTTGCTCGGAGAAGGGCAGGTTGAAGCGGTTGCCGAAGGAAGAGGTAGTGGAAATTTTTTAATGCTTCTTCCTCGTGATGTTCCTGTTAAAGAGGGGGATGTGGCTCTTATGCCTCATCTTGAAAATAGGTTCTTGGGGTCAGTCAAGGAGATCCATCGTAATCCAACGGACTCTTTTCAGAGGATTCTATTCAGGCTTCCAATAAACCCTCGCGCGATTCGGTTTGTAGAAGTGACGATACAATGAAGTACTTAACACACAAGCGCATCTTAGTGCGACTTTTTTTGTTACTTTTTCTTTTTGCCTCGGTTTTTCTTTTTCCTTGGTGGGTAACAGTTATTCTCGCCTTTACCCTCTCATTTCTTTACTTTGCGCCTGAGGTACTCGTGGCAGGGGTTCTTCTTGATGGTTTTTATCCAAGTCCGCATCACTTTCTTGATATACACTTCTTTTTCACCATACTTCTTGCTGGATTTCTTCTGTTTTCAGTTTTCGCAAAGCGTTTTCTCATTATGTACGACCGCAGGTTTTAGAATAACCCCTTAAAGCCAGACACTGAGTGTCTGGCTTTTTTAAGGGGGAGGAGCTTTTTGGGGGTATACTATGGAGGATGTTTTCAAATCTAAGGAGACTATTGAAAAACCGATTCGGGAAAAAAAGCAATTCGACAATCGAGCCGGATGAGATTTTTCTTGATTCAAGCAATTTGCCAGAATTCGACACTTCTCAGTTTGAGGGGAGGCTTGAGCGTCCTATTTCAAAGCGAACGTTCGTACTTTTTGCCATTGTTCTTTTCATTGTGGGTGGCGTTGGCATCGGGAGACTTTGGTTTTTACAAATAGAAAACGGGGAAGTGTACGCTTCCTACAGCGAGAACAATCGCCTTCATCATTCATTTCTTTTTGCTGAACGAGGATTGCTTTATGATCGAAATGGAGAAGAACTTGCTTGGAATGCGCCACGTGAAGGGGAGGCTTTCTCGGCACGTCTTTATTCTGATGTACCGGGACTCTCTCATTTATTGGGATACGTGAGTCTTCCCCAAAAAGATGTGTATGAGAAGTACTATCAGAATGAGTATAAAGCGCTTGCCGGAGTGGAGAGAGTGTTTGATGAACAATTGAAGGGAGAGAACGGTTTGAAAATTGTAGAAACTAATGCACTTGGAGAAGTGAAGTCAGAAAGTGTGATAGAACCGCCTCAAGATGGAGAAAGTCTCACTCTCTCCATTGATCGCGATCTTACAAGCAGGCTCCATATCGCGATAAAGGAGCTTGCAGACAGGGCTCCATTTCAAGGGGGGGCCGGAGCGATTATGGATGTGGAAACCGGGGAAGTCATTGCCCTTACAAGTTATCCTGAATATAACTCAAATACTCTTTCTGGAAATGCAGACCAGGCCGCTATTGATTCGTATACCACTGATGCACGGAAAGTATTTCTCAACAGAGTTGTTTCAGGGCTCTACGCGCCGGGCTCTATAATAAAACCATTTATCGCACTTGGGGCGTTGAATGAAGGAGTAATCTCTCCTGAAAAAGAGATTGTGAGCACGGGTAGTTTGCGTGTCCCTAACCCGTATGTTCCAAATGAATTTACTGTTTTTAGAGACTGGAAAGCGCATGGGGCGGTGAATTTGCGTGAAGCACTCGCGGTGTCTTCGGATGTGTACTTTTATCAAGTAGGCGGAGGATTTGAAAACCAAAAAGGAATCGGTATTCGAAATATTGAAAAATATACTCGTCTTTTTGGGTTTGGAGAAGAGACAGGAGTTGCATTTGGGAGCGAGCCAAAAGGAGTTATTCCGAATCCTGAGTGGAAGGCAGAGAATTTTGAAGACGGGACATGGCGTTTGGGGAACACATATCACACCGCAATTGGGCAATATGGATTTCAAACAACGCCGCTCCAAGCTTTGCGCGCGACTGCGGGGCTTGCACACGATGGGGTACTTGTTACTCCTACACTCCTGAAAGGAGAGCAGGGGAGAACAGAAAAAATAGACCTTCCACCTGGATATATTGAAATAGTGCAAGCTGGAATGAGGGACGCGGTACTCTTTGGAACTGCGCGAGGCTTGAATGTGCCATATACTTCTGTTGCCGCAAAAACAGGAACAGCTGAAGTTGGCTCGCAAAAGAGAATTGTGCATTCGTGGGTTGTCGGATTTTTTCCGTACGAGAAGCCGAGGTATGCCTTTGTGGTATTAATGGAGGGGGGGCCGGAAACAAACACAATCGGAGGAGTGTACATAATGAGGCAGACTCTTGACTGGCTAGAGAACAATCGACGAGAGTACCTTGCAAAGTAGAATTAGAAATTTTGGCCTTCCAAATTTCTAATTTTGAGAACCCACGGTTCTCAACACCCCGCACTTCCTGTAAAACGAAGTCCGGGGCTGATCTCCTCCACGGGAAAACATCAGGCTGTTTCCCCGGCCCCTTTCGCCGTTCACGCAGATTGCGCGAATGATAGAGATAGCGTATAATAACGCCCAATATGAGCAAAGACGTAGAATTTCTTTCGCAGGAAAAATTTGAAGAGCTTGAACGCGAGCTCAATCAATTAAAAAAGGCAAAACGAAAAGAAGTTGCGGAGAAACTCGAATACGCTCGTTCTCTTGGTGATCTCTCTGAGAACGCTGAATATCAAGAAGCACGCGATCTGCAAGCGGCAATAGAAGAACGTATTCAGAAGATTGAATCCATACTCCAGTCCGCAAAAATTGTATCCGCGCCACGTGGAGATTTCGTGGGGCTTGGATCACACGTTACGATCCAGAAAGAAGGAGAAAAAGAAAAGCACAGCTATCAAGTCGTGGGCTCTGAAGAAGCAAACATGCAGGAGAGAAAAATCTCGCATCTCTCTCCTCTTGGGGAAGCGATGATGGGGAAGAAAAAAGGAGAAACATTTTCTTTTGAGACTCCGACCGGAAAAAAACACTACAAAGTCATAAGCGTTGAATAATGTCTTCATTGAAGGAGTTGCGCAATGAGCGCATCAGAAAATTAAACCTCTTGCGAGAAAGGGGGATTGATCCGTATCCTGCCCGCAGTACTCGCGAGGTATCGATAGCGGACTACCTAAAAGATTTTAAGAAGTATGAAGAGGCTCCTACCACAATCGCAGGGCGAATCTTAGGGTTGCGCGAGCATGGAGGTGTTGTGTTTGCTGATCTATTTGACGGCACGGGGAAAGTACAGATTCTTTTGAAGAAAGATGAAACGGGAGAAGAGGCTGTGGAGCTTTTTATAGAGACGATGGATATGGGGGATTTTATAGAAGCGAAGGGCACTTCTTTCCTCACAAAAACAGGACAAGAAACGCTTCTTGTGCGTGAGTGGGGAGTGCTCTCAAAGTCGCTTCGTCCGCTTCCGGATCAACACTCTGGGTTTGAGAATAAAGAGGAGCGCTTGCGCAAACGCTATCTTGATATCCTTACGCATGAGGAGGTGAGAGACATGATAGAAAAGCGAGCAAAATTCTGGCAAGCGGTGCGTGAGTATCACATTCAGCACGGGTTTCTTGAAGTTCATACACCTATACTTGAAGTGACAACTGGCGGGGGAGACGCGCGTCCCTTCGCGACACATCACCACGATTTGGATCTTGATCTCTACTTAAGAATCTCTGTCGGAGAGCTTTGGCAGAAGCGCTTAATGGTTGCGGGGTTCCCAAAGACTTTTGAAATTGGAAGGGCTTTCAGGAATGAGGGAATTTCTCCCGAGCATGCTCAAGATTATGAGCAGTGTGAGGCATACTGGGCGTATGCTGACTATAGGCAGATGTATGAGTTTCTGAAGAAATGTTACCAGGAAGTGATCGAGGAAACATTCGGCACGCTTCAGTTTTCAATACGTGGTTTTGATGTTGATTTTTCAGGTGACTGGCCACTTATTGATTACGCCGAGGAAGTAAAAAAGCAAACTGGCGTTGATATCTGGGAGGCGAGTGAGGGTGAGATGAAAACGAAACTTAAGGAGCTTAGTCAAGAGTTTGAGGACAATGCGAATAAAGAGAGACTCATTGATGTTCTTTGGAAGTATTGCCGGCGTTCAATCGGAGGCCCGGCAATTCTTGTAAATGAGCCGAAAATTACTTCGCCACTCGCAAAAAGTTCTCCTGACAATGCTCACACGGTAGAGCGGTTCCACTTTATTATTGCAGGAAGTGAAGTTGGGCAAGGATACAGCGAGTTGAATGATCCGGTTGACCAGAGAGAGCGATTTGAGCATCAACAGGAGATGCGCGATAAAGGAGATGAGGAGGCACAGATGGCGGATATGGAATTTGTTGAAGCACTTGAGCACGGGATGCCGCCGACTGCGGGACATGGATTTTCAGAGCGCCTCTTCGCATTCCTTGTTGATATGCCACTTCGAGAAGC
>JBBDKB010000018.1:17021-22357 GCA_040879605.1 Minisyncoccota bacterium
TTTTGTGGATAACTTTGATTTTTGATGTGGGATGAAGTGTAGTACTATTCTTAAATAGTGGGATAAAGTGGGAAAAAAGCTCACATGTGCTTCAGACCCCCGCTTTCTGTAGAAACGCCTGATGCACCCGTGCGCGACTACGGGGGGCGGGGCGCTAGAAGCGCTCCACGATATTTATGTTGATCGGTGAGTATACACATACGCTCGACCCTAAAAAGCGACTCTCGCTTCCTTCAAAGTTTCGGAAAGAACTGGGGAAGAAAATAGTTGTTACGCGGGGACTCGATAATTGCCTTTTTGTGTATTCACCAAGCGAGTGGAAAAAGATTTCGGAAAAGCTAGCAGAGCTTCCCATGGGCGCGGCCGACACACGAGGCTTTAACCGATTCCTGCTCTCTGGTGCATCTGAAGTAGACGTGGATAGTGCTGGAAGAATTCTTATCCCGGATTACTTAAAAGTCTTCGCCGGTTTGAGGAGTAAAGTAGTGCTCTCTGGAGTCGGTAGCAGGCTTGAGGTGTGGGATGAGAAGGTCTGGGAGACATACAAACGCCACATTGAGAGTCAGGCTGATGTGATGGCAGAGAAGCTCGGGGAGGTGGGAGCAATATGAGCCGGAGTATGGAGGAGCGCGCACAGATTACCTCGGTTCACAAAAGTGTTCTTTTACACGAAGTCCTACACGGACTGTCCATAGAAGAGAGTGATGTTGTTCTCGATGCGACGCTTGGTGGAGGCGGCTATAGCAGAGAGATTCTCAAAACACTCAACAAAGAAGGAGTGTTAGTCGGAATTGATCAAGACGAGACTTCTATCAAAAGAGCTGAAAAGGAATTTGAGAAGGAGATTGCCAGGATTTACTTAGTCGACAGCAACTTCCGCTACATCTCAATTATCTTGGAAAATCTTGGTATCAAAAGGATCAACAAAGCAGTGTTTGACCTTGGTCTCAGCTCTGATCAGCTTGAATCTTCAGAACGGGGTTTCAGCTTCAAGCGAGATGAGCCACTTGATATGAGAATGTCAACGGAACGTGAGCTGACTGCAAAGGAAATCGTGAACTCCTGGAGCGAAGCTGAACTCGAAGCGATTTTGAAAGAGTATGGCGAGGAAAAAAAAGCAAGAAGGATCGCCGGAGCAATCGGCAATGCTCGAAAGACGGAAGTCATCAAAACGACATCTCAACTGGTCAGCATAATCGAAAGCGTGGCCTCGAGGCGCGGGAAAGTACATCCAGCGACAAAAACATTTCAAGCATTGCGAATTGCAGTAAACGATGAATTGGGCGCACTCTCGGAAGGACTCACAGAAGCGTATGAGGAGCTCACCTCTCAAGGAAGGATCGCAGTCGTTTCTTTTCATAGTCTTGAAGATCGGATTGTAAAGCATTTTTTTCAAAACAAAGAGAAGGAAGGAAAAGGAATCCGTGTCAATAAAAAACCAATAATCCCAGCACAGAAGGAAGTGAAGGCAAACCCAAGAGCAAGAAGCGCAAAATTAAGAATCTTTGAAAAAGCCTAATACCAACTATATGAAGCAAGCTGTTAGAAAAACTGTCACGAAAACACTCACAAACAAAATTGAGGAACGCCTCTTCTGGGCTTTTCTTGGGCTTTTTCTCGTGATGTTGGGACTCTATTTTTACTTTATCAGTGCCTCGATTGTGAATGTGCTTATTCGAGAGGAAGCAGAGATCGACATTGCTCGTGTTGGCTCGGGATTGAGCACTATTGAGACAGCGTATCTTGCAAAGAAGAACATAATTGATGCGGACTATGCGCAAACACTCGGCTTTCATCTTGATGCAAAAGCGTATTTTGTTACTCACACCACGCGCGGCCTCACAATAAATCAATAAGTATGAGAGCGGGATTCATTCTCCGAATTAGATTCATCTCGCTCATAGTTCTCGCACTCGCACTCATTCTTCTGGTGCGACTTTACTTTGTACAAGTAGTACATGGAGAAATATATAGTTCGCACGCTGATCGTCAGTATGTAAATTCAGGGAGCACTCTTTTTGATAGAGGGTCAATTTTTTTTGAAGATAAAGACGGGAGGCTCGTCTCAGGTGCGACACTCAAGTCGGGATTTATACTTGCACTAGATCCTCGCGCTATTGAAGATAAGAAAGTGACGTACCAAGCACTCTCACAAATAGTTTCGCTTCAAGAGGAAGATTTTCTTAAGCGAGCAGGAAAGAAGACTGACCCATACGAGGAAATAGCGACGGGACTTGATAGCGAGATAGCAGAAAAAATTGAAGCGCTCGGACTTAGAGGGGTGAATCTCTATCGAGAGCGGTGGCGCTATTATCCGGGGGACACACTCGCCTCTCACACAATTGGATTTGTAGGGTGGAAAGGAGATGAGCGTTCAGGACGTTATGGTTTGGAGCGCTACTACAACAGCACGCTCTCTCGTGATGGGAGCAACAGCCCATATGGAAATTTTTTTGCAGAAGTTTTTGCAAACATCCACAAGACAATTTTCAAACAGGGAAGTGCGCGTGCCGGTGATGTAATAACAACGATCGAGCCGTCAGTTCAGCTGGAGTTAGAAAAACTACTTCATGAGGTAAGAAAGGAGTGGAATTCAACACTTGTGGGGGGCCTTGTGATTGACCCGAGTACCGGGTCAATATACGCGCTCGCTGTTGTCCCAAACTATAATCTCAATGAATTTGGCGCAGTAAAAGACGCTTCCGTTTTTTCAAACCCTCTTGTCGAGCGCGTTTATGAAATGGGGTCAATTATCAAGCCTCTCACAATGGCAATTGGACTTGATACTGGAGCTGTCACTCCTCTCTCAACGTACGACGATAAAGGGTATGTTGAATTAGACGGCGCTCGTATCTCAAACTTTGACGGAAAAGGGAGAGGAGTTGTACCTATGCAGGAAGTGCTCAATCAATCATTGAACACCGGAGCGATGTTCATTATGCAACAGACAGGTAAAGAGAAGTTTAGAACCTACTTAAAAAATCTTGCAATAGACGAGGAAACTGGAATTGATCTTCCGGGAGAAGTTGCGGGAATTGCCAATAACTTGGAGAGTCCCCGAGATATTGAATATGCAACGGCATCTTTTGGACAAGGAATCGCGATGACACCGGTTGCGACAGTACGAGCCCTTGGAGCGCTCGCAAACAATGGAATTATCGTTACTCCGCATGTTGCAAAACGAATAGAGTATGAACTGGGGGATGTGAAAGAGGTCTCCTTTGGTGATGAGAGAAGAGTCTTTAGCGATGAGACAAGCGAGACTATTACAAGGATGCTTGTTGAGGTGGTTGACTCCGCGCTTCTTGGGGGTACGGTTGCACTCCCGAATTACTCAATTGCAGCCAAGACAGGAACCGCGCAAATTGCAAAGGAAGGGGAGAGGGGCTACTATGAGGATCGGTTTCTCCATTCATTTTTTGGGTATTTTCCCGCATATGACCCGCAGTTTCTCATTTTCCTCTATAATGTAGAACCGCAAGGAGTACGCTATGCTTCCCAGACTCTTACTCATCCATTTATAGATATGACGAAGTTTCTCATCAACTACTATGAGATCCCACCGGATAGATAGCGCGGAACAAGAAGGTCCAGTTTGTTGTCCCTTCAGCTGGAAGTAAACGCTTTACAATGAGATTCCTGAAAGACATTTTTAAGACAATTGTTACAGAGCTTCTGATACTCGAAGCGAGGCTTGTGCTTAAGAAGTACAAGCCTCGTGTTGTTGCGGTTACGGGGAGTGTTGGGAAAACGAGCACAAAAGATGCAATTTATGCCGCGCTGAAAGACTCCCTTTATGTGCGCAAAAGTGAAAAAAGCTACAACAGTGAAATTGGAGTACCGCTCACCATTCTTGGGTGTCCCAATGCATGGAGTAACCCAATTCAGTGGCTAAAAAATCTTTGGGAGGGGATAGAGCTCATACTTCTTCCTAATCACTATCCAAAGTGGCTTGTGCTTGAAGTTGGCGTTGATCGACCTGGAGACATACATCGTCTTATAAAGTGGATTCCTGTTGATGTTGCTGTTTTTACTCGGTTTCCTGAAATTCCCGTGCATGTAGAATTTTTTGAGTCACCCGAAGCAGTGATAGAAGAGAAGCTAAAACTTCTTGAAGGCTTAAAGAGTGATGGAACACTAATATACAATGCAGACGATCCGATTCTAAAGAAACATCTTGCTTCCGAGACCCATAAAAAAATAACCTACGGTGTTGAGAGTGGCGACATACGCGCGCAGGGGTATAGCATTCGCTATGAGGAAGCTCTTCCAGTTGGCATTGATGCAGTTATTGATGGCCATGCCATCTTTCTTAAGGAAGTGCTTGGTAGGCAACAACTCTACACGCTTCTCGCGGCGTTCTCTGTAGTAAGGGCCCTCTTAATTCCAAGCGAAAAAGCGCTCTCTGCATTTGAGAGTTATGTCGCACCTCCAGGCAGAATGCGCATCATAAAAGGAATCAATAAGTCGGTGCTGATAGATGACACCTACAATTCTTCTCCCATCGCGGTGGAAGAAGCACTTAACGTGCTTGAGGAGACTCAGGCGAAAGGCAGAAAAATTGTACTATTTGGAGATATGCTTGAGCTTGGTTCACATACAATGGAGGCGCACAAAAATGCAGGAAAAGCGATCCAAAAAGTAGCAGATCTCCTCCTCACTGTTGGGGTTCGTTCTCACGCAACAGCAGAATCTGCACATAGAGCAAAAATGAAGAAAAAAAGCATTATAGAATATAAGCGCGCAGAGGAAGTGGGGAGAGATTTGAGAGAGATTCTTGAGGAAGGAGATGTAGTGCTTATAAAAGGTTCCCAATCAATTCGCATGGAAAAAATTCTTGGGAGTCTCATGGCAGAGCCCGAAAGAGCAAAGGAGCTTCTTGTGCGTCAGGAGGATTACTGGTTGAGGCGTTAATTTTGTGGTACAAAATGAAAGCGCTACAAGCGCTTGTTTTTTATCGAAAGCACACGTTCGAAAAAGACTGAAAGCTAAAAGCTGACAGCTCTAAGCTAAAATGGCCCCTTCGTCTAGCGGTTAGGACATCGCCCTCTCACGGCGGAAACACGGGTTCGAGTCCCGTAGGGGTCACAAAGATCACAAAAAAGCTTCCACAAAAGTGGATCTTTTTTGTGATGTGAACTACGGTATCAACCTCGTTTCCACGTGAGAGGCGACGCCACTTGGATGCGCTTCGCGCCCGCCTACGGCGGCGGTACACCTTTTGGATATTTTCCCTCGCATACTCAGAAAATATCTCAAAAGATCTTGCGAACGTGCCCCGCACGTTCTCACCCTCTCACGGCGGAAACACGGGTTCGAGTCCCGTAGGGGTCACA
>JBBDKB010000019.1:0-22170 GCA_040879605.1 Minisyncoccota bacterium
TTCTTGCCATACGAAGAAGCAGAAGCGGCGGTAGAAGAGTGGTTGAAAGAGCCGTTTGATGAAGATGAACGACACACTCGGCGCATCAAAAAAATCGATAGTGGTCTGTTGTAATTTGCCGCAAGTCGCCAAAACCTTCTTTTGGTTTCTTGATCTTAATCTTTCCAAACTTTAGCTAAAATCTTAACTAAAATTTCAACCAATATTTTTCACGATCGTGAATAAAATTCACCAAGGAAGAAGGAAAAGAAGCATAACGCGAGGGAACGTGTCGAGTGCGGTTCTCACAACTCTTTATATTGGGGGTGTGGTAAGCATGGCAGTTCTTGCTCCCAATGCACTTCAGGTGTTGGGACAGATTGAAAAAGAGAAGAAAAGACACCGTAGAGAAAGAGGTGTACGCGATGCAACAATACGTCTTGCTAAAAAGGGTCTCATAGCATTTGAAGAGAGAAAGGGGAAAAGATACATGCGGCTTACTCCTCAGGGGAAGCGCTATATCGAAACACTTTATGGAAAAGGTGGGCAGAACCTTAAAAGAAATAAAAAATGGGATGGACAGTGGAGAGTCGTAATATTTGATATTCCTGAAAAATATAGACGCAAGAGGGACGCGCTTCGTTATGCACTGAAGCGCGTTGGATTTACTTCTATACAGAAGAGTGTTTGGGTGTATCCTCATGAGTGTGAAGAGGTGGTTACTTTGTTAAAAGCGGATCAATATCTTGGAAAAAGCGTGCTCTTTATGGTGGTAAAACATATAGAATACGACATGCCTCTTAGGAAACACTTTGGATTTTGAGACGAATATTTTTCACGATCGTGAAAAATATTCGTTATGGTGAAGTTGCGGTGGAGTTACAGAGCTATGGTGGAAGTGTCTGTTTGGAAAACAAAAAAGCTGAAGAGGAAAAACGAAATAGGAAACTATATCGAGGGGCTGCACCAAGAAACCCATTAAGAAATATCATGAGTCTGCTGCCTCGATGCCTTCACTCGTTCTCGCTCTTCTATTCTCCAGGGGTCTAGTTGGCTTGGATATCGTACTCGAGTGCTATACTCAAAGTATGGTTGATATAATCCCTGCAGTCATCCCGGAATCATTTACTGATGTAGAAAAGCGTGTGCGACAGGTTGAGGGGCTTGTCGAGAGTTTTCAGATTGATGTGACGGACGGTGAATTTGTTCCGTCAAAGAGCTGGCCTTATGTAGGTGGTTCCACTCAAGAATTGAAAGAAATTGAAACTCCGCTTCTTTTTGAAATTGACTTGATGGTCAGTGAGCCGGAACATGTCATTGACGAATGGATTGCCGCGGGGGCAGACCGAATTATTGTTCATATTGAGAGCACTGAGTACGTGGAGGCGTGCATGAGAGATTCAATTGAGTTTGGCTTGGCAATTAATATCGGGACACCAAATAGCGCACTCGAACCATACTTAGAGCACATTGATTTTATTCAGTTCATGGGAATTAGAAAAATTGGATATCAAAGACAGGAGTTTGATAGCGCCGTTGTGGAGAAGATACGACATTTTAGAAAAAACTTCAGTGGTATACTTCAAGTTGATGGAGGAGTAAATAAGGAGAGCGCTCCGCTCCTTATTCATGCAGGTGCAACACGCCTTGTTTCAGGTTCTGCGCTCTTTGGAGCGAGAAACATTGAGGAGGCAATAGAGGAGCTCTCCAATTCTTAAATACGTATGCCGATAACCGAAAAAAAAGCACAAGAGTTGCAAGAAAAAGCGAATGAAATTCGCGAGACAGTGATAGAAATGCTTACCGAGGCAGGCTCGGGGCACACTGCCGGGCCATTAGGAATGGCGGATATTTTTACCGCGTTTTACTTTCATATTCTCAATCAGCGCCCTAAAGAGCCGCTTTGGGAGGAGCGAGATCGGCTCATTCTCTCAAATGGGCACATTGTCCCGATTCGCTACGCCACGATGGCGCACGCTGGGTATTTTCCTATGAGTGAGACTAAAAAACTTCGAAAGTTCGGGTCAATTTTGCAAGGTCATCCGGAGCGCGAAAGATTGCCTTCTGTTGAGACAACATCTGGGCCACTTGGCTCAGGGTTGGGGCAAGCGGCGGGAATCGCGTACGCTTCGCGCATGGATGGGAAAAAATTTCACACATATTGTTTGATGAGTGACGGAGAGCAAGATGCCGGAAATACATGGGAGTCGGCTATGTTTGCGGGAGTAAACAGGCTCTCAAATCTTACTGCGGTGATTGATCGCAATAATATCCAGATTAATGGAATGACACATGACGTGATGCCGCTTGAGCCGCTTCGAGCGAAATATGAATCGTTTGGGTGGCATGTACTTGAGGTGGATGGACACAACATAGAGCGGTTTGTTGATGCGGTTGAAGAGGCACATGCAATTTATGAGAAACCGACAGTTATTATCGCGCACACGATTCCGGGTAAGGGAATTAAGGGAATAGAATTTGACTACACTTGGCATGGGAAACCGCCGAAGCCGGAAGAGGCAAAGAAATTTCTTAAGGAGCTCCGTACTTTGGGGGGAGAAATTGAAAGTGAGTGTGATTAGGAAATTGAAAATTAAAAATATGAGGAAAGAAGTTGGATTAAAATTAATGCAGTTGCCGTGTCAGGCGCAATAAAAATGATTTCAAAACGAGCACATCTCTATAAACACACACTTATGCCCGATATGTTGGATGAGGGTCCAACACGCGATGGGTATGGGAAGGGTGTGTGTGAATTAGGAGAGAGGGATGAGCGCGTGGTTGTGCTCTGTGCTGATTTGGCCGAATCGACGCGTTCTCACTGGTTCCAGGAGAAATTTCCTGAACGGTATGTGGAGCTTGGTGTTGCCGAGCAGAACATGGCAACGGTTGCCTCCGGAATGGCAAATTACGGGAAAATTCCTTTCATCGCATCATACGCTGCGTTTTCTCCCGGGAGAAACAATGAACAAATTCGGACGACAATTTCACTTAATAATGTGCCAGTAAAAATCTGCGGCATGCATGCGGGGATATCGGTGGGTCCTGATGGGGCAACACACCAAGCACTTGAGGATGTTGCTCTTATGAGAGTGCAACCGAATATGACGGTTATTGTGCCGTGCGATGTTGAAGAAGCTCGCAAGGCAACTATCGCCGCAGGGAAACGACAAAGTCCTGTCTACCTTCGTTTTGGCCGAGCGAAGACTCCTATTTTTACGACGGAAGAAACGCCGTTCACAATTGGCAAAGCGCTTATAATGTGGGAGTCAGAGAATCCAAAAGTTGCGCTTATCGCATGTGGGTCACTTGTTCACACCGCGCTTCTTGCGGCAGCCGAGCTTGAAAAAGAAGGAGTTGAAAGCATTGTAGTAAACAATCACACAGTAAAGCCGATGGACGAAGGAGTAATTGTAGATGTCGCGAAGCACGCAGGTGCGGTAGTTACGATTGAAGAGCATCAAATTGCCGGAGGAATGGGAAGCGCGGTGGCCGAGCTCCTTGCAAGAAAATATCCTCTACCGATTGAATTTATCGGAGTTCCTGACGAGTTTGGGCAATCGGGAGAACCGAAAGAATTGCTGGCACATTACGGAATGGACGTTTCTGCGATTAAGAAAGCCGCCCGGAAAGCCCTTGAAAGAAAATAATTAAGAGAAAATAGCCCCCTTAGTATAGGACACCGAGTGTCCTATACTAAGGGGGAGGAGAGACTAAAAGAGACCCTACAAAAGGCCCTACAAAATGAGAAAAGAAATAAATTCATACGCGGCAGTACTGCTCATCACCATCGTTGGCGCGGGAGCGTCGTGGATCATTATCTCTGTTGCAAATTCTGCTGAAGATTTATACCTAGTCTCCACGTCTCTTGAAGAGAGGGCTCGGTAGTGGGGTATATTCTTCGTGGAAAATGCAGTTTCAATAGTAAATTTTACGAAGCGCTACAGTAGTGGAGTTTTAGCTGTTGGTAATATCTCACTTTAAATACCAGAAGGGGAGTTTTTGACTTGCTTGGCCAAAAAGCGTAGGAAAATAATGCGACACTCTTTGTTTCTAAGAAACTTCTAGGAGATTTTCTCTGGTACGTAATCAGGAGGCGCGTCTTCTAAGTACTTAAGTAGTTTTTCTCTTGTGAGGAGGCCTTCTTGAGCGCCGATGTACTGCACGACAGACATTGAGTTTATCGGTCCCCATGAAAGCGCTGTTGGTATATCTTCTCCGAGAGCGATGGCGGATGTAAATGTTGATGAAAATGAATCTCCTGCCCCGGTTCTGTCAACGGGAGGCTTTGGGTCCGGATACATCGGCATATGCCATTTTTCATTTCCATCATAGGCATATGCACCCTTCACTCCGTCGGTAATCACGGGAATATTCGGGCCGCGCTCGCGCATTTCCTCAAGAAGTGCGCGTATGTCCGATTCTTTTGTCTCTAGTATTCTTTGTGCCTCTTGTTTGTTGCAGAAGAAAAGCTCGGACGCCTCATAGACGTCCTTGAGTGCATCATACCCAAGCTCCATCTGGAAAGTCCCCGGTTGAAACGCGAGCTTCACATCATGCGTCCGTACATACTCTGTAATTTCGTGATGATGCGGGAGAGAGTTTTCCGCAAATGAACTCAGGTATATCCACTTAGGCGGCTCTTTGAAGTCGGGAAGCTTGTAGTCGTATTGGTGGTGCTTGACGAGGATTGTCCGCTCTTCCTTATAGCGGAGGACGTAGTGGTGGTTAGTGCCCTTTCCTTTATGGATTTTTGTATAGGTGATATCCACGCCCTCTTCCTTGAGTGCCTTAATATCTTCTTCCCCGAATCGATCGTCTCCCATGTTTGTGGCAAGTCCCGATCTAAGGCCAAGACGATGGGCAGAGACGCTCGCATTCGGGCTGTTGCCGACGGCAGGCACTACAACCACGTCTTCATACGGCAGTTTATCGCCAAAATTCATCTCGAGTTTCTTTTTTCCGTTCTCCTCAATAACACTCGCATGTTTTTCCGAGAGCTCAATGAATGAATCTGTGGTGATATCGCCAAGCGCGATAAAATCGTATCTCATTAGTTAGAGTATACCCTCATATCAACTTTTTTTGAAGTTGATATGAGGGTATACCGTGATAGAATAGTGTCATATGGGGAAAATTTATATTACTCGAAAAATTCCAGAAGTAGGAATAGAAAAACTTGTAAGCGCGGGGCACGAGGTTGTTGTGAGTGAGAAAGATGGCGTCCTCACAAAAGAAGAACTCATTAAAGAATTGAAAAAAAATGAATATGACGCTGTGCTGTGCCTTCTTACGGATGCAGTTGACGGCGAGATTTTTGATGCTGTTCCAACTGCCAAAATATTTGCCAATTACGCGGTTGGGTTTAACAATGTTGATCTTGACGCAGCGAAAGAGCGAGGGGTGATCATTACAAATACGCCTGACGTACTCACCGACACGGTTGCAGAACATACCATCGCACTCATGCTCTCAATCACTTCGAGGATTGCAGAAGGGGATCGGTTTGTTCGTGCGGGAAAATATAATGGCTGGGCGCCAATGATGCTCCTTGGGACAGACATGAAAGGAAAAACACTTGGTATTTTGGGCGCGGGAAGGATCGGCTCAAGAGTTGCTTCGATTGCGCATAAAGGACTCGGAATGAGTATCATCTACTATGACGTAAAGAAAAGTGAAGAGCTTGAAGGAGATGTCGGTGCGACATTTAAGAGTGAAATCGAGGAAGTACTCAAGGAAGCTGATGTGGTGAGCGTCCATGTTCCTCTCCTTGATTCAACGCATCATCTTTTAAATGAAGAGAGACTCTCATTAGTGAAGGAAAGCGCATATCTTATAAATTCTTCTCGTGGCCCGGTTATTGATGAAGGAGCGCTTGTTGAGGCACTAAAAGCAAAGAAGATTAAAGGGGCTGCGCTTGATGTGTTTGAAAATGAACCCGAGCTTGCTCCCGGGCTTTCTGGACTTGAAAATGTAGTCGTGACGCCTCATATTGCATCTGCAACCGAAGAGACACGCGGAGAAATGGCAGAAATTGCTGCAGATAATATCATCGCGGTGCTCTCTGGTAAAGAGCCAATTACCCCGGTTAAAAAGAATTAAAAACCTTACGATACCTGCCGGCCGGTAGTAGGCATGTATCGTAAGAAATACCATGGAGGAAACTAAAAAACATTCTCATATTCTGCAGAATATGAGAATGTTTTAGATAGTGTTTTGGATAGGTAGATAGATGACAGAGGAGATGATGGAGGGTGGGGGCTTGATTTTTCGCGATATTTCCTTACAATAGGGCTCTATGTTGACACTTAACGCGGAGAAGCGAGAAAAAGTATCAAAAGTGGAAAATCGCAAAATGAGGGAAGAAGGAAAAATTCCCGCTGTTTTCTATGGTACTACCACGGAAGCTACTCCTATTTCTATTTCCGCGTCTGATTTCAAAAAAGTATGGAAAGAGGCGGGGGAGTCAAGCATCATCGCGCTTGCCGGCGTTGGAGACGAGCGAAATGTGCTCATCCATGATGTCGATGTTGATCCAGTGAAGGGGCATGTGCGACATGCTGATTTTTATGTAGTTGAAAAAGGAAAGAAACTCCAGGTGAGTGTGCCGCTTGAATTTATTGGCGAGGCACCTGCAATAAAATCACTCGGTGGTATTCTTACAAAAGTGCTCCACGAAGTTGAAATTGAAGTGCTCCCACAGCACCTCCCTCAGCATCTTGAAGTTGATATATCCTCGCTCGATGATTTTGAAAAACAGATACAAGTGAAAGACATTCTCCTTCCTGAGGGAGTTGAACTACTCGCTGAATCTGATGAGGTTGTCGCTCTTGTCGCAGAAGCCAAAGAAGAAGAGGAGGAGGAGCCTCAAGAAATTGACATGGCTTCCATTCAAGTAGAAAAGAGGGGGAAAGAGGAGGCAGAAGAAGGAGAAACAAAAGAGGAGGAATAACCCCCTCTTTTGTGGACTCACTTGTCTGATATACTAGGTATATATGTGGCGCTTTGCCTTAAGCTTTTCCGTTTTTGTTTTGCTCTTCCTCCTTGTGCAACCAGGGGCTCACTCACATGCCCAAGTGGGTAGTGGAAATGTTGCCGAGCGGCGCGCGGCACTCGAGAGGAATCTTACCGAAATTGAAGCCGAGATAGCAAAACAGCAGAGACTTTTGGAAGCGAAGCAGGAGGAGAGAGTTTCTCTTGAGCGCGATGTTGCAATTCTTGATGCGAAGATTGAAAAATCACGACTTGGTATTCGTGCGAGGACAATTGCAATCGAGCAGCTTTCAAATGATATAAACGATAAAAACTCAAAAATAGGAGTGCTTAATGTAAAGCTTGATAGAGAAAAAGAATCACTCGCAGAGCTTATAAGAAAAACAAACGAAATTGATAACACTACAATCCTTGAGGTGCTCTTGAGTAATCAGAGTTTTTCTGATTTCTTTGCAGATATCGACAGTTTCCAGTCAGTGAAACTCGCGCTCCGAGATTCTTTTGTTGAGATTGCAGATACAAAAGTTGAGACAAGAGAGGCAAGGGAACTTTTGGAGCGTAAGCGTACAGAAGAAGTTGAATTGAGAAACATCCAGGAACTTCAAAAACAGCAAATTGAAGCTCAGGAAAGAGAGCGTCAGAGAATCCTTGATCAAACAAAAGGCGTCGAAGCGGTCTATCAGGAACTTATTGCTGACAGGGAGAGAAGCGCCGCTGAGATAAGGGCGGAACTCTTTACGCTTCGGGATTCCGCGGCAATCCCATTTGGAGAGGCACTTGATTTTGCTAACTTTGCCTCCTCAAAGACCGGGGTGAGACCGGCACTCATTCTCGGTGTTCTTACGCAGGAGACCCGGCTTGGAGAATTTTTAGGGTCAGGAACGTGGACTATTGATATGCATCCGACTCGTGACCAGCCGGTATTTCCCGCACTCATGAGAGAGCTTGGTCTTGATCCAAACAGAATGCCAGTTTCAAAAAAGCCAGGCTATGGATGGGGTGGAGCGATGGGTCCTTCGCAGTTCATTCCTTCCACGTGGGTTTGTTACGGTGGATTTATCAACATCAATACCCAGGATTGTAACAACGCTTCTCGCTCACTCTCATGGGATCAGTTTTGGCAGGGGCCGTGGGAGTATAGAGCAAGTAAAGACAGGATAAGGGCTTTGACTGGAAAAGGGAGAGCGTCAAACCCATATGAGAATGAAGATGCATTTATGGCAACAGGGCTTTTGATGAAAGATAATGGCGCTGATGCTGGCACCAAGAGCGCTGAGCGGCGTGCGGCGTTGCGTTACTTTGCGGGGTGGACGAATGCTTCAAATCCCGCCTATGCATTCTATGGCGATGGTGTGATGGAGCTTGCTGAGGGGTACCAGAGGCAAATTGACGTGCTCGCCGGGTCGTAAGCTTCACTTGCGCTCTATGTCCATATATCGTATAGTGGCGGCATCAGTCCCGTACGGATCGTCCTATTTCGGGCGGTATGAAATTTAGGAAATATGAAGAAAGACATTCATCCAAAAAACTATAGATCAGTTATATTCCATGACAACGGAAGTGGAGAGCGGTTTCTTATTGGTTCCACTATTGAGACAACTGATACTGCAAAGTTGGATGATGGCAAAGAATATCCACTCTACAGTGTTGAAATTTCAAGCGCATCACATCCATTTTATACAGGAAAAAAGAAAGTGTTGGATACCGCAGGGCGCGTAGAAAAATTCAAAGCTCGGGTTCAAAAGGCAAAGAAATAGCGAATATTCCACACGGCAACTCCGTGTTTTTTGCCTATGTTTGATCTCACACATTTTAAGGAGAATCAAAAGACGGCTCATCTGGCGTCTTACTATGAAGAACTCTTGAAGAAGGAAGAGGAGCTTCATGCCATGGGGCAAAATGACCCCTCACTTATTGATCTCGCTCATGATGAGCTTACCTCACTTAAAACTGAAAAGGCTGGAGTTGCAAAGCAAATGGAAACAATTCTTTCTCAAGAAAAAGAAGAAGAAAAATTTCCGAACGAGGTGTTGCTTGAGGTAAGGGCGGGCGCTGGCGGCGAGGAAGCCGCTTTTTTTGCCGAGGAACTTGCGATTATGTATGCGCGCTATGCTGAGCAAGAAGGTTGGAGCCTTCGGACGATTCATGAATCAAGAAGTGAATTGGGAGGATACAAAGATGCTTCTTTTGAAATAAAAGGGATAGATGTGTATAAAAAGCTTCGTTTTGAAACCGGGGTTCATAGGATTCAAAGAGTGCCTGCAACCGAGAAATCAGGAAGAGTGCATACGTCAACTGCTTCGGTCGCGATTCTTCCGATTAGAAAGAAAAAAAATGTGACAATTGACCCTGGTGATATTGAGATTGAATTTTCTAGGGCAGGAGGGGCAGGAGGGCAGAACGTGAATAAAGTTGAGACAGCTGTTCGTGTCATTCACAAGCCAACAGGAATTGATGTGCGTTGCACCTCTGAGAGGAGTCAGCTTCAAAACAAGGAGAAGGCAATGGCAATTCTTCAAGCGAAACTTGAGGAAAAAGAGGAAGAGAGGGCCCATTCCGAAATAACAGAAGAGAGAAGAAGCCAAGTTGGAACAGCGGATCGCTCAGAAAAAAACCGTACCTACAATATCCTTCAGGATCGCGTTACTGATCATAGAATTAAAGAATCCTGGCACAATATCGAAGGAATTATGGCCGGTGGTATCAAGGAAATTCTTGAGGCGCTCCAAAAAGCGTCAGAGGAGGGTAAGGAAAGCAAAGAAGTTGCAGAATAAGGGTTTTTTGCTATACTCGTCCTCTGTAGGTAGAATAGATAAAAAGAAGCAGAATCGGTATTTCAACACAAAATGACAACAGAAACAGTAGAAAAAAAGCAAGAAACAGGAACGCTCATTGAGCGTATGTTTAGTGTGGGAGCTCATTTTGGATACTCAAAGAAGCGCCGCCATCCATCCGTGAGGCCGTTTATTTTTGGAATGAAAGGAACAACGGAAATTATTAATCTCGAAAAAACGGAGGAGCTTCTTGCCGAAGCAAAGGAATATGTTCACAGCCTTGGACGAGAAAGGAAAGTTCTTTTGTTTGTTGGTGGAAAGCATGAAGCGCGCGATGTCATTCGAACAGCGGGAGAGAAGACGGAGCTCCCATTTGTTGCTGGGCGATGGATTGGAGGAACAATTACGAATTTTTCTGAAATAAAAAAGCGAATTGAAAAGCTTGAGACGCTTCTTGAGCAAAAAGAAAAAGGAACACTTGAAGAGCGCTATACGAAAAAAGAGCTCCTTCTTATCAGTCGGGAAATCGAGAAATTGAAAACAAACTTTGAAGGGCTTATTCCCATGAAAGAAAAACTTCCGGATGCGCTTTTTGTCGTTGACCCTCATTTTGAAGATATCGCGGTTGAAGAGGCAAATAGAAAAAGTATCCCTATTATTGCGCTTGCAAACTCTGATTGTAATCTCGAGAAAGTTACGTATCCAATTGTTGCGAATGACGGAACGGTAGAAAGTATCAACTTCTTTACGCAAGTGATACGGGAAGCATACGAGGCGGGGGCAAAAGAAGCGCCAGTTAAAAAAGAGGAAGATAAGAAGGAAGAAAAGTAATGGCAATTACAACTGAGGACATCAAAGCTCTGCGCGAGCGCACTGGCGTATCGGTGATCCAGTGCAAGAAAGCACTTGAAGAAGCGGGAGGTGATCAAGAAAAAGCTCTTGTTATTCTCCGGAAACACAGCGCGAATGCTGCAGCAAAGAAAGCAAATCGCGAACTCGCCTCAGGCGTCGTACAGGCGTATATACATGTCTCAAAGGATATCGGAGCAATGGTGACGCTTTCCTGCGAAACGGATTTTGTAGCAAAGAATGAAGAGTTTATCTCACTTGCATACGATATTGCGCTTCACGTTGCGGCGACAGATCCGGAATTTCTTTCTCGGAGTGAAGTGACAGAGGACTCAATGAAAAGCGCGAAAGAAGTATTTGCCTCTGAAGTTGCTGACAAACCAAAAGAAATGCAAGAAAAAATTCTTGAAGGAAAGCTCGACGCATATTTCAAAGACAAGGTACTTCTTGAACAAGAGTTTGTGAAAGACCCCTCGGTTACGATTGAGAAGCTTGTTGCCGGGGCGACACAAAAATTCGGTGAGAAGGTGGAACTTACTAAATATATCCGCTTCTCGACAAGAGCATGATATTTGAAATAGTTGTATTTGGCTTTTCCCTCGCGTTGCTTTGTCTTTTTTTCGGATTTAAATATTGGGAAATAAAGAGAAGAAGGGTATTGTTTCCCGAGGTAAGAAGGAAAGCAGACGAGGCGGTGAGTGAGCATTCTCAGAGGCTGTATGAGCGCTCCCTTCGCGCGAGCCGTCGTTTTTCCGAGCGGGCAAGGTATCATGGCACGCAAAAGACAAATCAGTGTGTTGAGGAAATTCGCCACACTCTTGAGCATATTCTCGCGTATCTCCTTGATAAAATCCGAAGAAAAAATAAACTAAAGAAGCGTGGCAGGGCATCCGACTATTTGGTACATGTAGGTACACGCGAGGAGGAAAAAAAATAATAACGCCGCCTTAGTCCCGACGCGTGAGCGGTCGGGATCCCGACCAAACCGTCTGGACTCAGTTGGTAGAGGTAAATTGATGTGGGGAATGAATGTACCTTTTGTGTCTCCTGAGCCAGCATAGCTCAGTTGGTAGAGCAATTGTTTTGTAAACAATAGGTCCTCGGTTCGAGTCCGAGTGCTGGCTCAGGAGATGTAAAAGTGAAGGTCCACGGCCTGCCCTCCTAAGTTTTGCTTGTAAGTTTTACTTGCAAAATTTAGGAGGGTAAAAGTCCGAGAGGCGGCTCTAACAAACAAATCAAGTAGTATAGGACGCTCGGTGTCCTATACTAAAAGAAGAGAAGTAGCTTAAAATAGGGGAATTTGCTATGCTCACGATGCCGAAAGGCCTCTTTTTGTATGGAACCACAAGAAGAATCTCCAAGTAAACAATACCTCCATATAGGCCGCGCAAGCGAGCTTTCCGGGCGCGACAGAGTGCTTTATCGAGCATTTGAAATGTTGCCTGGGATTTTGTCGTGGGTGACTTTGATTGGTATTGTACTTCTCTCTATATTTGCTCCTCGATTTGCCGCGTATTTCATTATTCTTTTTTCGCTCTATTGGCTTCTAAAGACGATCTATTTTTCAATCCATCTTCGCTATAACTGGAAACGTCTCAAACATAATCTGAAAGTAGATTGGGGAGATATGCTTCTCAATCTAAAAGATGAGCATATACGTCATCTTGTTATTCTGCCATTTTCAATCGAGAGTGAAGAAACAGTAAGAAGGAGCCTCCAGGGTCTTGTTGATGCAAAAGGAGAGAAGAAACACTTTTTTGTTGTTCTCGCGGGAGAGGAAAGGAGGGGGAAGGAAGGAAGAGAAATTGCAGAGAAAATGAAGAAAGAATTCGCTCGGCGCTTTGGTGTTTTTCTTGCGACATTTCATCCGGATAATGTGCAGGGGGAAATGATTGGGAAGGGTTCAAATATTGCCTATGCGGCCGAGGAAGCGCGAAAAGAGATCCTCACTACACATTCCGTGCCTCACCAGGATGTTATTGTGTCGGCATTTGATACTGATACAATTTGCTATCCTGAGTATTTCAATTGCCTCACATGGCACTTTCTAACTGTGGAAAATCCCCACAGAGTCTCTTTTCAGCCTGTTCCGTTTTATAATAACAACATCTGGGATGTGCCTGTTCTCTCAAGGGTTGTTGCCGTTTCAAGTACCTTCTGGCAGATGATTCAACAAGAGCGTCCGGAGAAACTCTCAACTTTTTCTTCGCACTCTATGAGTTTCAAGGCACTCTATGAAGTCGGGTACTGGCAGAAGAATATGGTTTCTGAAGATTCAAGAATTTTTTGGAATCTCTTTGTGTTTTACAATGGCGAGTACGAGGTAGTCCCAATCTCTTATCCTGTTTCAATGGATGCGAACCTCGCCCCGACAATCTGGCAAACCATGAAGGGAGTGTATAAACAGCATAGACGTTGGTCATGGGGTGTTGAGAATATTCCGTATGTACTTTTTCATTTTACTAAAAACAAAAAGATTCCCTTCAAAAAGAAACTACAAGTAACGTATATGAAAGTTGAAGGATTCTGGTCTCTCGCAACACACCCATTAATTCTATTTATTCTCGGGTGGCTCCCGATTTTTGTGGGAGGAAGAGCCTTCAATGTAACAGTACTTTCATATAACCTTCCTATTGTTGCGCGTTCGCTTCTTACGATCGCCATGCTTGGGCTTGTGGTTTCCGCTATTATTTCTCTCTCCCTTTTGCCTCCGAGGCCAAAAGGGAAAAGCATGCGCCACTATATTGGCATGGTGGTACAATGGATTCTCGTGCCGGTTACCATGGTGATATTTAGCGCACTACCGGGTCTTGATGCGCAAACGAGACTTCTTTTTGGAAGATACATGGGATTTTGGATTACTCACAAGCATGTCGTGAAGAAGTAGCACAATATGAAACCGCTTTCAAAACTAAAAAGAAGTATTTTCCTCGCTCTTCTTGTGTTTATTTTTGCGGTAACACTTCCTGTTTTGCTTTTCTATTCAACAGGATATCGGCTTGATGGTGAGTACAAGCTTGTTCAAACGGGGGGTCTCTTTATCGGGATCGGGGAATCGGGAGCAAGTGTGTATGTTGATGATAAATTCCTTAAAAAAACGTCACGCTTTGATCAAAATACGTTTGTACAAAATCTCTTACCTGGGGTGCATAGTATTCGCGTTGAAAAGGAGGACCACCATACGTGGAAGAAAGAATTAGATGTGTTGCCAAAAAAAGTGACGGAGAGTTACCCATTTCTAATAAGCAAAGAGCCCAAGGTAGTACTCATTGAAGAGGGAGGGCGTCTCTTTGAGGAAATAAGAATTGCATTTGCAACATCAACAGCAGATACGTCTCTTCTAGAGGCGAGCCCTGCTACGGAGGATATTTTCGGAGATTCCTTTGTAAAGCAGCTTGGGAATATGATTATCTGGCAAGATGGGAATGCTCTTTATGCGCGGTGGGCAAAAGGGCTTGATAACATTCCGCTTTATTTCTGTAATCTTGAGGGGCTCTGCCAGGAAAGGTTGTCCGTTTTTGCTTCACAAATTGCACTTCGACACTTTGATTTCTATCCTGGGAATAACCGAGTGGTGCTTGTTGCAACTGGTACGGGGGTGTTTGCTGTTGAAATTGACAACCGCTCGAATAAAAATTTTATTCCTGTGTATGATGAACGGGGGGCACTTTTTCGAGTTCATAAAGGAGAACTTTACGTGAAGGACCGTGGTTCTTTCTATCATGTTGCGCTTTAGAGGGTAGAGAGAATAAGGTATACTCACACTACAATCCATGAATGAGAAGGAAAGACAGAATGAAAAAGGTTACAGCCACCCCATTTCTCAGGCAATCCGGGAAATAAATACAATTTTCTTCGATATGGGGTTTTCTTTTGCTGATGGCCCTGAGCTTGAAACCGAGTACTACAACTTCGATTCCCTTAATGTTCCAAAAGACCATCCTTCCCGCGACATGCAGGATACTTTCTGGATTGATGATACGCATGTCATGAGAACGCACACTTCTCCTGTGCAGGTGCGTTATATGGAACATAGAGAACCACCACTCCGCATTATCGTTCCAGGAAAAGCATTTCGTAACGAGGCAACAGACGCAACGCACGAAGCGGAGTTTCATCAAGTTGAAGGACTTGTTGTTGAGGAAGGCGCGACGCTTGCAACACTTAAGAAGACACTCGAGACTTTCTTCTCAAAATTTTTTGGAAGAGATGTGCCTATTCGATTTCGTCCTGGACATTTTCCATTTACCGAACCGAGTGTTGAAATTGATATTTTGCATAAATCTGCAAAAGGAGAGGAGTGGCTTGAAGTATTTGGAGGAGGTATGGTACACCCTGTAGTACTTAAAAATGCCGGTATCGATCCTGAAAAACACCGAGGCTTTGCCTTTGGCGGGGGTATTGAGAGACTCTTGATGATTCGTCATGAGATTGACGATATCCGGCTTTTCCATAGTGGAGATTTGCGGTTTACCACTCAGTTTTGACTAGGGTTTTGGGTTTAGGGTATAGCCACTAGGGTCATGAAGATAAGTTATAACTGGTTAAAAAAATATCTCGACACATTCCCAGAACCGGAAGAACTTGCGGAGCTATTAACTTTTCATGCATTTGAAATTGAGGGAATCGAGAACAAACCAGCTCGTGTAGGGGGTGAGGTAGGGGACACGGTGATTGATGTTGATGTGCTCCCCAATCGTGCACACGATGCGCTCTCTCATCGAGGCATCGCGCGGGAATTGGCGACACTTTTAGATGTAACACTGAAAGAGGACCCTTTTGGGAGAGAAGCAAAAGGGTTCCCAGAGAGTAATACAATTACTGCTTCTGTGTCGGCTCGCGATCTGACTCGCCGGTACCAAACTCTAGTGATAAAAGGAGTGGAAGTGGGGGAATCCCCCGAGTGGCTCAAAAGGAAGCTTGAGATACTTGGCCAGCGCTCCATTAACAATATTGTTGATGCGACAAACTATGTGATGCTTGATATTGGTCAGCCACTTCACGCGTTTGATCTTAAAGAAGTTGGGGATGAGATTCTTGTGCGAAGAGCAGAGAAAGATGAGAAAATTGTCTTACTTGATGGAGAAGAGCGTATCTTAACCGAGGATACGCTCGTTATCGCAAATCGTGAACGCGCGCTTGGTATCGCGGGAATTAAAGGCGGGGAGTATTCAAGTGTAACGGAGAAGACTGTTGATATCGTACTTGAAGCGGCAAACTTTGACCCTGTCGCAACACGAAAGACCTCTCAAGCGCTCAAGCTTCGTACAGAGGCTTCGAGTCGCTTTGAAAATGACCCATCGCCTGAGTTAACTGCGTATGCGCTTCGCGAAGCAGCAGAACTTATCAAGGAAATTGCAGGGGGCGAAGTAGAAGGACAAACTGACTTCTATCCTCATCCTGAAGAAAATCCTGAAGTGGGTGTTGTGGTTTCTAAAGCAAATGATGCACTTGGAACGACGCTTTCCAAAGAGGAAATCATCGCACTACTTAATCGATTGGGATTTTCTCACCGGGAAGATGAAGGTGTGATTTTTGTGCGTGCTCCTTTTGAACGCAGAGATGTAGTAATCGAGGAAGATCTAGTTGAGGAGGCTGGGCGCGTGTATGGGTATCGAAAAATTGAAGGGAGGACATTGCCTAAGATAGAGCAAAAGCCGGAAGTAAATAAGCGTTTCTATTACACAGAGAAAATTCGGAAATCTCTCATAGAGAAAGGATTTTCTGAAGTACTGACACCAACGTTCCGAGCAGAGAATGGTGATGTTGAGATATTAAATCCGCTTGCAAGCGATAAAAAATATTTGAGGAAAAATTTGCAAGAGGGACTTGAGGGGGCGGTGGAACTCAATAAAAAGAATCTCCCACTCCTGGGGCTTCCTGCGGTAAAGATTTTTGAAATCGGAACAGTGTTTGAAAAACTTGCCTCGCCTAGCATATCTACTGACAAGGCGTGCATGAGTCAAGGCGGGGAGGGAGAGCACATGAATCTCGCGCTTGCTTCATCCAATAAGAGGGAGATCGGTCCGGTTTTAAAAGAGCTTGAAGGAGAGCTTGGCGTATCGCTCGGGGAAATAAGCGGGGCACATTTTGAAATTAATCTCGAAAAACTCATTAAGAATCTTCCGGAACCAAAGTTATACGATATATCGTATAAAAACGATGAAGTTGAGAAAGAAAAGAAATATGAGCCGATTACTCCATTTCCGTTTGCGCTTCGTGACATCGCTTTTTGGGTTCCGAGAGATACCGACGAAGACGAAATTTATAAACTACTTAAAGAAAATGGTGGGGCTCTCCTTGTGCGTAGTACACTTTTTGACCGATTTGAAAAGGAGGGAAGAGTGTCTTATGCCTTCCATCTTGTTTTTCAGTCGAAAGAGCGTACGCTTACCGACGATGAAGTGAATCAAGGGATGGGAATAATTGAAGCCGCACTTTCTCGGCGTGGCTTCGAGGTGCGGTAGGATCTTTTTTATAAGCTTCGTAATCAACAAAATAGCTTCCATTTGGACCATATTTTTGCTATACTAAAAGCAACAAAACAGTAAAAAATGGTGAGAAAAAAGGCAGAAAATGGTTCATATAGGGCGGCGGATATCGCCGTCCTTGAAGGTCTAGAGCCGGTTCGAAAGCGGCCCGGTATGTATATCGGAACGACGGGTCCCGATGGACTTCATCACCTCATTTGGGAGGTGTTTGATAATGCCCGCGATGAGGCGATGGGTGGTTTTGCCGATGATGTTGAGGTTGCACTTCTTCCTGGAAGTCGTGTTCGCGTAACAGACAACGGACGCGGCATTCCGGTTGACAAGCACAAGCAGACGAAAGTCTCGGCGTTAGAGACGATTATGACGACACTTCACGCAGGAGGAAAATTCGGCGGGGAAGGGTATAAGGTCTCGGGAGGGCTTCATGGAGTTGGGGTTTCTGTGGTGAACGCACTCTCAGAGTGGACGCGGGCTGAGGTGTATAGGGATGGCGGGAAATACTCACAAGAATACAAGCGAGGAGCAAAAACTGGGTCTGTAAAAAGAGAAGGAGCATCAAGTATAACCGGAACCGTTATCACTTTTGAACCCGACCTTGAGATTTTCAGCGAAATAAAGTTTGACTGGAATCGTATTGTTTCTCACTTGCGCCAGCAAGCATATCTTGTAAAAGGAATGCGAATCACAATACTTGATTTGCGTGACTACGAAGGAAAAATTGATGAGAGTGCCGTGTATTTTAGAGAGCTTAAACTCCAAGTTCCTTCACAGACTTTTTATTTTGAGGGAGGACTTCTTTCACTTGTAAAGTTTTACAATCAGCACCAGAAGCCGATCCATAAGAATATTTTTTATATTGAGAAGGAAATAGAAAATGTCATGGTGGAAGTGTCGCTTCAATATGTTGACGATATTTCAGCTCGGCTTCTTGCGTTTGCGAATAATACCTATAACGCGGAAGGAGGAACACACATGACTGGGTTCAAAACCGCACTCACGCGAAGCTTAAATAACTATGCTCGCAAAAATAATCTTTTGAAGGAGAGCGAGGAAAATTTTACGGGAGACGATGTGCTTGAGGGGATAACGGGCGTCGTTTCAGTGAAGCTTCCCGAAGTCCAGTTTGAAGGGCAAACAAAAGGGAAGCTCGGCAGTGTTGAGGCGCGAGGCGCGGTGGAAACTGTTTTCAGCGAAGCGTTCGGAGAATTTCTTGAAGAGCATCCTGAAGACGCGCGCGCCATTATCGGGAAAGTGACATTAGCGCTGAAGGCGCGCAAAGCCGCAAAAGCAGCCAAAGACAGCGTACTCAGGAAAGGCGCACTTGAAGGATTAACGCTTCCTGGAAAACTAGCTGATTGTTCAACAAGGAATCCTGCTGAATCTGAGCTTTTCATTGTTGAGGGAGATTCTGCAGGAGGAAGCGCGAAAACCGGAAGAGACAGGAATACGCAGGCGATTCTTCCTTTAAGGGGAAAGATTTTAAATGTGGAACGAGCGCGGCTTGACCGGATGCTTTCTTCAAATGAGATTAAAGCGCTTGTCGTCGCGCTTGGGACGGCAATTGGAGATGTGTTTGACCTTGAGAAACTTCGCTATCACAAAATCATTATCGCAACAGACGCCGATGTTGATGGTGCGCATATTCGTACACTTCTCTTAACACTTTTCTTTCGACATTTCAGACCGGTTATTGATGGGGGCTTTCTTTATATTGCGCAACCTCCGCTTTATAAAATTAAAAAAGGAAAGGAGATACACTATGCATATACCGAAAGCGAGATGAGAAAAATTGTTGGAGAAGTTGATCTGAATGCGATCGGACTTGATGAAGAAGTCGTAGTGCCTGATGAAGGGGATGAGGAGCCTAAAGAATCCACGGAAGAGCCTCAAAACTCAGATCCAAAAGCTAAAAGCTCACCAAAGATATCGCTCCAGCGATACAAAGGACTTGGTGAAATGAATGCGGATGAACTCTGGGAGACAACGATGGATCCTGGAGGGCGTGTTTTGAAACAGGTAAAAGTGGAAGATGCTCAAGAGGCTGATCGAGTATTTGATATGTTGATGGGAACGGATGTTTCAGCGAGGAAGTCTTTCATTCAGTCAAACGCAAAACACGCGAATCTTGATATCTAGACTTCTCTTTTGGCCTTTCACAACAAACCCCCGCGGCAGTTATGCCGCGGGGGTTTGTTGTAGTTTATTTTTGAAGAGAGTTTAGTCGGTCTTTACGTTGATCTCGACTTTGAGGATGTTATTATTTTTTGTTACCTCAGGGACACTCTTTGAGGGGTCAACATTCACGGTGAATGTTACTTTTTCATTATCTTTCACTCCGTCAAAACCAAGTGTGTATTCAATGCGGTCTCCGGGGCGAAGCGCCTGTTGAGTAGGGGAGTCAAAGAAATGGATTGTGTGTGTCGGAAGCACCGCAGTGAAGCGCCATGTCTCTGATGTTTTTGTGCCAAGGTTTTCAACTGCAAAGCGTACTGCGATTCGATCACTCTGATCTACTTCATCTTTTTCTGTAAAGTTTCCGTCTTCATCCACGACTCCAACTGCAAGCAAGCGGGGAGCAAGATCAGCTCGGCCGTTTGGATCAGACACTACAGTAGAATTTTCATTGATAGGGAAAGTTGAGGAAGTCTCGGTTCCAGGTGTGCGAGTAACGCTTCCACTTCCTGTTCCTTCAGAAGGAACATCATTTTCTTCTGTCTCAGTATCCTCCTCTTCACTTTCTGTATCTACAGGAGTTTCTTCCTGCACCTCCTCTGCGGGCACAAAGATTGAAGTAAGCGTCACTGCAGCAGCCTGAATAGTGTTTGAGATGCTTGAGAATGCATCAGGTGCTTTTCGTATCGCGTAGGTGCCTCCCCAAGCGATGAGCGCTAAGAGGGCAATAAGACCGACAATGGCGAGAATTTTAATTGCCAAATTCTCGGCTGCTTTTTGATCAATATTTCTCGGATTCATAGTGAGGTATTTGTATCATACTTCTAGTAATTTGTCAAATGCCGCCGGTTGACAAGAGCATTATTTTATGATACAAATAAGCTACATCTTTATGGATAAGGGAAAGCAGAAAAGCGCACCTCGAAGTATCTGGGAGGAGAAAACAACGTCACTCCTTGTGTTTCTGCTTGTCTTTTCAGTCACTGTAGGCACTCTTTCTGCGGCCGGCTTGCTTCCCGAAAATAAAACTAAGGGTGAGAAAAAAGTAGTGTCTCAAGCGATAGCAAGCGAAAATGTGGCCGACCCAACGCGCATCGTTATTGAAAGCATTGGGGTTGATGTCGAAATAAAAAATCCTCAATCTCGCGACATTAAGGTTCTTGATGAGGCACTTAAGGAAGGTGCAGTACGTTATCCAGGTTCAGGTAAGCTTGGGGAGAGTAAAAACGTCTTTCTTTTTGGGCACTCAAGTTCATTGCCAATTGTGCGAAACAGCAATTTTAAGGCATTCAATAAGCTTGATGAGCTTAGAGCGGGCGACATGATTCGTGTGGCGGGAGGTGGCAAAGAGCATCTCTACCGCGTATATTCGCTGAAGCTTGTGGAAGCTGACTCCGCACTCGTTGATTTATCAGGAAGTGACGCAAAGCTGACGCTTTCAACCTGTAACTCATTTGGAGATCCGGGAGAGCGCTTTGTGGTAGAAGCAGAGTTTGTTGGGAGCTACGTGCTCTAGAATTTTCTAGGTTGCGTAGTTCTCTGCAAGAGAACGTATTTGAGAAAAACTGTTCTTTGATTTCTTAAATCGGAACTCGGGAATTGACCCCGATCCAACCAAGGCCTAAGGAGGGCCAGAAAGATGAAGCTCAAGATCATCGCGGCAACCGCCGCGGTACTCGTCCTCGGCGCGTGCGCCGGGGTGAACCCATACACGCCGCCTCCGGCCTACGAGGTCGCTGGCGCCGGAGTGAACATCAACGATGTCACCACCGGCGCCGTCATGGCGCCGGTGCCCGACGAGAAGCCGGTGACGTTCGTCAACACGACGCCGTCGGCCCCGTCGCAAGGGCTCGTCGAGATCGCTGGCACGGGCACCTATTGCCCGGCGTCAATCGCCGGGGAGTCCATCAAGAAGTGGGCTCGCCCCGGAGGCAACGCCTACCAGGGCGACGTCTCCTTCGCGCTCAATTTCCCCGGTGCCTTCGCTAAGCAGGTGCCCGCCCAAGTGCGGAGCGCCTGGGCGGCGATGGTCGCTGATGGCGGTGCCATCAGCGGTACCCTGCCGGCCGGTGGTCTCGTCTGCTCCATGATGTGGAGCATCGGCGATGGCGACGGCAGTGTCGTCCATCGCCGGTGGGACATGGTGCGGAATGAGACCGGCGGTGATTTGCCAGCTGACGTGTACGCCACCAGGTTTGGTGGGTATATCTGGCAGCTCTTCAGGCCGGAGGTCTGCGACAACTGGTCGTGGCGAGCGATTCGCCTCGATCAGGAAATCGTGGCGCCGGAGCCGGTTGAGGAAGTCGTCGAGACAATCTCGACGGACGCGGGGCACTACAAGTTCCGTGTCAGGCCCTGGGAGTACGACTCCCTTTCGGCCGAACTCAAGGAGGCGCTCGCCGAGGTGACCTCGTACGAGGGTGACGAGAGCTACGCCTTCGACCCAGGTGCTTTCAGCCGTGACTACGGCGCCGCACTCGTCGCGTCCTGGAAACGAGGAGGAGCTACCACGGTGGATCGCGAGATCCCCATGGAAGTCTCCTACCCCGATCCGCGCCGTGGTGGTCAGGTTCGGGGTAAGGTCTTCGCATCCCAGTGGGATGCTCGGAACCCCGAGCTCATCTACTGGGAAGCGATCGTCCCGAGAGGTGATCTCGGGCAGGATCCCTACTTTGAGGTGATCCTCTCGGATCGGCCCAATGGATGTGCGGTTCTCTACCCTCGCATCGATCCAGCCGACGGCAAACGCCGGCTCGCCTACAAGACCGAAGGCGAAGTCGGTGAGAATGAGCTCCTTGAGATGTTTGCGACGGGTGAGAACGTCGCAAACGTCAACGTCGTGATCGACTGCCCGTGAACTTGTTCGAGCGGGGTGTGGCCTTACAAGCCCACCCCGACTCGAACCTTCTATT
>JBBDKB010000020.1:0-1628 GCA_040879605.1 Minisyncoccota bacterium
CAGGAGAAATTGAAAGGGCTTTTCTTCGGAAAGAAACAGGCGCCTCGTATGGATAGTGAGCAGCAGCACGGACAGCGCGAGGAGAAGAAGGAGCCACAGGAGTAAAGGGACTTATTGAGAAGAGATGAGACACATCCACCGCCAGCGCTCCGCGCTGGCGGTGGATGTGTATAACTCCATCCCCTCGTTTTTTTTTGGTGGTATGCTGTACCCAAGGCCCTTAAGGGAAGCTCTGGACCTTTATAAGAAATATCTAAATTCCATTAGTAGGATGACATTATGCATAAATTAAGTCTGAGTAGTATAGGAAGGACGCCTGTCGCGATGCTCTTGTTTGCTTTCCTCTTTGCGTTTGTGGGTACGGCACACGCACAAGAAGATTCATTCCCCCTTCCCGGCATTACGCCGGCAAGCCCGCTTTATTTCCTTGAGCGAATATTTGAGGATGTCGGGACGCTCTTTACAGTTGGCGACGCCGCAAAAGCGAAGCGTCTTCTCCGTCTTTCCGAGGAGAGGCTTGCTGAGGCGCGGGAGCTTGGAGATGACGCGCGCGCAGAAGCTACAGTTGCACGTTACGAAGAACAGTACGCGGAAGCACGTGCACGTGCGCAAAACACATTCGATATCGACTTGGAGGCGCAAGTTACTGATGCAGTAACGCGGCATCTCTCAGTACTCGATGAGGTAGCTGAGCGTGTGCCGGAAGAAGCGCGAGCACAGGTTCGCGCGGCAAAGGAACGAACGGTCTCCGGTCAAATTGAGGCGCTTCGAGGAATCGCAGAGCGTGATCCAGAGAAAGCGATTGATATTTTCGCAAGGGCGGCAGAAGGGCGGCTCCTTTCCGCGCAAGCGCGCGCAGAGCGTGGTGGGGAGGATGAAGCGGAAGATATTGATGAGGCGCTTGCTGAGTATGGACGCTACGCTGAGTTCGGAGGAGAAATTGCAGGGCTTGCCGGAGGGCTCCAATCGGGAGAAACAACAGTAGAAGAGCTTGTTGAGAGGGCAACTTCGCATCACGTCGATGTGCTTCGCGATGTGCAATCCAAAGTGCCTGCAGAGGCGCAGGGGAGCATCCAAAGGGCAATGCAAAACGCCGAGCGAGTACAGAACCTCCGACCTGTAATTCCTGTTAGAACCGCTCCGCAGAGTAGAGATCAAGGAGAAGAGGGCACTGGCGCATCCGGAGCCGGCAATGCGCCAGCTGACGTGGGGGCTACTGTTCCTTCTCAAGCGGGAGAAAGAGATACTGAAGAAGAGACCGAGGAGGAAAATGAAACAGAGGATGGTGCCGGAGTGGATGGAGCACCAGCTGATGCTGGACCTCCTGCCGATGCCGGCTCGCAAGGAGGAGTGCAGTAACTAAGATAATAAGTGTCTAATCACACGCCCGCTTGCGTTGCAAGCGGGCGTGTGTGTTTGATGAACAAATAGTGTATCATTCTGAACATGCAGACCGCTCTTCTTCGAAACAAACTACAAACAATAGCGCTTGGGACTTCCCTTCTTTTTCTTGCCGCACCTCAAGCGCTTTTTGCCGCACAGTTTGAAGTGTCGGCATGGATTCCATACTGGCGCTCGGAAAAGGGAGTGAATGATATTCTTCCGCGTCTTGATTCATTCACAGAGGT
>JBBDKB010000020.1:1728-20188 GCA_040879605.1 Minisyncoccota bacterium
GCTCGGAAAAGGGAGTGAATGATATTCTTCCGCGTCTTGATTCATTCACAGAGGTGAATCCTTTCTTCTACACAGTCAAACAAAATGGAGAGCTTTTTCCTAACGGTTCATTGAATGACGCCGAGTGGAAAAATCTGAAAACCCAAGCAAAACAAAAAGGGGTTCACTTTATTCCCACAGTGATGTGGGCAAATGCCGACGCGATGGATGAGGTGTTTCGTGACGAAAGCAAGCGGCAAGCTCATATACGCTCCCTTGCAAAAGAAGTGTATGCCCATGGGCTTGATGGAATTGATATTGATTATGAAGCGAAATATGCGCGCACTCGAGAGTATTTCTCTCTTTTCTTAAGAGACCTTGAGGAGGCAATCGGTTATGACAAACTCATCATGTGCACCATTGAAGCGAGAACGCCTCTTGACTCTCGTTATCTTGATCCAGCTGACATTCCAAAAGACATCGAGTATGCGAATGATTTTAAAGAGATAAATAAATACTGTGATCGGGTGCGCATTATGGCGTACGATCAAGGACGTTTCGATAAGAAGCTGAATGAAGAGAAAAAGCATCCGTATATTCCGGTTGCAGATGTTGATTGGGTGAGGAAGGTTGTTGAGCTTACTGCTGTTGATATTGATAAAGAGAAAATTGTAATAGGTGTGCCGACATACGGATATGAGTACGATATGTTTATTGATGGAGATGGCGATACAGTATATTCACGTCTGTGGTCATTCAATCCAAATTATGTAGAACAAGATGTAAAACCGAATGTGACGGGAGAAGGTCCGACCAGAAACTCCGCGGGAGAGCTTTTCTTCACATACCCTGCAAGGCAGTCGCCTGATGGTGTGGTGCCGCTTCCTAATGCAACACGCGTGATGAGTTGGAGTGATGCAGAAGCAATTCGCGATAAAGCAGAACTTGCAGAAGAGCTTGGCGTGCGTGGTATTGCAGTCTTCAAGATTGATGGCGGGCAGGATCAAAATCTCTGGAGCGTGCTTTCAGAATACAAAGACAAGCAAGTTGCCATTGGAGTGCAAACAAATCCAAGTACCATCGGAGTAGTGATTGAGGATGTGCAAATGCTTGTGCCGGAAATTGACCTTGAGTATGGAGACCGAAGAGAAGAGGTGCGCTTGCTTCAGCAGTTTTTGAATGACGAAGACTTCACTGTTGCGCAGTCAGGTGGTGGGTCTTTGGGGAATGAAACCACCTTTTTTGGTCCTGCAACACAAAATGCATTGATTCGCTTCCAGAAGCATCATGGCATCACCCCTGCGGTTGGTTACTTCGGGCCTCTTACGAGGGCTACTATGCAGTCACTCTAATCTAAATCATGAAAGCATTTTTCATCATTCTGGCAGTTCTCTTCGCGATTATACTCGTCCTCTCATTCTCTGCCGCGAATGACTCTGTCATTCTCCGGCTCTTCTAGAGTTGGAGAGAAGCACATTTTTTTCTACCTAGACACATTGCTATACTAAGAATATGTTTTTCGCAATACACTCACAAAAAAAGCCAATTCTCGTTATCATCTTTGCACTTCTCCTTGGGCTTGGAGTATTTGTCTATTTTTACAATCAAGAAGAAAGCGCTGATTCTATTCCTCAAAAAATTACAAATTTTGACGAGTGTGTGGAAGCAGGAAATCCCATTATGGAAAGCTATCCGGAGCAGTGTCGGACAGAAGACGGGGAACACTTTGTGCGGGATATTGGAAATGAGCTCGAGAAAAGCGATCTCGTGAGAATTTCGAGCCCGCGTCCCGGTAGTGCCGTAGAAAGCCCGCTTACTATTGAAGGAGAAGCCCGCGGCTATTGGTATTTTGAGGCTACATTTCCAGTTGTGGTGACAGACTGGAACGGGCAGATCATTGGAGAAGGGTATGTAGAAGCGCTCGATGAATGGATGACAGAGGAGTTTGTTCCCTTTCAAGGCGAAATAACTTTCAACATCTCACAAATCCAAGGGAACTATTCAGAGCGAGGCACTCTTATTTTGCAAAAGTCGAATGCCTCGGGGCTTCCGGAGCACGATGACGTGCTTGAAATTCCCATAGAATTTGCGGAATTTTAGAGAAACTAGTTATCAACAAGAGTGAATTAGAGCTCCACTTTCCTTGCTAGACTAAAGGAGGGTCGGAAAGATTTTAATAGTATTTTCAAGTGCACATGAAAATTGTACATATAGGTGCGTTCATTCTTCTCATAGTCGGAGGCTTGAACTGGGGTCTTCAGGGACTCTTTGGTTGGGAAATTGGTTCTCTCTTTGGAGGGATGGATCAGTTTATCTCACGCGCAATTTACGTGCTGGTGGGGGTTGCGGCGGTTGTAGAGCTTGCAACGCACAAAGGCAATTGCATCCCGTGTTCTCCAAATGGTGGCATGAAAGGCTCGTCATCACAATCACAAGGAGGAAGCGATCAAGCAATGTAGTTTCGTACATACACGAAAAAAGCCTTCTTGAATCTCAAAGAAGGCTTTTTTCGTGCTAGACTAATAGGCAACATATGGCAAAGAAACTACATTTTCCTGACGGTTTTCTTTGGGGCGCCGCGACCTCTTCCTATCAAGTTGAAGGAATTATCAAGAATGTCGATTGGTACAAGGCGGCAGAAAAAGGAAGAGTTCCGCTTGTACATAACGGGATCAATCACTATCAGGAGTTTGAAAACGATTTTGACTTAGCACGTGAGCTTGGGCACAATGCTCATCGTTTCTCAATTGAATGGGCCCGCATCGAACCACATGAGGGGGAATTAAGTGAAGAGGGGGTTACTCATTACCAAGAAGTATTGCGCGCGCTGCGCGCGCGCAATATAACACCGGCGGTTACACTATGGCACTTTACACTACCTGACTGGCTCGCCAGGAAAGGAGGGATAACACACAAAGAGTTTCCATTTTATTTTGCACGTTACGCCTCTTTTCTCGCGGATAGACTCAACTTGGATGGGTGTCTTGTCTTCACCATGAATGAGCCCCACGTACAGATGGAAATGGGCTGGCTTGTGGGAAAGTGGCCCCCTTTTCACAAAGGAGATTTTATCGGTTGGATGAGGGGACTTCGGAATCTCTCTCGTGCGCATAGTAAAGCGTACGAAAAAATAAAAGAGAAGCACCCCGAGCTTTCTGTGGGGGTTGTTTTGCACGGGAAATATGGTCGTGCGAATTGGAATCCGATAAATAAACTGCGTGCCCGTCTTCTCATGTGGTATCGAAATCATCAGTTCCTTGATGCGGTGGAAGAAAAAGTTGATATGATTGGCTTCAATTACTATCGGCATCACTCATTTGGATTACGGGACACGTTCCCAAAAACTGATTTTGGATGGTACATCTATCCGGAAGGAATTTATCATGCACTTTGTGACATGAAAAAATATAAAAAGCCGATATACATCACGGAAAATGGGTTGGCGGATGCAAAAGATGAGAAGCGGGCCAAATTCATCCGCGACCACCTTAAATGGGTACATAGAGGAATTGTGGAGGGTGTGGATGTCCAGGGCTATTTTTATTGGTCATTACTTGATAACTTTGAATGGGCGGAAGGGTACAAGATGCGGTTTGGCTTGATTGAAATAGATTTCGCTACAAAAGAAAGAAACATACGCAATTCCGCATGGGAGTTTAAAAAAATCATTGACACAAATACACTAGAAACATGAGTCTTTGGATCTTACTTGTTGTCATCGGGCAGTTTCTCACGGCGAGTGTTGCGCTTGTTGATAAGTACGTTGTTACTTCGCGGACCATCGCGAGCCCGATCTCATATGCCTTTTTTGTGGGAATCCTTTCTTCGCTTACGGTTATTCTCTTTCTGTTTTCCTGGGTTGAGATTCCATTTTTAGATGTTGCGATACCAGCTTTTGTAAATATTTCAGTTCCCACTATTTTTGTAGCAATTGTAGCGCTTCTTGCAGGTGCTGTGTTTATTGGCGCAATTTTCTCGCTTTTCTCTGCTTTAAAAACTTCCGATGCATCTGATGTCATCCCGATTGTAGGTGCAGGATCAGCAATCGCTTCACTTCTGCTCGCTTTTTTTCTTCTTGATGAGAATCTTTCCGTTAATTTTTTGTGGGGGTTTGCGCTTTTGGTTGTCGGAATGCTTGCAGTTTCTCAATTCCGGCTTACGTATAAGACAACGCTTTTTGCCATTGCGTCCGGTGCCCTTTTCGGGGTGCACTTTGTGGCAATCAAAATTCTTTTTAACGAGACGCTCTTTGACAATGCTTTCTTTTGGTCGCGCCTCGGCATAGCGCTCTCCGCACTTGCTCTCCTTATTGTTCCATCTGTGCGGCAGGCGATTTTCTCTAGGCGTGGATGTGTAGGAAGCGCAGAGAGGGCCGGGGCGTTTGTGCTTGGAAATAAAATTGTTGGCGGTGTCGCAAGCTTCTTTCTCCTAAAAGCGATCGAACTTGGAAGCGTTGCGGTGGTGCAAGCGCTCGGTGGCTTGCAATTTGTGTTCCTTCTTGTTTTTGCGGCTTTCTTTGGAAGAAAGCTGCCAATTGATTGTGGTGAGCATTGTAGAAGAAAAGATTTGATTCAGAAAATAGTTTCAACTTCGATTATTGTCATTGGGGTTGCACTTCTTTTCCTATGATATTTGTTCAGAAATTTTTTGCGGTACTTCTTTTTGTTGTTCTTGCGTTTTTGGCTGCTTTTTTGCTTCTTGCGCAGGAGGAGAAGCCGGGAGTGATTACTTATGGTGTTTCCTTTAACACACTCTATGCGCGTGAGCTTGGGCTTGATGAGAAAGAAGTGTACCGCGCGATTCTTGATGATCTTGGCGCGCGGCATCTTCGGCTTGCTGCGCATTGGGACATGGTGGAGCCGCAAGACGACGCATACAACTTCAGCGAGCTTGATTTTCAAATGAATGAAGCGAAGGAGCGCAACGCGGATGTGATTTTAGGCGTTGGAAGGCGCTTGCCGCGCTGGCCTGAATGTCATGTGCCGAAATGGGCAGAAGAGCTCTCATGGGAGGAGCAAAAAGAAGAACTACGCAAGTATATTGATGTGGTAGTGAATCGCTACAAAGACTACGACAATCTCATCTATTGGCAGGTGGAGAACGAGCCTTTTCTTGAGGTGTTTGCAAAAGAGCACTGCGGAGAGCTCGATAAAGAATTTCTGGATGAAGAGATTGCGCTCGTGCGGTCTCTTGATCCTGACACGCTGATTTTGATGACTGATTCCGGCAATCTTGGTACTTGGTTTGGCGCCTATAGACGAGGAGATGCCTTCGGTACAAGCGTATATGTGTACCTCTGGAACCCGGATATTGGACCTTTTAAATCATTTTTGCCACCGGAGTACTACAGAGTGAAAAAGAATCTTATGGGGCTTCTCTTTGGTGAAAAACCGACGTTCTTGATCGAGCTCTCCGCAGAGCCCTGGCTTTTGAATCCTGTGCTAGAAACGCCATATGAGGTACAGCTTGAGCGGATGAATATTGAGAAGCTGGATGAGATTATCGAATTTGCAAAAGAAACTCGGCTTTCAAGGCAGTATCTGTGGGGCGCGGAATGGTGGTATCTGATGATGCGTGATAAAGGGCATCCGGAGTTCTGGGAACGCGGGAAGGAGCTATTTAAAGAGAAGTAAGAAGCACCCCAGTTGCATCTGCTTCCGCAGATTCACAGGGGCAAGTGAAGAAAGAATAAAGAATCCTATCGAAGGTTTACCCTTCGATAAAACCTTCACTAAACATTCTAATATTCCCTTGCCGAGGGCAAGGCGGGTGCAGAATACTAGAATGTTACTACAGGCTAATTCGTGCGAATTAGCCTGTAGCTGATACTACTCCAGTATACTGGAGTAGTGGGGCTGAGGATGAGAAGGTGTTGTGGCGAATTAATTCTTTGACTACTTTAATTAATTAAAGTAGAGAGGTGGTGTCTTTGGTACATTTCTCCAATTTTAGTTCGGTTAACCGAACTAAAATTGATTGAACGGTTCAATTTGTGATAACGGACCATTTCGCTTAATCGAAGTGCTTAAAAAGTGAAGAAATATAAGGGGGAAGTAAAAACGATCTCGGCTCTCGTCTCCACTACGATTAATCGTAGTGTGGTGCTGGGATGTGTTAACGAAGGTTAAACTTACCGAAGGTTTAATCTTCGTTAAGTTCGTTAGGGTACGATAGGGCAAGATGAAGAAACTCACGATCGTGAGTTTATTCATATTCGCTACATTGGCATTAGAGAATTCGTTGTGTTGGTACGTTAGAAACGATCGCCGCGTGCTCTTCTCCACATCCATCGAGTCGCAAGAAAGAGGAGTACTACAAGAACTCCGTAGAAAAGAAGCTGGTAGCGCGCCATATAGAGGAGTGAGTAGGTGCCTCCAAGCACTGCCGCTTGTGATGCGGCGGCGAGCCCCTCCTTGTTGCTTGATTCCTTTTCTTGGCTCAATTCTGCAACTTTGTTTTCCGCAAAATCCTTAAGCGTATGCCTGATCTCCTCTGATTTTTTGTATGCAGACCCTACAACACCGCTTACTGCAGGAAGTGCATCTTCCTTTACCGACTGGGCGGTGTTCTTCAAAGAGTCTGTTGAAGGAAGATTTGCAAGGAGAGAGTCTTCTTTATTTTTAATACTGCCATCTGTATTTGCTTTCAGAGGATCCGTCCCCGCCACGATTTCTGCCTCGTCGGTCACCCCGTCTCCGTCATCATCCGTATCGGCACTATTTGGGATGCCGTCCTTGTCGGTGTCAGGCTCAATTACCCGCTCGCTTTTGCCAGTTGTATTTTGAGCAAGAGAAACCTCAACCTCGCTTCCATCGGGAAGCGTTGCGCGGGTACTTTCAAGTTGTGCGGTCACCTCGTGGACTCCTTCGAGCGCTCTCCAGTTAATCCACACATCTTGGACGCGCCCTTGCGCAATTGAGAAAGTGCTTCTGTCAATCTCAGCTCCATTATCGTAAAACACGATCTCACCTTTTATATCTTTGTCACTTGAATTATAGAGTACCGTATAAATGCGCACGTCATCTCCCGCAAAAAACGGTTCTTTTGAATACCAAATGTTACTTGGTGCAAACCCAACGTTCTCTAGTGTTTCTGCAAAAAGCGGCGATGCAAATGCAAAGCTAAAGAGAAGAAAAATAAAGAAAAAATATTTCATACGGCAACTTACATTGGCTACATGTGTATAACTTTCTTTCCTTGTGGCGCTCATACTTTCTATAATACTTAAAGGTCGAACATTACACTAATTTGAATGCTTTACAATGAAAGGATATCACAAACTTGCAAAATGGCTTCTCATTCTCGGAGGTTTGAATCTCTTGCTTCTCGGCGCTGTTGGATGGGACGTAAGCCAACTGCTTGATGGCGCAGACGGAACTATGACACGTATCGCCTATGTCGTAGTCGGACTTGCAGCACTCTATGAGCTTGCAATGATGCACAACAAGCGCTAGTCTCTTGCTACTTTAGACAAAGCCCCTGCTTACGTTTTGTACACACAAAACGTAAGCAGGGGCTTTGTTGCGTTCTACATGCACGTTAGAATGAAACTATGCTTGAATACGATGTCATTGTACTTGGCGGTGGAACTGCCGGCGCGAATGCCGCAAGAACCGCAGCAAAAGAGGGAGCAAAAACGCTCCTTATTCATAATTCCGACTATATCAACCTCTGTGTTGAGCGTGGTTGCATGCCCTCAAAGAGCCTTCTTGCATCTTCTGAGATGGTCCTTCATGGGGAAATGAAGGCAGACATGGAGAAGATTCTCGAAAGGAAAGACAGGCATGTCGAGCGCTTCTTGAAGGGAATTCTCGAGAGCTTTGAAGTTGACCCGTATGACGTGTGGGAGGGGGAAGCTTCATTTCTCGCGCAAGAGCGTGGTATAAGCGTTGAGTTAAGTACGGGAGAGAAGCGCGAAGCGCATGCCGATCGCTACGTGATTGCAACAGGATCAAAAACGAGCATCCCTCCTATACCGGGGATTGAAGATGCAAACTACCTCACAAGCGATGATCTCATGGAAAACAAACTCACAAAGATTCCTTCCTCGATTGTTATTATCGGCGGAGGGCCGATCGGGTTGGAGTTTGCGACTTTCTTTTCAAATCTTGGTACTGACGTAACGCTCATTGAGCAAGGCAAGCTTCTGCCACGATTCGATCCTGAATTCGGGGAGATAATGAGAGAGGCGCTTGAAGCAAAAGGGATTGTGGTGCTTGAAGAAACAAAAGTGGTGGGTGTTGAGAGTACCACGCGAAGCTCGGATGTTTCTTTTGAAAAAAGAGGAGAAAAGAAAAAAGAAACCTGCAAAGCAGAAGTGCTTTTAATTGCAACTGGGCGAGCGCCAAATACTGAAGGACTCAAAGTAAAAAATATCGCGCTTAACGTAAAAAAAGGAGGGCCGCTTGTCTGTGATGATGCGATGTGCACCGGTGTGTCAAATGTGTATGCGGCAGGGGATGTGACGCGCACCATTCAGCTTCTTCATGCGGCCGCGTGGGAAGGAAGGGTCGCGGGTTTCAATGCCGCACATGGCGCTGATGTTGGCCATGTTGATTTTGATTTTCTCTCCATGTCGGTCATTTTCTCCGATCCGAGAGTCGCGCATTTCGGACTTTCAGTAAGTGAAGCAAAGGAACGCGGTAAGCGTTTTGTAGTGAGTTCCATTAATTTCCCTGAAACAGGACGGGCAATTACAATGGGAGTTGAGCACGGGAGATGGCAATTGGTAGTTGAAAAGGGGACGGGAAAAATTCTTGGCTCCACCATTGTTGGTCCGCAGGCAGACGAGCTTATCCACCAACCATTTTTAGTACAGCAGTTAGCGGGCACGGTTGATAGAGTCGCGGAGCTCTATGCATACCACCCCACGCTCTCGGAGCAATTCATCAACCTCGCCAAGGATGCAGCCGAGAAACGATTTTCATAAGATACTAGTCGGGGCAACTTAGGAGTGAATTTTCAAAAATGGGTAGGGGAATGCTATACTCAACTTAATGTTGCAGGTTCATTTTAACGAGGAGGATGTTCCTCAACCAAACCAACCGTGGCTCCCCTCAGTACACGGCGTTGTCTTAGGAGAAAAGGACTCTGTTTTGCTTCATAGGCGTGAGGATAGTTCTCTCCTGGCCTTTCCTGGTGGGAAACTTGAATTGGGAGAATCATTGTCGCACTGCCTCGTGCGCGAGATGCACGAGGAAACAGGACTACAGGTAAAGCCAAAAAAACTTTTAGGCGTGTTTAGCTCACCAAAATATGTTCTCTCGATTGGAGAGATGTATTTCCAACCTTTACTTTTTACTTTTCTTTGTGAAGTTGAATCTGGCAAGCTTGAACTCGGCTCTGAATCTGTTGCTTTCCACTGGGCCACACAGAAAGATATAGATGAGTTAGAAACTTTTCCGCTTGTGAAGGAAATTGCAAAATTTGTTTGGAAAGATACTGGTGATGCTTTTTTTGATATCCAGTCTCTCTAAAAAGAAGAACGGGCGCCTCTGGCGGGCGCCCGTCTCGCTTACCACATTAAGTGGCGAAAAGATTTTGTCCAGTTCTGTGCATTCGCTCGGCCAGGTTGAGTAGAGCAGGAAATTGACTCCTGCAGAGGACATTGCTTTCTTTGAATGCCTCTGCCGCAAGTTGTCTTGATCTTAGAGTCGCTTTGTCTCTCTCAGCGAGGTCCTCCAGATTGTAGCCATTGGCAAGGGCAATGCTTATTGGAAGGGAGAAGTAGCCATTCCGGATGTCATCGTCGATCTCACGAACATCATCGTAGATTTGGCACATTCTTCCGTAGAGGTTTCCGAAGTGGAGCGCAAAGGATTCGAGATCCTCGAGCTCCGCATGCACAACCGCTGCGACCAAGCCTACGGAAGCCCAGTAGCCCGTGTGGCGTATTGCCTCCAGATATTGGCGCTCGTCGCTTGGCCCTGTCCACAAGGAACAGGTTATGGCGGTCTGAAATTGGTGGTTCAAATTCATGAGCTCGATTATTCTTCGAGCTACGCCGATATGGCCATTCGAAACAAGGTGCGAAATACCGGCGAGTGATGCGATATTCCTGCTGTAGGTAAGTGCGGCGACAATCTCACGCTCCCTTGGCTGCTCGTCGACGAGATCATCATGCGTCGAAATTGAATACATCGACAGTCCGACCCCTTCAAGCAGGTCTTTGTTTGGTTCGAGTCCAAGGTCTTGCAACATGGCGCGACAAAGAACCATCGGACAGATGCAGATAATTCTGCCTGGAATTGCTTCAAATTGCTCTGCGAGTAGGTGCTCATTCCCATAGGTTCCAATGAGAGATTGGGAGGCACACTCAAGGATCTGTCGGAGGTTCGAAACATCTCCAAACAGAACATCCATCATTTCGGAGGATGCTATACGCTTTTGGCCCATGGTATTCTCCAGTTTTCAAGTTGCTTTATTAACTTTAGGGCACACAGAACAAAAATACAAGGTTTTCCACAAGTGTCTATTGACACTTGATTTTTGTGTGTAGTTGTGCCATGGTTTAAGAAGATAGTTTATTGACACCTCTTTTCTACCACCGCGCCCGTCCTCGCTCTGAGGAGGCGCACAACCTCGCCCAAGGAGGGCACAAACCATGATGCGTAGCATCACGTACGGGCTCGCGGTGGCCTTTATCACCGCAATCGGCTTCGCCGTTGCGCCGGCCCAGGCCGCCGGTGAGCTGGTCGGTAACCAGGAGTTCCACAGCTTGAGCCACAGGCTCGTGTTGCAGAACCCAGATACCGATCGCTGGGACTTCTCCCGCAAGCAGACGGCAAGTGGAAGTGGGGACTTCGGTCCTTGGGCTCAGACTGAGCTTGTGGATGAGGAAGATGTCGCTGATACCTACATTCTCATCCAAGGTCAGGAGGGCAATCTCTCCGCCTTCGAGTGGGTTCACGAGGATCCGACACCGAGCGACAGCTCTGATGGTGATGACCTCTTCTCGTACTTCCACGAGAGGTCCTACTCCGAGGGGCACGACTGGGAGGTCCTCAACGTCGAGACAATCTCGATCTCGCTTGGCTCCTCGGAGCAAGCCGAGCTCTGGCTCTTTGAACTCGAGATCAACGGCAACAGACGCCATTCGGCGTTCATCGTCGCTGACCTCGAGACTGCAGTCGGGAAAGCCTACTACCTTGCATGGGCCCGGAACATCGGTGTTACGGAGGCCAAGGGTCTACGGGAGGCGGCGTCCGCCTTCGCAATGAACACAAACATCGGCGTCGGCTCGCAGTAGAGCCGATAACGAGTGTCCTGGGGCGGGAAGCACGTGCTTCCCGCCCTTTCTCTTTTATACACATAGGTTTTGCTTTTTGAGGTTCTGATTTTGCTACAATAATGTGTAAGTAAAGTAAAAATTTTATGGAACCGAACAAAAACAATCCTGTGGACAGTCTGGAGGAAAGACAAAATATCTCCGCACCGCTCTCCATTGCCCTTGGCGCCGTTATTATTGTAGGCCTTATTGGCTACGGATATTTAGAACGTGCAAAAGTTCTCGAGTTTTTTGGTATTGGAGGACAACCAACCGGAGAAATTCAACTCTCGCTCATTCCTTCTGATCTCTCTAATACCCAAGAGCTTTATTATTTTGATGTAGAAACCAAGTCTCTTAAGAAACGAGAGTACCAAGGGCGGCTAACGCATAAATTCACTGGTTCAGTATCGCCAGGAGGTGCTCGTATAGCTTATAGCATGCAGCAAGAGGGGGACACATTTGCACAAATTTATGTCTCTGAATTATTGCAGGATGGATCTCTCGGAGAGCCACGAAAAGTTACTACTTCGGACCACGACAAGTTTAATCCAGAATGGTCTCCTTCAGGGCAAATGATTGCCTATAATGTCTTTCCTGCGGAGGCAGACGCGTATGTCCCCGAAGAGAGAGAGGTTTATATTGCAGATTCATTTACCGGAACTGAGAGTTATCTCACACAAGGCTCGTATCCAACATGGTCACCTCAAGGAGATGCACTTTTAGTGCTTAAAAACGATGGTCTTCATATGGCTTTCCTTGGAGAAGAAGACACCTACCTTCTTTGGCAGATTGAAAATGGTGAAGCTAAAACCGGTATGCAATTTTCAGTTTCGCCAGATGGAAGCAAGGTAGTGATTCCTGATATAGGCAATGAAGAGGTCACGATTCTTAACGTAGATTCGTGGATAACAGGAGAAATGAGCTTTGATAGAAAGCTAGAAGTTGCTGCATTTTGGCCGGTCTTTTCCCCGGATGGACGCTATATTGCAATGGAAACAGTCGAAGTTGATGAAGAGGGAAATGTATCTGGGCAGGTTCTTTCCATTTATGATTTAAAGAAAAACGAACTTACAGAACTATTTGATCTCACGAGGTACTACCAGGATGCAATGTGGATTGATGGATGGGCTAAAAAAGAAGGAAAAGCTATATTTTCATTTTCTTTGTTTGATGTTGCATATGGACTAGAATCGGATGCGCCTGGTTCTGGTGACCCAGGTACACGTGGTACATCAAGTGCGCGTGGCGATGATGGAGGAGTGCGAGGGTGCGATAATGGCAGCCGTGGCAACGCAGGAGGCAATGTCGGAACTGGTGGTGGACGAGGAGGAATTGGAGGTTTTTCTGATTCTACTCGTGGCGGGCGGGAGGGAGGCGGCTTTTTAGTGCCCGCTTCTGGAGGCACCACCGGCACCCCAGACTCCGGCACGGGTGACCCAACAGGAAGCGAAGGCTACACCTTCGAAGTCGACCTCACCGTCGGTGCAAGTGCACCAGCTGGCCACGACGCACCACAGCATGACCCCTACACTGCTCCAGATGGTGAATACACCATACACTGGTTGACAAACGACAACTCAACCATTGACTCCCAGCGTCCTTCTTGCACACGAGAAGGAGATAACCCAATCGGTAACTGGAGTGGAACACGCCAAGTCAACAAGTCAGGAACCGTCAACTTCTTTGGAGTACCCGAAGGCTTCTACCAACACGGCTACTCCTGCACCTACCAAGGACAGAGTGCCTACGATGAAGTCCATGTCTTGGTTGATGAAGACGGAGCACGCTCTCTCCTCCCGGGAGACCCCTCACTCTCCCTTAACGCAACCCCCACTCTCCTCAAGAGAGGAGACTCCACCATCCTCAAGTGGAACTCAGAGAACGCAACTTCCTGCACCCTCTCAGGCACCAACGGAGACTCATGGAGTGGCACGAGTGGAAGCGAAACCTCATCCCCCATTGAAGCACGCACCACCTTCACTCTTCGTTGTGAAGGAGATAGTGGCCCTGTGAGCACCAGTGTAATTGTGAACGTCGTGCCACGGTTTGAAGAGTTTTAGGGAGTTTTGAAATAGTAATCAAACACAAAACACACTCGCGATTTTCAATCGCGAGTGTGTTTTTTTATCCTCACGTATTTTAAATTTTTCTTCACGCGCAATGTTCTCGTGCTACTATAACTACATACGCACATGCAGTTCTCATTTTCCGAAGCACATATAGAAAAAACAGTGGTGAAAGACCACATAGAGAAGCTCCGCGACTACATTCGGCATGTAGAGCGTGTTTCGGAAACTTCCGGATACGAGACGCCGGAGTCCTCAATCAATCTTGCGTTTGATGCGAAGCTCCTAAAAGAAGTAAAGCAATGTGTGGAGGAGAAAGTCTCCCCCAACCTCAAGTATGTAGTGGTTATCGGAATCGGAGGCTCAAATTTGGGTACGAAGGCGGTGTATGATGCAATGCGCGGTGCTTTCGATCTTGTTGAACCGGAGTACTTTCCAAAGCTTCTTTTTCTCGATACAAATGATCCCGAATATACAAAAGCGCTCCTTTTTTTTCTTGAGGGAGTGGTGCGACAGCCGGAAGAGCTTTTGATTGTCTCAATCAGCAAATCCGGAGGTACAACAGAAACTATCGCCAACACAGAAGCGCTCTTGGCTGTATTCTCCGAGCGGCCTTTTGATATACGGGAGCGAACGGTGGTGATTACAGATGCCGACTCTCCCTACAAGAAAGCCGCACAAGCGCGCGGCATGAGCACACTTTCGATTCCTAAAATGGTGGGGGGGCGCTTCTCGGTTTTCTCTGCGGTGGGGCTTTTCCCACTTGCCTCAGCGGGCTTTGACATAGAGTCGCTTCTTAAAGGGGCACGAGAAGAGAGAGACAGAGGTTTGCTCTCCTCCGACCTGAATCCGGCACTTGTCTCAGCAATTGTGCTTTTTGAGGCGCGACGACAGAAACGCACCATTCACAACACCTTTTTATTCGAGCCGGAGTGTGAATCGCTTGGCAAATGGTATCGCCAGCTTATGGGAGAGAGTATCGGAAAAGAAGAAGATCTTGATGGCGATGAAATACGCGCGGGTATCACACCGATTGTCTCCGTCGGGTCTACAGACCTTCACTCGGTCGGCCAACTCTATCTCGGCGGACCGCGCGACAAAGTAACAACGTTTGTTTCCGTGAAGGAGAAACAGACGGATGTCACAATTCCAAAGGAGAGAATGTTCCCAGAGCTCGTGCCAATAGTTGCAGGCAAAAATTATACGGAAATTATGAGTGCAATTTATGAAGGAACAAAGATTGCATACGAAAAAAACAATCTCCCCTATATGGAAGTTATCCTCAACGATCTCTCAGAGCGCTCGCTTGGGGCGTTCATGCAGTTTAAAATGATGGAGATGATGTATTTAGCAAAGCTTTTGAATGTGAATGCTTTTGATCAGCCGAATGTGGAGTCATACAAAGAAGAGACGAGAAAAATTTTAGAGGGGTAAGTCAGAGAACAATTAATGACATACATTCTTTTTGACATAGGCGGAAGCAAAATGCGAGTTGTCGCGAGCAAAAATCTCAAGAAATTTGAGGGAGAGCCGATTATTGAGCCAACGAAGCAGGATTATGATGAAGGGCTGGCACAGCTTGCGCGTCTCATTGAAGAGGCAAGTGGAGGAGGGGCAATTACTGCTATTGCAGGAGGAATTGCGGGGCGTTTTGATGAGAAGGGCGAGAGTTTAGCAGGAGCACCGCATTTGAAAGATTGGATAGGAAAACCTTTTGTTTCCGATCTTCAGGGTGAGTTTTCTGTTGATGTGATTGCAACAAATGATACCGGAGCTGCGGGGCTTGGCGAGGCGCACTTTGGGGCAGGTGTTGATAGCCAAAATATGGCATACATCACGGTCTCCACGGGGGTTGGAGGCAAGCAGATTGTTGATGGGAAGCTTGATTTGCATCAGCGTGCAGAGCCTGGAAAGCAAATTATCGATTTTGATGAGACATCATGCTCTGATTGCGAAGGTGTGACACTTGAGCATCTTATTGGTGGAGCGGCGACAGAAAAGCGCAGGGGAAAGAAGCCTTTTCATATCAAAAAAGAAGCTTTTTGGGAGGACTATGCGGAGAAGCTCGCGGCTGGCCTTCACAATATTGTCAGGCTTTGGTCCCCGGATACGATTGTGCTCGGGGGGTCTATGATTATTGGGGATCCGGCGATTCCACTTCCTCAAGTTCGAAGCCACTTAAGAAAAACACTTTCCAAAACAGTTGAAGTTCCTGCACTCAGGGAAGCAAAACTTGGGGACTTAGGAGGCCTTTATGGTGCGATGAAATTAGTTGAACAAGAACTTGAACAAAAAAAGAAGTAGCCCCCTCGAGTTCCTCGGGGCGAGGAAACCCCTCGAGGGCCTCTGCTTTGCAGATTCACAGGGGCAAGCGAAGGAGGAAGCCTGCCTCGCTTGACGCGAGTCAAGGCGGGTAAGAATAAAGAATCAAGAAAATCCCTCCCACTATTCTGGTGTTCTGCAGAACACCAGAATAGTGGGAGGGAGAGAGGGGGGGGGGAGAAGAATTATTAAAGCAGATGCCGCTCGGAGGCTCTGATCTGCTGGAAAAGCAATCCCACTAGCTGCATCTGCTAGCTTGCCTGCGCAGACAGGCGCAGATTCACAGGGGCAAGGAAGAAAGAAGTAGACATAAAGAATCCCCGCGAAGGTTTAACCTTCGCGGGGGTTAGAGGAAATAGAGGCTTTGCGAAGGTTTAACCTTCGCGGGGGTTAGAGGAAATAGAGACAAAAAGAAATATAGCTGAAAGGAGAATATATAAAGGACATTCTGTGTCTTTTATAGATTCTGTACTTTATATGTCCTTTAAAAGAGCGTCGTGATACCCTTTTGTCCTTTATAGCACGGCACTATGTTTGCTGTCCTTTAAAAAGCTTGTTGTGGTGAAAATTTTTGATTGCATTCTATATTGTAGGTAGGATATACTCCACTTATTACAAGGCGCATGTTTACTAACGCTAAATATTCGAATATGAACGCAACGCTCAAGGCATGGGCGTTTGGTGTTGCTGGGGCCGTCTTCCTTTTTGGAGTCGGCCTTTTTGCTACCAACGCACTTGCGACAATCAGTTCGGTTACTCTAAGTGACCCTAACGGGGGAGAAGAGTGGCGGGGAACCCAAACAATTATTTGGTCAACAGATGGAGAAGTTGGAGATACTGTCGATATTATTTATTCCACCGACGGATTTGGCTCAACGAAACTTGTCGCGTCAGAAATACCCCACGAGAATGGGAGTTTTGACTGGGATACTACTACGCTCAAAGTCGAAGCTATCGAAACTGATAGCTCCACTGTTCAAGTGAGAGTGCAAAGTCATTTGAACCCAATCATTCGTGATACCTCTGACGCTGATTTCACCGTTGATAACACTGCGCCTATAACCTCCTTTGCAATTGATCCAGTAGAGCCTGATGAAACCGGCTGGTATAACGATGAAACAGGTGCTCCGGAAGTAACGCTTACCTGTGAAGACCCCGAAGTGAATGGCGCGTCAAGCGCATGTAGTGGCATCTTTTACAGCTGGGAAAATGAAGCAGGACTCACTTTCGAGGAGAGTGAGCTTGATGCGTTTACGTTATACGGTGCGCCTATAACTCCACCAAGTGATGGAGAATGGGTACTCTATTACTATTCAGAGGATAATGCGGTAGATAACGAAGAAAACCACAACCGCGAGAATGTAAATGAATCTGATCCAATACTTGTTGATACCGTGGCTCCGCTAGTCAGCTCTTATACGCTTGAAGGGCTTGAAGCTGATGCTTTCTTTAATCCAGATGAAGGCCAAGAAGTTGATATATTTCTTGAGGCAGATGAAGAAGTGACCTGGACTTCTGTTAGAGTGCGAAGAGTTGACGGGTTTAGTGACCGCAGGACATTTCTACCCGGAACATTTGGCGACACTGAAACAGTAAACTGGGACGGCAATCTTTCAGGAGGCAGCCCTCCGGTAGATGGAGAGTATGAGATTACATTTAACATTAAAGATGTCGCCGGTAATCAAACGGATACTCTCACCGGAGATGTTGGTCCTGCATTAGAACCCTACACCATCTTTGTTGATACAGAAGCACCTGAAATTTCGGACTTCACTGCGCCTGAAGCAGATGCGGTGTACAGGGATGACGTTGGCGTTCCACTTACTTTTGATTTAGAAACTGACGCAAGCGAACTTACGTGTACCTACACCGTGGGCGATAATGACCCAGTTGAGGTTGCCTGTGAATCTGGAGAATCAGTAGATACAACAGTTACAGACGGATTTGAGGACGGACGGAATGACGTAACTATTACTATTACTGATGCTGCTGGAAATAGTGTTTCCGAAGGCCCCATCTCGGTAGTCTTTGACAATGACGACACACTTACCGTTTCTGAAGAGGGTGGAGTTGTTGGCGAGGCTGATTTCGACACAATTCAAGAAGCATTCAGTAAGGCTACTATAGGAGACACAATTTTTGTTTACGACGGCTCTTATTCGTTAGACAGCACTACCTTAACTCTAAACAAATCCATCACTATCACAGGAGAAAGTGAAGCGGGGGTAGAGATTGATGGAAGTGGAATAGATGGATATGGCATTTCAGTTAGCGCAGATAATGTTGTCTTGGAAGCATTTACTTTGTTAGGTCCTGCCGCCGGAGATGCAAGTGGCAACTACGGTATCAAGGCGTCGCATATCAGTAACTTTACGATGATCGACGTGACTGTAAGGGGTTCGCTTCGTTCAGAGATTGACTTGAACACCGTTGATATAGGATTGCTGGACGGTGTTACTGCGGATGGTGTTGGAACAGGTGGTGTAGGTATTGCTCTATCTCATTCAGACAGCATCGTATTGAGAGACGTAACTACTCTAGGTAATGACTGGGGCGGTGTAGGATTATTTGACACTGTTGATGGTGCAACGACCGATATTACATTTGAAGGCACAAATTCATTCGGAGAGGTAAATGGCGTCTATATTGATGCGGAGTTTGGCTTTGGTGTATCTAGTATAACGCTTCCCGGTTTTGATTTCGGGGTACGAAACGATACTGCCGGGACGAACTTCACGTTCTTACAGGAGACAGAAGCAGATGCGGTTGCATTCGCACTCGCATTCGGACCGATTGTGGCGGATTCATACATTCAGACGCTTGA
>JBBDKB010000021.1:0-15323 GCA_040879605.1 Minisyncoccota bacterium
ATTCCAATCTTTTCTCACTACGGAGCTCCTAGCGATCCTGAATCGGATCGTATAGTAAACGGAGCATTAGTTAGCTACAGAGATTTACCTCCCGGCACAGAGAGAACTAGGGAACAGAAAAGGTTCGCCCTTCCTCTAAATTATTTCAAGGATGGAGCACAATATGATGCTCTGCCAGGACTAAAAACTTATACCAAACCAAAACTTTTCTTCTATGGGATCAAAGATGTAATGAACAATCCAGAAGACGTTAAGAAGGCTTTTGAGGAAAGCGCAGAGCCTAAAGTAATAAAAGGGGTGGATTCCGAACACGATTATCGCCTTCACCAAGAAGCGATTGCGGAGATAAATGAAGCTATAGGGAAATTCCTGGGAAGTTAGTGCTCAAGTTGCGGCGTTTAGCAAAACCGCTGAAAACGGTATAATTTACATATATGATGTTTAAGGAGAAACCTACGGATTTCAACAAACGATTTGATATTGTGGGTTGTTTTGTTGAGTATGACAATAAATTCCTTCTACTACGTCGACAGCCTCATAAAGCAAGTGGGAATACGTGGGGACTCCCAGCGGGAAAGAAAGAGGGAAATGAAAGTATCGAACAGGCCGTACTACGAGAAGTTGAAGAAGAAACAGGAGTTAAATTGACGGCCTCAGACATAAAATACTTTGAATCGCTCTATGCTAGAGATGGTGATTTTGATATTGAGTGGCACATGTTTTCAGCGAAACTCGATACTTTCCCCTCTGTGATATGCAATCACTCCGAACATTCGGAGTTCTGCTGGGTATTGCCTCATGAGGCTCTGGAGATGTCCCTTATTCACGATTTACCAGAGTCGATAGAAATTTTCTACAAAGAGTAACCGTATCAGATGTGTCGTTTAGCAAGGCAATTGGTGTCACAAATAAATAGCGTCTTACATGGAACTGAACAAAAAATTACTTGAAACTATAAAGAATCTACCGAAGCCAATTCTAATCGGAGTCTCTGGTTTTGGCGGCTCCGGCAAATCTTCCATGGCTAGAAAATTAGGAGAAGCTCTCGGCGCACCTATAGTCGGAGTAGATTCTTTTCAAAAGAAGGGAGCTTTTGATACAAAATTTTCGCTCTGGGAAATTATGGACTATAAGCGCTTGGAAAAGGAGGTACTCGAGCCTTTTTCTAAACAAGAAGATATCAACTATGCACATTTCGACGCTTCGAAAGACATGATTTCTCATACCGTTGAAGTGAAGAATACAGAGATGCTCGTAATTGAAGGCGTAGGTCTTTTCCGACCGGAACTATTAAAATACTTCACTTACAAGATTTGGGTGGATGTACCCATTGAGGAGGCAATTATAAGAGGGAAAAAACGAGATCGTGAGGAATACGGAAATCCAACTGATGAATTGTGGGACGGCACATGGAAAGAGAACGACCTTGAATATTATGACAAATTTAGGCCAAACGAAGTAGCAGATGTAATTATAAAAAATTACTAACGCTCGCGCCTATCGGGATCCGATAGGCGTATTTTCTTTGATTTTGGTAGAATAGAGGCATGAAAGATAAAAGTCAGTTGCGGTTGTGGACATACGCAATTATTATGGGTGCCGTTGTTTTTCTGGTTTCTGCTTTGTATCTGTGGGCGCGAAGATGGGGGATGCCGCTTGAGGATGTGGCTTTCAAGCTCTCGTTTGCTGGTCTTGCGGTGGCGGGAATGACCCTTCTTTCATTGTCTTTTCTTCTTGGCCCGCTTGCACGATTTTGGCCGAACACATTTGTAAAGCACCTTCCGCTTCGCAAGCAGTATGGGATCGTAGGATACTTTATCATAATGGCTCATGTAGTTTGGGGGCTCGCAACATTTAGCCCAGCTATATTCCCAAAATTCTTTAGCGATGGTTCACTTAAGGCAACGACTATAATGCTTTTGTTGTTTGGAGTAGTTGCTTTTGTGCTGTTTTCAATCGTTGCATTCACCTCTATACCAAAAATTGCCCAGCAGATGTCTCCAAAAATATGGAAAAGTACGCAAAGAATTGGTTACCTCGCGCTTTTTCTGGCGCTAATTCATTTTTCAGTAGTGAAATATAAAGGCTGGCTGAATATTGACGGGTGGCCATATTTACCGGATACAATTCCGTTTCTCTCACTTGTACCCCTGCCGCCGCTGTCTCTTATTTTGTTTCTGTTCATCGTGTTCGTGTTTGTGATGAGAGTGATGGCCATGTTATTTCCTAGAGCAGAGAACGCGTAACAACGTTGGGTGACCCGACCGAGACCTCTCATTTTGATATACTTCGACCACATTCAGCATAAATCCTGAAAGTACCCAAAGAAGCTTTGGACGGTTTAGCCCGAGTGAGGTCGAGGGGCTTGCCTAAGGGGGGTTCTAGACTCCGGAGATGTCAGTATTTCGGTAAACTTAGTGTGAACGTGGCGACCTCGTGCGCTCGGAGAGCACTGGCTTAAAAGCCTCGTAAACCCGACATGGTACACTGGGTTGATGAAACAGACGCAGGCGCTCGATATTCTCAAAGCCGGACGGAATGTCTATCTCACCGGCTCTGCCGGTTCCGGCAAGACGCACACCATTCGCAAGTATGTGGAGTATCTCAAAGAGCGCGGAGTTGCTGTCGGGCTTACCGCCTCGACTGGTATCGCGGCGACGCATTTTGGCGGCGTTACCATTCACTCGTGGTCGGGCATCGGCGTGCGCGGTTCACTCTCGCCTTATGAAATAGAAGAGCTAATCCAGAAGGAGTATCTCTGGAAGCGTTTCGACGCAGTACAAGTCATCATCATTGACGAAGTTTCGATGCTTACTCCTGAGCTTTTTGATTCCTTTGAAGCATTGTGCCGTGCTATGAAAGGAAGTCTTGAGCCGTTTGGCGGGATGCAGGTGGTGCTCTCCGGTGATTTCTTCCAGTTGCCGCCGGTTGTTCGTGGCAGCGCTGAGATACGCTTTGCGCACATGTCGGATGCGTGGCAGAAAGGGGATTTTCGCGTGTGCTATCTCGAAGAGCAGTTTCGCCAATCCGACGAGTCGCTCGGCTCAATTCTAAACGAGATGCGCGATGGCGATGTCTCATACCGCTCGCGAGAGCTCCTGCTCTCGCGAAAAGGTGCGACGTTTTCAGGCGATGTGGTGCCGACCCGTTTATATACTCACAATCGAGACGTCGATGCCCTAAATGAAAAAGAACTCGAGAAGCTCTCCGGCAAAGCGTGCATCTACGAGATGCGAACAACCGGAAAGTCGAGTATTGGCGCGACCCTGAAAAAAGGCGTCTTGGCGCCTGAGACATTGACCTTGAAGGAGGGCGCGGCGGTTATGTTCGTAAAAAATAATTTTGAAGCCGGATACGTGAACGGAACGCTGGGAACGGTCGTCGATTTTGCCGACGGGATGCCGGTGGTGCGTACATTCTTAGGCGAAGAAATAGAGGTATCTCCGCAGGAGTGGTCCGTTGAGGAGAATGGCAAGGTCATCGCCACGGTGTCGCAGATTCCGCTCCGGCTTGCGTGGGCAATTACGGTGCATAAGAGCCAAGGGATGAGCCTCGACGCGGCCGAGATGGACCTCTCGCAATCGTTCGTTCCCGGGCAAGGCTATGTCGCACTCTCGCGCTTGCGCTCGCTCGAGGGACTTAGCTTACACGGCTTGAACGAAATGGCGCTTGCCGTGAACCCGGATGTCCTTGAGCTCGACTACGAGCTTCGCAGAGATTCAAAGAAATGGGAGCAGGTCATCGCGCGCTTTGCGCGCGATGAGATGGATAAGATGCACGCGGACTTCATTAAGAGGTGTGGTGGTACGAATGATCCTGATGCTATCGCTAAGAACAAAGCGCGTGGTGCCAAGCGGCCGAAAGAAAAAATTCCAACTCATGTAGAGACGCGCGCGCTCATCGAGAAGGGTTACTCGCTTAAAGAGACAGCAGAAGAGCGCGGGCTCACCCAAGGAACTGTTATCGGGCATTTACTCAAGCTCAAAGAACTGGACCCGGCGATAGACCTGCATCGATTCGAGCCGAAAGATTTAGACTTAAAAAAGATAAAAAAGGCATTTGCTGAAACCGATAGCACCAAGCTCGCGCCGGTATATCGGAAGCTTAAGGGCGTTTACACGTATGACGAGCTTCGGCTCGCAATCTTATTCTTGTGAGTGCGCGCACGCCATACATGTTATAGAAGTCGGATCTCTAAACCGCTCAAAAAATAGTAACAGAGGTTTGCGGCGTTGGATAAGTATTTTTGATATCATGCGGGGATGGACGATAGCTATATTTGCGGAGGAGAGAAGTTTACATATAGAAATGGATATATCGCACTTCCGCTTGGTTTGAGCGGTTTACCTGAGAGTATTGAGATAGGAGGGGAGGTATTACAGAGAAAAACGGAATTCCACGTCAGTCTTTTGCGCGTAAAGACCATTTTAGAGAAGTTCCCAAACACAGAAGAGCAGATCATTAACTCGTTTTGTGAGTTTGTAAAAAAAGAGGATATCTCTTTTCTCCATTTTACGGGAGAATTTCGTTTTGCAGAAAAACTTGCAGAAACTGGGGAGCGAAAAACAGTCGTTGCAATGTGCGAAGTAAGCAATCTAAGAGTGTTCTCTGATCAATTAGCTAACGAGCTTGGTGTATTGATTTCTCCACAACCAACGCACGTCACGCTTTACACGCTTCAGCCCAATGCAGGAATAGGACTTAATTCGCCTGAAGATCTAAATACGCTCTCAAAACCAGTCGACGTTTCTGATGAGGTGAGGCAATCTATTGACATCCGACGTCAATAGCGCTTGATAGCGCTTGGCATTCCGAATGGGCAACTCGACTTTTTTGTTCCTGATAGCGGCAGGAAAGAGTGAGTCGAAGAGGGGTACTGACTAATGAGTTTTGAAGAAGTCGGAGATCACTTCTGTCGCGTCTATGTTTCGTGATGTCGGGCCGCTCAAGCGCTCCGCTGTAGGGCTTTTTGGTGGCCAACTGTGGCCCATACCTCTTACAATGTAGTAGATAACATCCGCATTATTTGCGCAGCCTTCGTACTTAAGTTTGAGTACTTGCGTTCCGTCGTTTACTTGAGTAGGAAGCAGGGCTGTTTCAGGCACCACATTGCATTTATTGTTTTGCGCAAAGAGTCTGCGGGTGTTTTCTACCGATTCAACAAGACCTCCATCTCCAACCTTTATTCTTTCATGACTTGAGTCACCGCCTTCAATTGGGATAAACGGGTCTGACGTGCCTTGGATTACTTGAATGGGAATTGGCTCTGGATCGCAGTTGGGCGCGATGTTTGAGGGAAGCGAAGCGATAACCGGCGCGGCCGCCCGTATCAAATCGGAGGCTTCGCAGGCAAGCCGAAATGTAAAGATGCCACCGTTTGATGCTCCGGTCGCATAAACACGGTTATCGTGTATCGGGAGTTTTGAGCTGATATGCACCACAAGCTCTCGGATAAACGCCACGTCGTCGACTCCTTTAATGTCCGGTTCTGTGGTGGCTCTTCCATCAGCCCAATTATTGTCTACGCCATCGGGCGCGACGACAATGAAATCATGCTCATCGGCCGCAAAGCGGAAATCTGTTTGGTCGAGTATTTTCTCTCCGTTTCCATTTCCTCCGTGGAATAGGAGGATGAGTGGGTACTCATCTTCTGCATCAAACTCTTTTGGGACATAGAGTGTGAAGGTTCTCGTTCGGTTGTCTTTTGTCTTGATGGATTCGTTATATTCACCTGCGACGTAGGAAGAAGGAGGGAGGTTTGAGACCCTGTCTCGCCCTTTAAAAAATATAATTGCAACGAGGAGCAGAAGGATTGCCAGTAGTATGTATTTAAGAATTTTTGATTTTCTGTTCATGCTATTTTACGCACGTGTTTCGCGAATCTCGTATTTTTAGTATACCTAATCTCAAAGAAATAGGTACCTTTGATGCGAAGTTTGCCATTCGACCCTCAGACCTCGAAACCCTTCCTTTTTTGGAAAAATATGCTTTAATATTGAAACACAGCGTGTGGCATTGCCGCGCGTTTTTATATGGAAATACGAAACATCGCAATTATTGCCCATGTGGATCATGGGAAAACAACGCTCACTGACGGGCTCATGGAATTTACCGGCACGTGGGAGAGCGGGCTTTCTATGGATAACAACGCGCTTGAGCAAGAGCGCGGTATTACTATTTACGCGAAAAATACGTCTCTTGAGTACAAGGGCACAAAAATCAATATCATTGATACTCCAGGGCACGCCGATTTTGGATCAGAAGTAGAGCGCGTACTGCGTTCGATTGACTCAGTGCTTTTAGTGGTAGACGCGCAAGAAGGTCCGATGCCGCAAACTCGTTTTGTGCTAAAGAAATCACTTGAGCTCGGTCTTAAGCCAATTGTGGTTATTAACAAAATTGATAAACCCGCCGCCGATCCTGATCGTTGTGAGGAGCAGGTGCTCGAACTTTTCTTGGAACTTGGGGCAAATGATGAGCAATCAAATTTCCCAATTGTCTACGCAGTTGGGCGCGACAAGCTCTCAAAAAGAAAGCTTTCTGATGAGATGAAAGATCTCTCTCCTGTGCTTGATACCATTTTGGAGCACGTCGAACCTGCGAAAGGATATGTAGAGGGGGAGGCGCTTCGCGCCCAAGTATTTAATCTTGGGTACAACGATTTTCTTGGACGTCTTGCTGTTGCGCGCATTTATGATGGAAAAATTTCAAAAGGGCAGAATCTCGTGGTGCATAGAAGTGATGGCGAGTTCTATAAAGGGAAAATTGTAAAGCTCAATGGGTATAGAGGGGTAACTCAAGTTGAACTAGAGGAAGCTTTTGCAGGAGACATTGTTCTTGTTGCGGGGCTTTCAGATATTAATATCGGAGAAACGATTTCTGACAGGGAGGATGTTGAAGTGCTTCCTGCGATTGAGGTGGATGAGCCGACTGTGAGTGTGCAGTTTTCGGTGAATAGTTCTCCTTTTGCGGGGAGAGAAGGGAAATTTGTTACTTCTCGCCAAATTGCTGACCGGCTCAAGAAGGAACTTGAGATTAATGTCGGGCTTCGCGTGGACTTCTCAAAAGGAGATATTTTTGATGTGTATGGACGAGGCGAAATGCATATCGCAATTTTGCTTGAGAATATGCGCCGTGAAGGGTATGAGCTCTCTGTTTCTCAGCCGCAAGTAATTACGAAAGAGGAAGATGGTGTGAAGGTTGAACCGTTTGAAGAGGCAACCATCGACATTCCGGCGGAATATCAAGGCGCAGTCATTGAGCGTCTTTCAAGCCGAGGGTTCATTATGCAGAATATGGTTACGAATGCTGATCAGGTGCGTCTTACTTTTGAAGGGCCGACGCGCGGGCTTCTCGGATATAAGAATCAGTTTGTTATTGATACAAAAGGCGAAGGAATTTTTGCCTCTCGCGTGCTTGGCTTTAAGCCGTACTACACGGGAGAAATCAAACGGCAAAAAAGCGGTTCAATGGTTTCAATGATCTCCGGAAAAGCACTTGGGTTCGCGCTCTTTAATCTGCAAGATCGCGGGGAACTTTATATTGGTGCCGGAACTGAAGTATACGAAGGAATGGTGATTGGGAATACTTCAAAAGGGGAGGAGATGTTGGTGAATCCGACAAAAGGAAAACAACTTACCAATATGCGAGCATCAGGAAGCGATGAAGCGATCGCCCTCACTCCTCCAAGACAATTGAGTATTGAGATTGGTCTTGAGGTTATGCAAGGAGATGAGTATTTGGAAGTGTGTCCACACTCTGTTCGTCTACGGAAGCAATATCTAAAGGAGAAAGAGAGGAAGCGATAGGCGCATAGAGCAACCTAACAACCAATGGCGCTTAATGTAAGTGTTCGCTCCTCCGCGACTTCTAAAACCGTTCAATCTAGCTGTATATCAATATTTGGATGACGACAATACCGAGGACAAGAACAGAGAGCCCGCTTGTGATTGCAAGCGGTTTGTTTTTTATGTAGAGCCCGTAGAGAAACCATGAAATTACTGCCGCGAATGAGATAAGATACGCGGTAAGAGAGAGATCTCCTGCAGCCTTTGTCTCCCAAATTTTAAGTACCTGCGGTATACTTGAAACAGAAGCCACGCCGCCAATAACAGTCATAAGTCCGTCAACGAGTTTCCGTGTTCTCTTTGGAGCTCGTCCTTTCTCTTTCTCACATTCGTGAAGGTTCTGTGGGTTGTACATATGAATAATTATTGCTGTGTAATCCAATTCTCAATTTTTCAGCCGCTTCCATGGGATACTTGGCAGTGCTCCCTGTATTTCAAGTGTCTCCTTTTCATAAGCTTTTTATAAGGGTGAAAAGGAAATCTTATTTGATCCGCCTTCCTCTAGGATAGCAGTTTTTCACAAGCAAGCTTGCAGAGTATCTGTGGATACGCTAATATATGAACATATATTCATATATAAAGAAATACTCCATGTTTCCAGGATTTTCAAAGCAGAAGCAGAATAGAGGAGGACAAACGGTTGGGGCGGGCGTACTTCTCTTTAAACTTCTCGCGGACCCTACTCGGTTGAAAATTCTCTCCTTTCTCATGAAGCGACCGGAAGGGGCATGCGTGTATGAAATTGCTGAAGAAGTTGGCGTGTCGCATTCGGCTGCTTCACATCAGCTCTCTGGTCTTGAGGCGCGTGGCGTGCTTGTGTGTTTCCGTGAAGGACAGCAGGTCTGCTATGAGGTTGTGGATTCATCACTTTCTAAAAACATTAAAAAGGCAATCACTCTTTTCTACCATGAGTAACGCGACATTCTGGGTTATTGTAATAGCACTTCTGATTCTTGTGGGGATTTCCTTTTTCTTTTTACGCGGCGAGCGTTTTGCTCTTCCAAACGGGGAAACACACCCTTTTACATCTGAAGATGTGGAGCATGAAGAAGATGAGGTGGATAGTATAAAAAATGAAAACATCACTATGAGCACAGAATCTGGAGAAAATAAAATACTACAAAGAGGCAAATCAACTCGAGAAGTGTTTGCGACCGATGGAACGAAACACTCGATCCCTCTCAATGAGATTCTCGCCGGGGGGCCACCAAAAGACGGCATTCCTTCTATTGATAATCCGAAATTTACCGGAGTAGACGAGGCTGACAAGTTTTTAACCGATGAGAGCATTGGGCTTGTAATCAACTATAAAGGAGAAAAGCGTTTCTATCCGTATCAAATTCTTGTATGGCATGAAATCGTGAATGATGCTGTTGCAGGCGATCCGCTTCTTGTTACGTATTGTCCGCTTTGCCAAACAGGCATCGTCTTTGAGCGAAGAGTAAATGGGGAAGAGATTGAGTTTGGTGTTTCCGGGCTTCTTTGGCAATCGAATCTTTTGATGTATGACAGACAGGCAAATGAAGAGAATGAGTCGCTTTGGTCGCAGGTGCTTGGGGAGGCAGTTTTAGGACCACAAACAGGAGAGCGACTCGCTATTGTTTCCTCGGATACGGTGAAATACGGAGACTGGAAAGAAAAGAACCCCGATACGCAAGTGCTTTCTCGGGACACTGGGACATCAAGAAATTATACGCGCGATCCGTATGGGGACTATTATACGAACAACGATGTCTCGTTTGGCGCGACTTTCGATGATGATCGATTGCATCCGAAAGAGTTTGTGCTCGGCGTTGAACTGAATGGAAAGTTTAAAGCATATCACGCACCTTCATTGCCAGAAGGAACCACAACGGATCAATTTGCAGGAGAAACTATTACACTTGAAAAAAGCGACATAGGGGAAGTACGTATGTTTATCGAAGGAGAGGAGATCCAGTACATCGGAGGATTCTGGTTTTCATGGCTTGCGGTACACCCCAACACCAATCTTTACACTGCGCCATAGGCGCGCTGGCAAAGCCAGCTGTGTAAAGATTGGTGTGGGGGTAAATCCCGGAGACAGAACTATACCAGTAATTATTAACATTACTAATAATCAAAAAACATATGAAAAACGTAACAATATATTCAACACCAGCTTGCCACTTCTGCCACGCGGCAAAAGAATTCTTTAAGGAGAATAACATTGAATTTACTGATTATGACGTTTCAGCTGACGCAGAGAAAAGAAGTGAGATGGTAGAGAAGAGCGGACAAATGGGAGTGCCGGTTATTTTTGTTGATGATGAAATGATTATTGGTTTTGATGAAAATAAATTAAAATCCTTACTCGAGGTATAAAAAAGATGTCTATGGAAGACGAAAATAAGAAGCCATACGAGCAAAAAAAACAGGAGCGTGAAGATGCTCGGGAAAAGGAACGGGCACAAGCGCGCAGAGCCAAACTCCAAAAATCATTTGTACGATACATTCTGTGGGTACTCGTTATTGTGCTTGCCCTGTACGGACTTTTTCTTCTAGCGCAAACAGCAGGACCTGACGGAGAAGATTTCAGTACTGCATACGAAATTCAGGGGCGTGTTCATATTGCCCCCGGTACCGCGCATCCGGAATATAACTCCAACCCACCGTCTTCCGGGTGGCACTACGCGTCACCTGCCCGTGGCGGATTCTACGAGGAACCACTCCCCGATGAACAGGTCATACACAATCTCGAACATGGTGATATTTGGATTGCATATCATCCTGATGTGAGCGAGGAAATAAAGAATGCTTTAGAATCGTTTGCTGGGCAGTATGTTGTAGTATCCCCTCGCCCTCTAAACGAAAAAGATATTTCCCTTGTCGCTTGGGGCAGAGTTGACACCCTTGATGTGGTAGATGGTACCCTTGATGAGGAGCGTATTCGAGATTTTATTAAGCGATATGACAATCGCGGTCCGGAAAAGGTTCGCAGTGTTCAGCCGAGTCATGGCTTCTAAAAATATATATGAAAACCAACACACAGGGCGGATACGGCATACCACTGGCGATTGTTGTTGCGGGGATGTTTATTGCTGGAGCTGTTATCTTTGCGGGCGGCGGGGGAGGCACGATTGTGAGTGATTCCAATAGTTCAGGGCACGCAGATGCGCTACCAACGGGCGAATTTCGAATGCCAAGCGAAGATGATCATATACGCGGCGCTCTTGATGCGCCTGTAAAAATTGTTGAATTTAGTGATTTTGAGTGTCCGTTCTGCGCGCGGATTCATCCGACACTTACTCGAATCGTAGAAGAAAATGATGATGTTGCTTGGGTATACCGGCATTTTCCGCTATCGAGTATCCATCCACGAGCGCTTTCGTCGGCAGTTGCGAGTGAGTGCATTGCCAAGCTTGGAGGCAATGATGCTTTCTGGTCTTTTGCCGCTGAAGCGTTTTCAGGCCAAAGACAACTTGGTGATGCGTGGTACCGCGAACAAGCAACATCGTTTGGTATTGAAGCGAGCGCCTTTGCAAACTGTATGAATGACCGCAGTATCGTGACTGATATTCAAGCAGATTTGAGCGAAGCGACAGGTACTGGAGGCAGGGGTACTCCATTTGTGGTGGTTATAACAGCGAATAACCAATTAATTCCATTTAGTGGCGCGCTCCCGTATGGACAAATAATGAGCGTAATTGAACGGGCGCGCAATAACTAAACTTGATAAGTATGAAAAAGTATCTACTCATTAGTATCGCAGGATTCGTTATTCTCGGGGGGGCTGTGTTTTTCTTTGTATCGGAACGTAGTCCTACAGATTTTGAAGCTACAAGTTCTGGAACAGACAGGAGTGATTTTGACATATTTGCGAAGATATCTCTTAAGGACTACGAAGGGAATACTGTTTCTCTCGAAGAATTTCGCGGCAGGCCTTTGGTGATAAACAGCTGGGCGGTCTGGTGTCCATTTTGTCGAGAAGAGTTACCCACCTTTGTAGAGCTTCAGAAGGAATTTGGAGATGGGATTATTGTTATTGCAATAGATCGGCAAGAGCCGCTTGAGAAAGCAAGAGGATATACTGACGGACTTGGCATTTCAGACGATATGCTGTTTCTTCTCGATTCAAGAGATGGATTCTACAAATCGATTGGAGGTTTTTCCATGCCGGAGACAATTTTTGTAAATAGTGATGGGGAAATTATCGTGCACAAGCGCGGTCCAATGGAGTTGAGAGAAATGCGCGAGCATGTAGAGAAGATATTATGAACACGACTCATTCACACGCCGATGCCCCCGCTATACTCGTTGTTTTTGGCGCAACGGGAGACCTTGCCTCGCGCAAAATATTTCCAGCACTATGGCATCTCTATGAGCACGGCCGATTACCGGAGCGGTTTTTAGTTGTCGGCGTAGCACGTGGAAAACTTAGCCACGAACAATTCCAACAGAATGTGATAGATGCTGTCCGTGCCTGCGATGTTTCGTCTGAAAAAGATTTAACTCCATTTGTATCTCATTTTTCCTATTATGACGGAGATTTTACCCAGGATGATACCTACCGCACGCTCAAAACTATTGTAGAAGAGAAGGAGCATGTATGGGGTACGGATGCACAAAGGCTTCTGTATATGGCTGTTCCATCGACACTCTACACCCCTGTTTTAAAAGGAATTGCGTTGGTCGGGTTGAATGAATTGCACGGAGAAAACAAGAAAAACAAAGACAAGAGTAGAACACGCTTGCTTATTGAAAAGCCGTTCGGGAAAAGCGGTTTGGAGGCAGAAGAGCTCGACGAGCTCCTAAAACAACACTTCACGGAAGAACAGATATATCGAATTGACCATTACTTATTCAAAGAAATCATACAAGGAATTGAAAACTTTCGTTTTTCAAACAACCTTTTTGAAGGGCAGTGGGACAATACAAATATAGAACGCATTGATGTGCGGCTTCTTGAAACGATTGGTGTTAAAGATCGCGGCGATTTTTATGACACCGTCGGCGCACTTCGCGACGTCGGTCAGAATCATCTTCTGGAAATGCTTGCGGCAATCACCATGGAATATCCGAGTGAAATGACTGCAAAACGTGTGCAAGACAAGCGCGCGGAGCTTCTTGAAACGCTTGCGCCGTGGGATGCTACGCGCATCTCAGAGAATACCTACCGCGCACAGTATGAAGGGTATCGCGAAATTCCAGGCGTTGCCGATGATTCACAAACAGAAACTTACTTTGCACTTAAAACCGAGCTTACTCATCCGCGCTGGCAGGGAGTGCCTGTGTATATGGAATCGGGGAAATGTCTCGGGGAGGCACGCAAAGAAATCGTGCTTACCTTGAAGCATCCGGAAGTATGTCATTTGTGCAGAGTCGGCGAGCACGGGCCCAATCGCATCACGTTCCGCCTTGAGCCGAACGATGAGGTGTGCATTACCTTCTGGAGCAAAAAACCGGGTTTTGAAAATGAGCTTGAGGAGAGTACGTTTTCGTTCTTTCTTTATGAAAAGGAAAATAAAACGCAGTATGTCGAGGAGTATGCAAAGATTCTTGATGCGGCAATGAAAGGAGAGAGGCGCTTGTTTGTGGGTTCCAGAGAAGTGGAAGCTCTCTGGCACTTTACTGATCCGGTGGTCAGAGGGTGGCAGGAGAATCTTGCCCCGCTTCATCAGTATGCTCCTGGCACAACGCTCGAACCTACGTTCCTTGCGCGCGCGAGCGAACCGGAGGTGAAAACACGAAAGGAGAAGGGTACTATTGGTATGGTAGGTCTTGGGCGTATGGGCTTTCATATGGCGCTCCATTTGCACGAAGAAGGATATGAAGTGTATGGCGCGGACCCAAGCGAGGAAGCGCGCACGCGCGCAAAGGAGGGGAACATACGTGCGTTTGAGAGCGTAGCGGATATGGTGGCACAGTTCTCTGCGCCGCGGATTATTTGGCTTATGGTGCCGAGTAAGTTTGTCGATGGTGTTCTTGAAGAGCTTATGCCGCTTTTGGATAAAGGCGACACGATTATTGATGGCGGAAACAGTTTTTATAAAGATACGCTTGCGCGGCACAAACAGCTGCAAGGGCGTGGCATTAATTTTCTTGACTGCGGTACCTCCGGCGGTGTGGAAGGCGCGCGCCAGGGTGCTTCGCTCATGATTGGCGGGGAAGAGGAAGTGTTCAGCAAACAGGAGGATATTTTCAAAACACTTGCCGCAAAAGACGGCTATGCGCTTGTGGGAGGCCCTGGAGCCGGACACTTTGTAAAGATGGTGCACAATGGAATTGAGTATGGAATGATGGGCTCGATTGCTGAAGGGATGAGTGTTCTCTACGATCACAAAGAGGAATTTGATATTAATCTTGAAAACGCGCTGAAAGCGTACGCACATGAGAGCATCATCGACAGCAAATTGGTTGATTGGCTTGCCGATGCCTACCAAGCGGGACAAATTGAACGTATTACCGGCGAAGTGCCTCATGGTGAGACCGAAGATGAGATGGAGCACATTGTGGATATTGCCGGAACTCCGATTCTGAATGCGGCGCTTAACCAGCGCAAAGGAACACGCAAGAAGGAAAACTATGCCGGCAAGCTCATCGCCGCGATGCGCAATCAATTTGGCGGACATGATGTGTATAAAAATAACAATAAAAAATCATGATTGAACTAAGTATTGGGTTTATTGTCGCGTCATTTTTTGCAGGGTTACTCACATTCCTTGCTCCCTGCACGCTTCCTCTTGTTCCCGCATATCTGGGTTTTATCAGTGGAGTTGATCAAAAGGCGCTTAAGAATCCAGAAACTGCGAAAGCGGCGCGGCGAAAAATATTTATTAATGGCGTCTTCTTCATTCTTGGTTTCTCGCTTATCTTCATAGCATTTGGAGTGCTTGCAGGATTTGCCGGAACAGCGCTTGCTCCGTATCGCATATGGCTTGCTCGTATTGGAGGTGTACTGGTGATTCTTTTCGGGCTCTTTATGCTCGGCGCCTTCAAACTTCCATTTCTTCAAACTGATAAAAGGATTCCAATTCCAAAGTGGCTCACACTCGGCAAGCCATCGAGCTCCTTCTTTATCGGCGGTACGTTTGCGCTTGGATGGACACCGTGTGTTGGTCCGATACTTGGTTCGATTCTTTTGCTCGCGGGAACGTCAGGCACGGCACTTGAAGGAGGCCTTGTGCTTACGGTATTCTCATTTGGACTTGCTATTCCATTCCTGATTATTGCATTCGCATTTTCCAAAGCAACTTATTATATAGAGAGTATCTCAAGGTATCTCAAGTGGGTATCGATTGTCGGCGGAGTATTCCTTATATTACTCGGTCTACTCTTGGTAACCGATAACTTTGGGCTTACCATCCAGTATGGGTATGAACTCTTCGACTTTATCAATTACGAGGGACTTCTCGAGTATCTCTAGTACCCAATCTAGTATCCAGTCTAGTACCCAGTCGATTCCACCCCCCTTATTTTCTTTTCTCTTTTCTCCTTCTATTGACATCCGACGTCAAT
>JBBDKB010000022.1:0-2444 GCA_040879605.1 Minisyncoccota bacterium
TCTCATCCCCAACCTAAACGGCAAAAAGAAGAAAGATGCGCTATTATATTTCTATGCAAGCAAGGTACCCGTTTTTCGCAGGAGTGATTGTGCTTTCTGCCGTATTGTTCGTTTCTTTTTTTCTTCCCCTTTTTGCATCAGCACAAGGGCTTGTTCCTTGTGGAGGAGAAGGACAACCTGCTTGTAACCTCTGCGAGCTTGTTGAGCTTGGAGATAATGTGCTTGATTTTATCATTGGAGCAGGAGTGCTTATTTCGGCTCTTCTCTTTGCCTGGGCAGGAATTCTTTTAGTAACTGCCGCTGGAGATTCAGGACAAGTAGGGAGGGCAAAGAGTATTTTTCAAGGAGTTATCATTGGTCTTATCATCATGCTTGCGGCGTGGGCGATTGTTGATGTGATTCTTTCAACACTCACGAATAAACCGATTGGTTTTTGGAACAGTTTTACATGTAGTGTCTCACAACCTGCAGAGACGCAGACACAAAGTTTAAGACAAGAAGCCTCTCGTACACTTACTACTCCTGAAAGGGAAGCTGCAGTTCAGACCGGAACGCTCACTCACGCTCAAGCGTTAGAACGCTTAGAACTTGGCCTTATTCAAGTTACATCTACGAGCGGGGATGGTGGAGTGCGCGCTTTTTGTCCAACAGGGAGTGGCTGTACTACTCTTACCGGTATTCGCGAGGCAACAGTTGATCAGCTTATAAACGTGCGAGAGGCATGCGGGAGCTGTACAATAACTGTAACTGGTGCCACCGAGCCCGACCACGCAGAAGGAACTTTTAGTCATGGTACGGGATATAAAGTTGATTTGCAGGAGAATGGTCAGCTCGATAGTTTTTTCAAGGAGAACCTAATTCGAGCTGAAGTAGATAGAGGAGGAAGCCATGGCGGCCCCACGTATCATGATAGCTGTGGGAATGAATATGTGCATGAGGAAGCTTTTAACCATTGGGACATCACCGTCAAGCAAGTTTGTAGTATTTGACCTTTCTCTCGCTTTCTTGTAGAGTCTTCTCACTATGTCACAGGATCACTTGCAGAAATTGAAGTGTAAGGAATGTGGAAGAATCCACTACATTACGCGGAAAAACAAGAAACAAGTCGAGCGGAAACTCGAGTTTAAAAAGCATTGTCCAGATACCCGAAAACACGCGCTTCAGGTGGAGACAAAGAAATAGTTTTCCTCGCCTAGATTTGGTACTATTCTTAAAGCCCGAAAGGGCTTTAATTTGTCGGTATGGGCGATTAGTTAAGTGGCATAACATCGGTCTCCAAAACCGAAATCGGGGGTTCGATTCCCTCATCGCCCGCAATGGTCAAAACGGACAGCGTATGCTGTCTGTTTTGATTACCAATGCGTGCTGCGGTGAGGGAAGCGAACGCCGGACTGAGTGTAACGAAGGAGGCCGGGCAGGGGCCACACAATATTTTTCAAGTAGACGCAGAAAAATATTGATGTGAGCTGACGCCGATTCCCTCATCGCCCGCAATGGTCAAAACGGACAGCGTATGATCTTTTCTGAGTTATACGATATATCGTATAAAATGGTGCAAACCGAGGTACGAGTTTTTTACTCGATATGTCGAATGAAGTGAGAATATGAACTAATGCGATTCTCTTACGCAAGAAATCTTTCAGCTTCCTTTTTTATTTCTTCAAAAGTTGAAATCCACAGAATTTCTTTGTCGCGCTTGAACCAGGTCTTCTGCCGCTTAGCATACTGCCAGGTTTTTGTCGCGAGCTCTGTTTCAAATTCCTCTTGTGAAAGCTCGCCTTTGAGGAGCTTTGCAAGGTAGCGATACTCAAGCCCAAGGGAATCCATACGCTCATACGAGAGGCCCTCTTGGTAGAGACTTTCTGCTTCCTTGCGCATTCCGTACTCCATACGCTCTTTTAGCCGCTTTTGTATCTTTTTCTTTAGAACGTCATCAGAAACATCAATTCCGATTTTGAGCGTATCGTAGTGCGGGGTGCTTTGTGGGTGTGGCATTTTTCCGAGCGTCTCTACGATTTCAAGCGTGCGAATAAGGCGAGGTCTGTTGTTTGGATCAATTACTCCAGTATACTGGAGGTCTCTTTCTTTGAGTAGAGTAAAGAGTTCCTCGTTTGTCATTTTTTCAAGCTTTACTCGAAGTGCTTTATTTGGAGGAACGTCAGGAAGCTTGATTTCTCCTAAGAGTGCTGAAATATAAAAGCCAGTACCACCGGCAATAATTGGAAGTTTGCCGCGATTGTTGATATCAGCAATCGCGGTGCGCCCGAGCTTCACAAACTCTGCGGCACTGAATTGCTCATTTGCATCGGCAACATCAAGCAGATGGTGGGGAATACCTCGCATCTCTTCCTCTGTAATCTTGCCTGTCCCGATATCAAGTCCCCGATAGACTTGTCTTGAATCAGCAGAAATCACCTCGCCATCAAAAATTGTGGCAAGCTTCA
>JBBDKB010000023.1:0-2435 GCA_040879605.1 Minisyncoccota bacterium
CATGCCTATCTTTTTTCTGGGTCTCGAGGCACGGGGAAAACCTCGCTCGCGCGCATCTTCGCACGCGCGGTTGGATGCTCGGAAAAAGATCTCTATGAGATTGACGCGGCATCGCATACTGGAGTTGATAATATTCGTGAGCTTCGCGACGCAGTGGCGGTGCTTCCGTTTGAGTCTCCCTACAAGGTGTATATCATCGATGAAGTACACATGCTCTCCAAGGGCGCTTTTAACGCACTTTTGAAAACGCTTGAGGAACCTCCTTCTCATGTGCTCTTTATTCTTGCAACTACGGAGCTTGAAAAACTGCCTGAAACTATCATCTCTCGTTGCCAAACTTTTTCTTTCAAAAAACCGACACAAAAAATAGTCCGCGATATGGTGGCAAAGGTTGCGAAAAAGGAGGGTTTTGTACTTGAACCGGCGAGTGCGGATTTAATTGCACTTCTCTCTGAAGGTTCCTTTCGCGATGCGCATGGCATTTTGCAAAAAATTATTGCGTCGTCGCACAATTCAAAGGTGAGCGTTGAGGAAGTTGAAGAGGTTACTGGTGCGCCAAAAGGGGAACTGGTGAATGAAATCTTGAAGGCACTTCACGAAGAAAATGTTGAGGTCGCTCTTTCTGTTGTTGGAAAAGCGGTGAAGCAAAATACCGACATGGCACTTTTCATTCGGCTTCTCATCGAAAAAGTGCGCGCTGTGCTCTTGCTTCGTTTTGCGCCTGAAATGGAAAAAGATATTAGAGAAGAACATACTGAAGAGGATATGAAATTTCTTACAGAACTTGCTAAAGAAGCTCGAGGCATCAACTCTGCACTCCTCTCTTCGCTCCTTGAGGCGCAAGACACTACAAAACGCGCAGCGATTACACAGCTCCCGATTGAACTTGCACTCATTAATAGAAAAGAAAAAAGTAATGGATAGCCAAGACAAACTTATCTACTTAATCCGGCACGGGCAAAGCGAGGGAAATGTAGGAAAATTGTGTCAGAGCCCCGATGAACCTCTCACCGAGCTTGGAGAAGAGCAGGCTCGCTTTTTGGCGGAGCGCTTCCGCTCTATCCCAACTGACGTCGTTCTCGCTTCCTCGATGAAAAGAGCACGTGATACAGCTCAAAGGGTTTCAGAAAGTACCGGAGCACCGCTTGTAGTGTCCGATTTGTTTGTAGAGCTACTTCATAAGGAGGAGTTTTGTGGCTTGCCGGAAAGTGATGAGCGAGTCGCAGGTGGTGATCAGGTGTGGTTTGAAAATGCTGATGATCCGCAATGTCGTTCTACATTTACGGAAAGCTTTAGTGAATTCAAAGAACGTGGTCGCATGGCCATAGAGTGCATTCTTGATCGTCCGGAAGAGAATATTGCAGTCGCATCCCACGGAACATTTTTGAAGATGCTTTTTGCCCATATGTTAGCTTGCAATCAAGACGTACAGATAGATGGGAAACTGTTTAATGCATTGTTCAGACTTCTTGGAACTGGAAATACAAGCATTACGCAATGCAGGTATACAAAAGAGCGAGGATGGAGGCTTCTTTCGTGGAACGACAAAGCTCATCTCGGATAGATTGCATCTCGCGTTATTTGTGGCACACTCGAGATAGGTAGCGTGTGGGAGTTTAGTTATGACGATCACTGCCAAACGTTTGGGGCGGTTTCCTTTTTCACACAAACTGCTCACGGATGTGTTGTGGTGCGTAACGGTGGGACTCGATGAGGCACATGTTCAGTTTCTGTGTGCGAGCACCACTACGGAGCGCAAGAAGTGGCTCAAAAATTATCGTGAGCTTCTCCAGTTTGGTGAGATGCTCCTGATTGCCTGGGGGCCATACTGGTTTCGGGAGGAAGATGTGCAGGAATTTAGAAGTAGTCTTTCTGCTCGAGCAAGAACATACAGGGCTCGCACTCTTGAGGTGGGTCATGACACAATTAGAAAGGAAATGCTCAAGGAGGTAGGGGAGATTGAAAGGAGCGTTTCAGAGATAGAGGGCCTCTTGCTCTAGAGCTTGAGGCCCACCCTTTTTCTTATTTTTTCTTGCGATAGCAGTGCAATGCTTGTATGTTTAACACATTGCCGGATCGCCTCTGCCTGCGCAGGCAGGTCTAATGGCATGATGTGGCAAGTTTACTTTTTAAAGAGTAGAAAAAGACGTTGGCACTATGTTGGAAGTACTGGAGATTTAAAAAGACGTCTTCAGGAACACAACTCTGGGAAAGTAACTTCCACAAGAAATCAAATGCCGTTTGATCTTGTCTACTTTGAATCCTTCAAGTATGAAAAAGATGCTCGACTACGAGAGCGTCAACTCAAAGTACAAAGGATTGCAAAGGAAGCAATAATCCGGCAAATTGAAGAGCGCTGATATTGCCGGATCGTCTAATGGTAGGACGCTTGGTTTTGGTCCAAGAAATCGGGGTTCGAGCCCCTGTCCGGCAGC
>JBBDKB010000024.1:0-2230 GCA_040879605.1 Minisyncoccota bacterium
ATAAAGCTAGAATTGAGCCTATGAGGATTCTGATAGCCACGGGGCTCTATTTCCCTGAAATTGGGGGTCCAGCGACCCACACATCCATTCTTGAGCGGGAGCTCCCAAAACATGGGTACGAAGTCTCTGTGGTGCCTTTTTCTCGTGTGAAGCGTCTCCCAAAAGGAGTAAGGCATTTTGCATATTTTTTCTTACTTTTTTGGAAAGGATTTCGAGCTCGTATTGTTTATGCACTTGATCCGGTCTCCGTGGGGCTTCCTGCGAGCATTATGGCATTTATTCTGCGAAAGAAATTTATTCTTCGCGTTCCTGGAGATTACGCATGGGAACAGGCGATACAGAGAGCGGGCATACAAGATGCTCCGCATGTATTTGCAAAAAGGAGTGAAGGGTATCCCGCTTTCATCATGCGACTTAAGGAGGTTCAGAAATTTGTTGCAAAGCGCGCCACGATAATTATTGCGCCAAGTAAATATCTTGAGGATGTGATTGTTTCTTGGGGGATTGAAAGAAAGAAAATCAAACTAGTGCACAGCGCACTTAATGGAATGCCATCAAAAGGAAATAGGCGCACGCTTCGCGGGCTTCTTAGATTTCATGGAAAATTTATCGTGACAAGCGGGAGGCTTGTGCCGTGGAAAGGTTTTGAACTCCTCATTGATGTTGTCGATGAATTGAAAGAAAAGATTCCCGAAATAAAACTCATGATTATCGGATCAGGACCAGATGAAGTAAAACTGGAGAGGAAGATTGAAGAGAAAAATTTAGAAGAGTATGTGGTGCTCGCACGTCCCGTGGAGCGGGACGTGCTTGTGCGTTATATTCAGGCGGCTGATCTTTTTGTACTTAATACATTTTATGAAGGCTTTTCTCATCAGATACTTGAGGCTATGTGCATGGGGACGCCTATAATTACCACAAAAGTCGGAGGAAACCCCGAGCTCATTAAAGATGGTGAAAATGGTCTTCTTGTAAAATACAACGACAAAAAGGAACTCAAAAAAGCAGTCGAGACGCTCCTTTTCGACGCGCAGCGTTCAAAGCGCCTTGCTGAGCGTGCAGAAAAAGATGTGCTCTCTTATACCGACGAGCATATGGTTAAAAAACTCGTCCCACTTCTTTCATGAAAATTCTCATGATCTCAAATGATCGGGGAATCGTTTCTGCTGATTCGGATGTACAGAAGCGGATGGTTGCCTACGGGAAACTTGTGCGGGAACTTCACATTGTTCTTTTTTCAACGAAAGCGCATGCAGTGCGAGGGGGAAGAATTTCTGAAAATGTATTTGTGTATCCGACGCATTCTTTCTCCCGCCTCTTTTTTATTCTTGACGCAATTCGCATTGGCAAGAAAATAAAAGCGCCATCGCTCATCACTACTCAAGATCCATATGAGACCGGAGTAGTGGGTATGCATCTTGCAAGAAAACATAAAACAAAATTCCAAGCCCAGCTTCACACAGATATCTGGAGTCCGTATTTTCTCCAAAGCTTTCTTGATCGAGTGCGACAATTTCTCGCAAAAAAGACGCTTAAAAAGGCTCATTGTATTCGTGTTGTATCAGAACGTATCCGGCGCTCTCTCATTGAAAGGGGCTACACTGCGCCAATTGAGGTACTCCCCATCTTTAGCGATATCGAGAGTAATATGCTTCGCGCTGAGGCACTGAAGGAGCGAAAGAAAACATATCCTTTTCCTTTCACCATTCTTATGGCTGGGCGTCTTGAAAAAGAGAAGAATTACGTACTCGCCCTTTCCGTTTTAAAGGAAGTGAGGGAGAAGGGAATTGACGCGGGGCTCGTGATTGCGGGGAAAGGAAGTCAAAAAGGAACACTCACAAGAAAAGCGCATACACTTGGCATTCGAGAGCACGTGCGCTTTGTAGGGCACGTTGATGACATGCTTCCTTATTTCCAGAATGCTCATATCCTACTTCATACATCATGGTATGAGGGATACGGACTCACACTCATCGAGGCCGCTTCGGCGGGCCTTCCAATTGTGACCACTGAAGTAGGAATTGCGGGGAAATTACTTTCGCACGGAACGCATGCGCTCCTCTGCAAGCCTGGCGACTCATCTTGTCTTACTGAGCAAATTGCTTTTGTCGCTGAAGATAAAGAGCTTGGAGGGAATCTCGCATTTAATGCGAAGACCCGCATGAAAGAACACAAAATAACAAAGAGAGAATATCTTGAGCGCATTAAAGAGGGATGGGAGAGGTGCGGA
>JBBDKB010000025.1:0-13387 GCA_040879605.1 Minisyncoccota bacterium
GCACAAAAGGTTTATTTTTGGTAGAAAGAGGTAGGTAAATGGAGGGAGCGATATGGCAACGAATCGGCCAGATCTCACGAAAGGGCGTCTCAGCGGTGCCCAGTTGGAAGTCCTTCAGCGAGTGAGGGATGGGTATTCCATCAAGGCACTTTCTTTCTCACACACGAACGTGGGAGGAGAGGGCTATGGGGCTGAGGTCGTCGAGTCTCTCATGATGAGAGGGTTTCTCGATGATGAAAAACACCTTACCCGAAAAGGAAGGAAAAAAATCGGGAAACATTCCCGAAACAAATCTTTTGTTCCGGCTTGACAGGGGGCGTCTTCGGACGCCCCCACTTGTTTTTTCGTATAAATAAAATTCACCCGCCAGCGTGCGCCAAATGCGCACGGGCGGGCGTTCTGCGTAGGGCGGACCCTACTGGTCGGGCGGCCACCGCCTCGGTAGCCTATAGGGTTGAATCTTTGGGTCAGGATCGTCGGCTTCCCCGAACAACTCCTTTTTCTTCAGCGTGTCCGCTTCGCGGATATCACTGTTGAGATTACCGACACCCAAACCCTCCGAAAGAAGGGGCTTCTCTTCCTTTTTCATCAAGACCTCCCTGAAACAATGGAAATTACAAAATACCAAACAAAAAGCCCTCTGTCATCACCCCTTGTGTACAGCACTATTTCTGGGATACTCCTTATATGGAGTTTAAAGAGAGACTGAAAGAATACTCTGAAGAAGCAATTGAAGGGCGCATATTTCCCGGGTGTGTTGTAGGGGTGGTCCAAAAGAATGGCGATCGGGCGGTGTTTCCTTTTGGGAATTTTACTTATGAGGCAAATGCTCAAACAGTAAAAGAGAATACTATCTATGATGTTGCTTCGATTACCAAAGCAATTCCAACAGGGAGTCTTGCACTAGAGCTTCTTGAGGAAGGAAGGTTGAAGCTTGAGGATAAGCTTATTGAGTACATTCCGGAGTTTAGAAATTCTGACCGAGAGCGTGTACTTATAAAACATTTACTTACCTACACGCTTGATGGGTATGGTCTCGGGAGAGCTCTTGATGGAGGTGACGGGATTTCTCTCCACAAGCGAACATGTGAGGAACTTCAAGAAGTGCTCTTTACTCATGATTTTAAAAAGGGGCCAGGGGAAGTATTTAAGTACACTAATATCCCTGCCGCGCTTCTCGGTCTTGTTATTGAGAGGATTACCGGAGAATCGCTTGATGCGCTCGCGCAAGAGCGACTCTTTGATCCGCTTAAGATGGAGAGGACTACTTTTTATCCAGAAAATTTTCCGAGAGAAGAGATTGTACCTACAGAAATTGATGAGTGGCGCGGCGAGGTTCATGGAATAGTGCACGATGAAAGTGCGTATATTTGTAGGAAAGAGGGGAAAACGGTGGGACACGCAGGGCTTTTCACCACGGCCCCCGATATACTGAACTTTCTTGAAATGTTGCTCCACGAAGGGAATTTCAACGGAAAGAGATTTTTCTCAAAAGAGACAGTGAAAGAAATGAGAACAAATCAAATCTCACATCTTGATGATGAGACGGGGCTTGGGTGGGAGCTTAATCAACCTCGATTTATGGGAAAGTATGCTGGGCCGCACACATTTGGGAAGACGGGTTTTACAGGCTCGCTTTGCGTTTGTGATATAGAAAAAGGAATCGGCTACATAATTCTCTCTAATAGGATTTATCCAAAACGTCCTCAAAACTCGGAAGCCATCAATGCTTTCCGCGCCAAAGTCGGAGAGATTTTCCTCGACCCTACTTTTAAAAGCAATAAGTTTACTTAGGAAATTTTTTCTCCACAAATTTAACAGTACTTTCAATGAGTCCTCCGAGGTCGCCTGACGTGAGGAGAAGCTCCCTGTCATCACCCCTTGTGCACAAATATTGCGTAACTTGCTCAAACAATACTCTTCTCTATACTGAGGGGGTATGAAGTACTCGGATTATTTCAAAGATAAGAAAGTTACCGTCATGGGACTCGGACTTCTCGGAAGGGGTGTTGGTGATACGGAATTTCTTGCCCAGGCAGGCGCCGATCTCATTGTGACTGATCTCAAGACAAAAGAGGAACTCAAGGAATCTGTCGCGCGACTTGAAAAGTATCCTAATATCACCTTTGTCCTCGGCGAACACAGGCTTGAGGATTTCAAAGATCGCGATATGATTTTGAAAGCTGCAGGTATACCACTTTATTCTCCATATATCGAAGAAGCAAAGAAGAACAATATCCCGATTGAAATGAGTGCTTCTTTGTTCACGAAGCTTTCAGGTGTTCCTGTTATTGGAGTAACAGGAACAAGAGGAAAATCGACGGTAACACATATGCTCTATGAGATCCTCAAAGCTGCAGGGAAAGATGTGCTTTTGGGAGGAAATGTGAAGGGAATCGCAACGCTTCCGCTTCTCAATGATGTTAGAGGAAAATCGATTGCGCTCTTTGAGCTCGATTCATGGCAATTACAAGGTTTTGGGGAGTCAAAGATCAGTCCTCACATTGCAATCTTCACCACCTTTTTTGAGGACCATATGAATTACTACAAAAGTGATCCAGAGCAATACTTGAGAGACAAAGCAAATATTTTTCAATATCAAAATGGAAACGACGTCCTTGTTCTCGGGAGTCAGTGTGCAAAATTTATCCAAGAAAAATATCCAAATATCAAAAGCAAAACTATTGTTCCCAACTTATACGATATATCGTATAAGTTGGGGGTGCCAGGAGAGCACAATCGTTACAATGCAGGGCTTGTAGAAGTTGGAGCAAAAGAGCTTGATATTGATGAGGAGACGATTCGAAAAGTGCTTTCTGAATTCAAAGGCGTACCAGGAAGGCTTGAACTTGTGTGTAACATAAGTGGTGTTAAGTATTACAACGACACAACTTCAACAACTCCTATTTCAACGCTTGCTGGTCTTAAAGCGCTCAGAGGTGAGGGTGGTATTATTTTAATTATGGGGGGCGCTGATAAAGAGCTTGATATGAGTGAATTGATTAAGGAGCTTCCCAGCTACACGAAGCACGTCATTTTACTCGACGGAACAGGAACAGAGAAGGTGAAGGATAAGATCACTCATGAGCTTGTAGCAAAGAGTATGGAGGAGGCGGTACTAAAAGCGCAATCGCTTGCAAAAGAGGGCAACGTAGTGCTCATGAGCCCCGCATTCGCTTCTTTTGGTATGTTTAAGAATGAATTTGATAGGGGCGATCAGTTTACTGAGGCGGTATACGATTTATGATAAAGGGCGCAAATAATATACATTTTGTTGGAATCGGGGGGATTGGCATGTCAGCACTCGCGCAGTTACTTTTGGATCGGGGGAAGCAGATTACGGGTTCTGATCGGAGTGTTTCTCCTACAACAGAGTTACTCGAAAAGAAAGGGATCAGTATCCTTATAGGAGACCAAGATGCTCTTCCAGAAGGTATTGATGTTCTTGTGTATAGTGACGCCGTTCATGAGGACAACAAAGAGCGTGAGGGAGCAAAAGAAAAAGGAATACCGCAACTCTCCTATTTCGAGGCGCTCGGGGAAGTCTCAAAAGAAATGTTTACTATCACGGTAGCAGGCACCCATGGAAAAACAACAACGACCGGTATGCTCGGGAAGATGCTCATTGACGCCGGAGAAAACCCTACCGTGGTTGTAGGGAGCATCGTGAAGGATTTTGGGAGCAATTATGTCAAGGGGAGGGATGACTTTCTTGTAGTGGAGGGGTGTGAGTACAAGGACCATTTTTTAAAAATCGACAGCAATATTCTGGTTATCACTAACATTGAATTTGATCACTCTGATTACTTTCAAAGCCTTGAGCACGTCAAAGATTCATTTAGAAAAGGCGTACTTACACTTCCAAAAGAAGGAGTGGTGGTGGCGAACATGAAGGATAAAAATACGAGGGATGTACTCACTGGTGTCGGGGTAAAGGTGATTGACTACACAAAAGAGAACGTGCCGAAGCTTGAGCTTATCGGTTCCTTTAATGAGATGAATGCCAAAGCCGCGAAAGCCACAGCGAAAGCATATGCAAATCTTTCGGAAGAAATGCTCGATGACTCGCTCCAGACCTTCAAAGGGACGTGGCGACGCTTTGAGTATAAAGGTCAAACAGAAAGGGGTGCACTTGTCTATGATGATTACGCGCATCATCCCACGGCAATCAGAGAGACGCTTTTTGCCATTCGAGAGAAATTCCCTGACAAAAAAATTACCATTGCATTCCATCCGCACCTATTCAGCAGGACTAAATCTTTCTTTGAGGAATTTGCGCACGAGCTTTCAAAGGCAAATAAAGTGATTCTTGCGCCGATTTATCCTGCGCGAGAAGAGGATACCGGTGAAGTTTCAAGCGATCTCCTCGCGGAGGAAATTAAGAAAAAGAATCCAGATGTGCTCTCACTTACAACACTTGCGGAAATTGAAGAAGAGCTTAACAAAGCCGGAGAAGAAGATCTTATACTCACGATGGGAGCTGGTGATATTTTCAAAGTTGCTGACAAAATAAGCGAATAGTGTATTCATCTTGACGACTCTACCTATAAATGGTTTGATTTTGCTAGGAGACACAAGTTTGGAGGAATCCCATGCATTGGAGAGATATGCCTGCCCTTAGCACATTTCTCTCGCAGGAGATCTGGGCCGGGAATTATTGGGGGAGAGAAGGTGCACTCGCTCTCAATAAGCGTTATGAGAGGCTTTGGGCAAAAATGTATCCTTGTGAGTCTGAAGTTCTCGCGCAGGAACAGAGTCGCCGCTCGAGTCTTTACTATTCGGCGGCGGGAAATGCGCGGGCGCGGTGGAAGCGGGAGATACGCCCGATCTGGCTTTTCCGGGGAGTGCGGTGCCTCATCCGGGCACGTTACTGCTCCGACGCGGCTGAACGGGTAGTTGGCCTTGAGGGTATGACCGTCGATCAGCTCGACGTGCGTCAGAGCGTGCTTCGCAAGACCTTCGGGAAAAAGAAGGCCCTCGCATGCATCGAGGAAGCGCTCTCAAGAAATAAGGGTGAGATCAAACCTCATTCAAGAGCACTTCTGCTTCTTGGGAAAATCGAGTTGTCGGGCACCTTCTCACCCACCCTTGCCGAGGAGATTCGGTCAGTCGCTTCAAAAATCTCGAAAGAGAATCCAAGACAAGCGGTGCGCCTCTTTCGGGGGCTCGGTCGCTTGTGGATGAAGTGGCAGTGTGCGGGGTGCCCGGTCACTGCAGTGAATGATCCGCGTAGCCACTTCATGATTGGATACAAGCTTGCTCTTCAGGCGGGAGCTGATGATCAGATCAAAAAGATCAAGGCCGAGGCTCGATCGGTAGGCATTCTTCTTCAGGTCTGAACACTTTCTTTCAGACTGCTAGCGGGGTGGGTCTTCGGGCCTGCCTTTCTTTTTTTGTATCTACTTTTTTCGCACTCATTCCTTTTCCACAAATTCCGATAAAGTGGGCTTTCATGGGCTGATTTTAGCATAAGGCTCTTTTGGGGTCTTGTGTGGTACGATCTAGCACATGCGACACATTAAGTTACTACGACCTCCTACAGAGAGTTTTTTCGCATATGTGAAAGAGAAGAGCGGGTCTGACGCGCATGGACATCCTCAGGAGGATGCTCTTAGTTTTTCGGCGGAACCTCCAGTTTTTGCAGTGGCAGATGGGGTGACACTTATTCAAAATATGATTGATGAGAAAGACTATCCAAATCCTTCTCCTGCGGGAGTTGTGTCGCGTATTTTTTGTGATTCTGTGATAAAAAACCTCGAAGAAAAGTATGAAGAGCTTTCTCTTGAAGGTATCAGAGATGTATTTAAAGGAGCGAACAAAGAAGTAGAAAAATATAATGCAGAGCAAGGCAGGACAGAAGAAACTGTCGACTACTGGGAGAATGATCTCTATGCAGCAACGGGTGCGTTTGCTGCGCTGAAAGAAGAAGTCATATATTGGGCTTCAATCTGTGATTCATACGTAATGCATATTGGGGAAAATGGGAGTCTTCTCTTTAAATCGCCTAATTGCGATGTGTATCCACCAGAAAAAGCGAGTACTCCAAAGGATTGGGATAAAAGGAGCGAGAAAGAGAAAGCAATGTTTGTGTGGAAGGAAAGGAGGAACAGATTTGATGGAAATGGGAATCCGAAAGGATATGGGGTAATTACCGGAGAAGAAGCCGCTGAAAAATATTTAAATATCGGATCATTTCAAGTACAATCTGGTGAAATGGTGGCGCTCTGTACGGATGGGTTTGAAAAATATTTTTCTGATCGAAAGTTCAGGGAGTTATTATGCGAGTGGCCAAACAACCTTGAAGAGAAGATAGATGCGTACACTTCCAAAGAGGATCAGAGAGACCCTGACGGATATGGCCATGAGAGGACATTAATTGTTGTTAAATTTTAGAGTATGGGAATGTTGTATATAGTGGGGACACCAATTGGAAATCTGGAAGACATTTCTCTTCGAGCGCTTCGAGTATTGAAGGAAGCAGATTTGATTCTTTGCGAGGACACACGGGTTACAAAGAAGCTACTTTCTCACTATGATATTCATACGAGGGTGAAGCGTCTTGATGCTCACAAAGAAGGGGAGTTAGCAAAAGAAGTGGAAAGGATTTTCAAAATGCATGAGAGCATCGCGCTTGTCTCTGACGCAGGGACACCAACTATTTCTGATCCAGGAAATAGGTTTGTGGAAGCGGCACGAGAAGCAGATATCGAGATCGAGTCTATCCCAGGGCCAAGCGCACTTACTGCCGCGCTTTCAGTGAGCGGATTTCCTGCAGATAGTTTTCTTTTTCTCGGGTTTCTTCCTCACAAGAAAGGTCGAGAAACCCTCTTTAAAGAAATTGCAAAAGAAAAAAGAACGGTGGCACTTTATGAATCACCGCATAGGCTTCTTAAAACGCTCGACTCGCTCGCAGAATTTCTTGGTGATCGAGAAATTGCAGTTGTCTCTGAGCTCACAAAAATGCATGAGGAAGTGCTTATTGGATCCGCTGAAGAAATTAAGGGAAAGCTTGTTGAGTACCCCGAGAAGCAGAAAGGAGAATTTGTCATTTTGATTGCGCCAAAATGATGCAGAATTTTCCAGAGAGAATAATTTGCTTTGATACTGAATATACAGCGTGGGCAGGAAGCAAGGAGCGCGACTGGGGCGAGGAGGGAGAGTTTAGAGAAGTTGTTCAAATTGGGGCAGTAAAATTAAAGAACCTCGATGAAGTAGATTCGTTCTCTCGATTAATTCAGCCTGTAAAAAACCCAAACCTTTCTGAATATTTCTCACATCTAACAGGCATAACCCAAGAGATGCTGGCAGGTGCGATTGATCTTGATTTGGCTTTGCATGAATTTTACACATGGAGCGAGAGTCTTGATTTATACTCTTATGGTCTTGATGGCGTCGTTTTAAAGGAGAATGCGGAGTTGCTCAGACTCTCTTTTCCATTTTCTGACTCACGTTTCTTAGATATACGGGGAATCTTTCGAAATATTGGAATTGCTACAGATAAATATTCAAGTGGAACGATTCTCCACGCTCTCGGCAAAAAACCTCTTCCTCATGCGCATGATGCGGTAAATGACGCAAGATCCATCTCCTTAGCCCTCAAGATCTTAATTGAGAGAAATGCTATACTGGGACAACTTGAAAGTTAACGCGAAAATATGAAAAAAGAAACAGTACTTGTGGCCCTGGGTATTGCCATCGCTCTGGTGCCATTTGCAGGCCTTCCAAATAGATGGGATAACATTATTCTTATTATTGCAGGGCTCGCTGTTGCGGGGATCGCATTTTATGCGCGTTGGCAGAATAAACAGAGAAAGCTTGAGGAGAAGGCTCCTGATATAGAAAGGAATGAAGGTCGGGAAGACGAGTATGGAGGAGAAAGAATTTAGGAGCAAAAAGAAAAGCGAAGTAGAAGAAAGTTTCAGGAAAAAAGGAACACTTCTTTTTGGTGCATTTGCGCTCGGGTCTTTTTCCTTGGTATTTTTTGGCGCTCCACAAATACTCCCTCTTTCGTATAACACAGGGGATGGCAATCAAGCAGCCGTTTCTACCTCAACACCTTCCAATGGAAATAGTGACGAGAAAGAAGATGATGGGTTCAAGCCAATATACCTCCCAACACCCGAGCCACTGAAAGCCATTTATATGTCACAGTGTGTCGCAGGAACGCCAAGCTTCAGAGAAAGGCTTGTAAAACTTATTGAAGAAACTGAATTGAACTCGGTGATCATTGATGTGAAGGATTACACAGGGAAAATTGGTTTTCCGACAAATAATCCGAAATTGAAAGAGAGCGTGTCGGATCAGTGTGGTGCGCGTGATATGCGTGAGTTTGTAAAGATGTTGAATGAAAGGGGGATTTACACGATTGCACGAATTACTGTGTTTCAAGACCCTTACTACACTCACGCGTATCCAGAGCTTGCGGTGAAAAAAGAGAGCGATAAAAATGCGATATGGAAAGATTATAAAGGCCTCTCTTTTATTGATGTTGGTTCAAAGCCTTTTTGGGACTATATCGTTGAAATTTCAAAGGAGACATACAAAATTGGGTTTGACGAATTGAATTACGATTACATCCGTTTCCCATCTGACGGGCCGATGAGAGATATCTACTATCCGTTTAGTGATGAAAAACTTGCTCGCGATCCTGATTATGGGAAGGCGAATGTGTTAAAAGAATTTTTTGCCTACCTCGATAAGGAAATGGAAAACACAGGGGCGGTTCTCTCTGCGGATATTTTTGGAATGACAACTACTAATTATGATGATTTAAATATCGGGCAAGTGCTTGAGTACGCCGAGCCTCATTTTGATTATATTGCGCCGATGGTCTATCCGTCTCACTACCCCTCAGGATTTATAGGGCTTTCTAATCCAAATTCAGACCCTTACAAAGTTATTCACTATTCGATGAGTCGGGCAGTAGAGCGGCTCACCGCTCTCACTACTCCATTTGCTCTTGTTGGGGAAGAAAGAATTGGCACGTCAACGCCGGCAATTTATTCCTATACTCCGAAAAATAAATTAAAGCTTCGTCCGTGGCTTCAAGATTTTGATTACGGAGGAGATTACGATGTAGAAGAAGTCCGCGCGCAAATGCAGGCAACCTATGATGCGGGACTCACCTCATGGATGTTGTGGGATCCCTCCAACAGATATACACGGGGTGCATTGCAGAATGCGGAGGAATAGATATAGTGAGGATAGGTTCAACGGCAGAAGGAGGTGCTCTTGCTCGACTTCGCTTTTGAAATGCTTGAGCTAAGGATTGTGGGCGGTTTGCCCGGTGGTCCTCGCTCGGGCTCGACGATTGCCGAGCAATATCGGCAATCTCGTCGCGAATCGCAGCGTGGTGGACGCTGTTCCGAGTTCTTCGCCGAAGAAGGAGGTGATCTTGCCGAACTCATCCTCTGAGTTCGGCTACCGTCTCCCCTCCTCGGGGTGAAGGGGCGCAATATCCTTGCGGTCACATTCGTTTGATTAGGTACTGCCTAGTCCGGGTATGACAAAAGGACAAACCAGCAGGCAAAGAAGGCCCCGACGCTATTGCGCCGGGGCCGCCATGATATTGGTCACAAGTCCATGGCTGCGATATACTTTATATAATGGAGAATCCCGAGCGAGTAACTCTTTTTGCGCAAACTGACGCACGTAACAAGCGTACACCTTTTGGTATTAAGGCAAAAGACAGAAGCCGCCACATGTATGTGATCGGGAAAACCGGCATGGGCAAGTCTACCCTGCTTGAGAATATGGCGGTGCAAGATATCAAGAATGGAGAAGGTATTGTTTTCATAGATCCTCACGGTTCTACTGCAGAGAAACTTCTTGAGTATGTTCCCGAAGAGCGAATCAACGATGTGCTGTATCTCGCTCCGTTTGATATGGAGTATCCAATTTCTTTTAACATCATGGAAGACGTGGGTGCGGACCGAAGGCATCTTGTGGTAAGTGGCCTCATGAGTACATTTGAGAAAATTTGGGTGGATGCGTGGAGTGCACGTATGGCATATATTTTGCAGAACACCCTTTTGGCGCTTCTTGAATATCCTGATGCAACGCTCCTTGGAGTGAATAAAATGTACACCGATAAAGGTTTCAGAAAAAAGGTGGTGGATAACATTACCGATCCTTCCGTGCGTGCTTTCTGGGTTGAGGAATACGCAGCATACACTGATCGCTATACGCAAGAAGCAACACCCGCAATTCAAAATAAAATAGGGCAATTTGCATCAAATCCACTTATTCGAAATATCATCGGACAACCCAAATCTTCCTTCGATATGAGAAAGCTCATGGACGAGCAAAAAATCGTAATCGTAAACCTTTCAAAAGGAAGAGTGGGAGAGGGGAACGCGAATCTTCTTGGATCAATGTTTATCACAAAAGTATATTTGGCGGCGATGTCGCGCGCTGATGCCTCTTCACAAGAAATTGTGAGGCTTCCAAATTCCTACCTCTACGTTGATGAATTTCAGTCTTTTGCAAACAAAAGCTTCGCCGATATTCTCTCTGAGGCCCGAAAATACAAGTTGAATCTTACTATCGCGCACCAGTATATTGAGCAAATGGAGGAAGAGGTGCGCGCGGCTGTTTTTGGAAACGTAGGTACTATGATTACTTTCAGAGTTGGGGCGTATGATGCGGAAATTCTTGAAAAAGAGTTTGCACCGACATTCACGGCGCAGGACTTGGTGAACTTAGGGTTTGCGCAAATTTATCTTAAACTCATGATTGACGGAGTTTCTTCCCAGCCTTTCTCTGCAACGACACTCCCTCCAATTGAACCGCCGCGTATCTCACACAGAGATCAAATCGTTGCCGCTTCAAGAAAACAATTTGGGAAGCCTCGGCTTGAAGTGGAAGAAATCATCACGCAGAATCTCGCTCCTGTGACTCCTCCTCCCGGAACAAAAACAGGCCCAAGAGAAAGTGCCAGAGAAAATGGCAGGGAAAGTGGCAGAGAAGATACCCAAAAAATAGAGAGGAAACCTGAAGGTGGCGGACAGAGAAGAAGCGGTATTGAGCTAAGGGAAAAGGAAAAAAACTCCAGCGAGAGAAAAAATTTCCAGCCAGAAAAAAAAGAAAGTGTTCCTAGGAAAAAAGATACTACAGAGCTCTCTTCTTTGGTAAGAAAAATGGAAAAAGGGAAAAAAGAAGATGATGATCTTTCAAAAAACGCAAAGGATGATTTGAAAAACGCACTTGCTTCAATCATATCCGCCTCTAAAGACGCATCGCAAGAAAAGGAGAAGGAGAGGAAAGAAGAAGCCCAACCTCAAAATCAAAAGAGCAAAGAAAATCCTCAACGGGAAGAAGAGAAAACAAAAAAAGAAATTCCTGAAAATGAACTTAAAAAAATACTTGAAGTTCCTGAGGAATGAATCACAAAAAGCGCTTCTTGCGCTTTTTGTGATTGCGCCCTTTCCACTCTTTGCGTCTGTTGAAATTACAGAGATTATGTATGACGCTGAGGGTGCTGATGAGGGGCGCGAGTGGATTGAAATAAGAAATACAAGCGGAAGCGCCCTCATTCTTTCTGAATGGAAGTTTTTTGAGGGAGATACAAATCATGGCCTTAAACTCCACCAAGGAAACGAAGAAGTTGCCGCGGGTGAGTATGTGGTTATTGTAGATTCTCCGAGTGGCTTTCTCGCTGATTTTCCAAATTACAGTGGAACGTTATTTGACAGCTCGTGGGGATCATTAAGTAACACAGGGGAAACTCTCACCATTCGAGATCCGGAATTGAATGATGTTGATAGTGTGACGTATAGCTCTGAGTGGGGTGCACAGGGAGATGGAAACTCCCTCCAAAAGAGCGGAAATGAATGGATTGCTCTAGCGCCAACTCCTGGAGAATCAAATAGTCAGAGCATCTCCGCGGAGGAAGATTCGGGGAGTTCAGATTCTTCTGGAGTGACTTCTTCAAAAGGGAGCCCTGATACTGATGACCCTCTCCCAAAGAAAATTGTTGCATATGCGGGGAACAGTAGAATTGTATATGTCGGAGCCGATTCTATATTTGAAGGAACTGCTTCCGGCAACACAGGGGACGAGCTTGAAGAAGCCAGGTATCTCTGGACTTTTGGAAATGGCGAGATAAAAGAGGGAAAGAAAGTGCTTCATCACTATGACTATCCAGGGCGTTACGCTGTTCGTTTAAGTGTTTCAAGTGGAAAATACGGAGATACCGATCAAGTAATTGTTGAAGCCATTCCCGCAGAGGTGTTTGTAAGCGATGCAGTTTCTTCCTACGTAGAACTTTCAAACGCTTCAAGTGAAATGCTTGACTTGAGCATGTGGTATTTGATGGTGGGAGATGGAAAATTTCAATTTCCTGAAGGTACTCTCGTACTCTCAAAAGAAAAAATCAGATTTCCTCGCAGTGTCACGAATCTTTCTCCAAAAGGTGCAGAAGATGTGGTGCTTCTCTATCCGAATCTTCGTGTCGCGGCGGTAGGCGCACAAATTGAAAAAGAAGCAGAAGAGAAGCCGCGTCATACTCTGATTTCCTCTGCGAGTGTTTCAAACAACAATAGCTCAATTGGGAGAGCTGTTGCTCCTGTGGTTGAGATGGAGGAGGAAGAGAGTATTTCTCAAGTGAGTAATGAAGTGGAAGAGAGGGAAGAGGCAAGCGCTGTAAATCAAACTGCATCTGTGGGAGATGTATCTCGCGAAGGCAATTTTATTCCTTGGCTTCTCGCGCTTCTCGGAGTTCTTGGGGTAGGTGCTGTGGGTGTTGTACTTCTTCGTGGAGTTGAAGTAAGAGATCAAAAAGAGCTCTCTGCGGAAGACTTCGATATAGAAGAGATTGACGAAAAGTAAATTTGTTGTACGATATTTTTGTCGCACACTGTGGGAGGAAGTCATGAAGTTCTCAGGTATCCGTCGGAAACTGGTGGACGCGGGGGCTAGGACTCCCGGTCTTCCCGGGACGCATTCTGGCGAGGGGTATCTTGATGCTATCGCCTCGCTGCTCGAGGGCGGGAAGGTAGTGCAGGCTCAGCGCTACACGGGCGCTGACCTCAAGGCTCTTTTCCCGGAGCTTGCTCCGGAAGCAGCCTGACGGCCCAAGACCCCTGGCGCGCACGCGCGCCAGGGGTCTTCTTTTTTACAACTTTTTGTCCAAATTTTAGTTATACTAGGAACATGCAGAAAACGATTGTTGTCACTGGGGGAGCCGGCTTCATCGGCTCTCATCTAATAGAAGCGCTTGTAAAAGACCCGAGCAATTGGGTTATTTCTCTTGATAACTATTTTACCGGATCGAAGGATAATCATATTGAAGGAGCAGAGTACCGAGATGGACACACCAAAGATATTGAAAAACACATTACAGAAACTCCCGATCTCATTTATCACTTAGGGGAGTATGCGCGCGTTG
>JBBDKB010000026.1:0-2150 GCA_040879605.1 Minisyncoccota bacterium
AGCTGGTTGCCGGTCGTGGTTGCATTGCCATTCACAGTAAGACCAAAAATGGTTGAAGAAGCCTGCGAAATAAAACCGCTCCCGAAAGTGGCGAGGTTGGTGACAGAGAGCGTATCTGAAAGTGTTACCGCTCCGGTAACATCAAACGTGCCGGTAATGTTTGCATTGCCTGCGACGGAAAGAAGATTCGCGGGGCTTGAGGTGCCGATGCCGACGCGATTCGTATTCCAGTCATAGACAAGTCCGTTCGTATCAACGGCAAACCCTCCGGCAAATGTGGAAGTTGCACTCGCATCCGTTGCAACGAAACGCGCACCGGTGATTGTGGAGGATGCGACAAGCGAATCAAGATTGAGATCATCAATATCAAGATCTCCCGTGATCACCGCATCGCCTTGAACTGAAAGCGTCCTCCACGGAGAAGACGTGCCAATCCCCACGTTGCCTCCGGTGTACGGATTCAAAAGAATATCCTGTGTGCTTGTTCCTGTGTCAATAACAAAATTATTTCCTGAAGTTGGAGCAAGCGGCCCCGCGAATGTGCTTGTCGCACTTCCCGTAACCTGGAATTTTGTTGCGCGCAGATCAGTCGAGGTGAGTATATTTGTTGTGCTTGTTCCCGTCGCAGTAAGCGTTTCTGTGGTCACACTATTTAAATCCGCACCGCCGCCAGTTCCAATAGACCAACTACTCGATGTTATCTCAACAGTGCTCCCATCGCTTCCAAGCTCAACATCACCTCCGGCAACAAACGTTCCCCCTGTCCCCAAACCATCTCTAAAACTCCCCGTATGAGCGCTTATCCCATTGTTTACAAGCACAAACCCGTTAAATACAGACTGCCCAAGTACTGTGAGGTTTCCATCAGTTGAGATGCTTTCTCCCGCAAAAAGCCTCTCTTTTGCAAACACCGACGCGGCATGCACATGTTCCTTGAACGTTGCCGTACCGCTGACATTCAACCTTCCTCCCACATCAAGATTCCCCTCGAGAATCGAGTCATCAAATACGTGAAGTTTTCCTCCGACTTCAAGCGTTGAAAGGAGCTTTGTTGCACCTCGCACGAGAAGTGTTTTCCCGACTTCAACATTTCCTTCAAGAAACACATCCTCGTAGGTGATGTTGCCGTTCTCGGTTACAAAAGCAAGAGTAAATTCTTCAGAAGAAACTCCATCAACGAAGTCGGCATCAAGATTTTCAACTTTAGTTGTTGAGTTCACCACAATCGGTGCGATGCCCTCCGCGGCGAAAGATTTAAATTGCCCTTCGGTTTCAATGTCGCCAAAAATTGCAATACTGCCTTCCTTGTTCAAAAGAAGAATCTCATTTGCATGCGTCCCTGGTCGGAACCCCATCACCGTCTGCGCGTCCTTCAGTGTGTTCACCACTCCGCGAAACGCATCATCAATCGGTCCGGAAAAAACACGTAACGGAAGAATAAGAAAAAGCGCGAGCCCGAAAAGAAATAGACCGGTAAGCATCTTGCTTGAAAAAACCGTTCCGAAAATATTTCCAAAGAAATGTGACACTCGCTGAAAGAAAGTCCGCTCGCGAATAATTTTCGCGTCCATCAACTGATCAAAACGATTTACAAAGTGCTCCGCATCAACACTGCCAACTTCTAAATTGGAAGAAGCCGGAGGAGTGCCCAAGCTACGAGTGCCCTCATCACTTCCGCTGCCTCCATTCACAGAAGAGAGAGCGCGCGCGCGAAGATGCTGACGATTCAAATAATCATCAATTGCCTCTCGGGTAGTGAACCACACCCCATCAATTTTCTTAGCGGGAAGTTTTTTCTTACGCGCAAGGAGACTCAAGTATTCACTGCTGTACGGAGTGCCGTCTGCAGCGTCAACAACCTTCAGCCATTCCGTGTTGTGTGTTTTTGACTCCTTCATTTTTTTAATATCTCGTCTTTCATAGCCGATACTCCGTATCGGGTTTAAAAATAAGGCTCTCTTACTGAATATTGTAGTACAGAGATCACTAAAATCATTGGGGATAAGCGTCTACAAAAACTACATTTTGTTTTTGCAAAAAAGAAAAAAGTTAAAACACAATTTAATTAACAAAGTATTTTGCAAAAATCATCGCAGAGCTCAGAAATTAACCTCTGCGATGATTTCAACTTCCTGCCTCTCATATCTTTG
>JBBDKB010000027.1:0-8032 GCA_040879605.1 Minisyncoccota bacterium
TCATATGGCAGCTGGGGTTAATTTAAAATGAGAAATACTGATTTGTCAATATGTCACACTGTCTCCCCCGCCACGCTTGCGGAAACGGCTTACTTGTGCTATTGTTTTTCCACATGCTGACAAAACGAGTAAAGCAAAACGCTATGCGGGACGTAAAGCGCCATGACGCTGATACGGGGTCTTCTGAAGCGCAAATTGCAATTTTGACGAAGCAGATCAGCGAACTTGCTTCTCATTTAAAAAAACACCAGAAAGACCACCACTCTCGAAGGGGTTTGCTTGGCATGGTTGAGGAGCGTCGGAAACATCTGCGTTATTTAGAAAAGAAAAATAAACGCACATACAACTCTCTCCTCAAAAAACTGAATCTTAAAAAGTAAGGTCCAGTTGGGTTTCGTTTCCCCGCCCCATTTTTGGATACAATCTTGGAGTAGGGGATTAAAGGTATGAATCGAAACCTCGACAATTTTATACGATATTATTTTTTTCGGTTTTTAGCTCTTCAAGTTTCCGCTCACTTGAAAGCTAGAAGCTAAAAGCTCATTTTTTATGGCAGTTATTAAGCACAAAGCACAGCGTGTTGGGATTTTTATCGATACTCAAAACCTCTATCACAGCGCGAAGAATCTTCATCGGTCAAAAGTAAATTTCGGCTCTGTTGTAAAAGAAGCGCTTGACGGAAGAATCCTTGTCCGCGCGGTTGCCTATGTGGTAACCACAGAATCAGGTGAGGAACAAAGCTTTTTTGAAGCTTTGACAAAGCTTGGTATTGAGACAAAGACAAAAGAACTCCAGATATTTTATGGAGGGGCAAAGAAAGCCGACTGGGATGTCGGCATGGCGGTAGACGCTATCAAAATGGCGCCGAAACTTGATACAGTAATTCTTGCAACAGGCGATGGCGACTTTATACCTCTTGCCGAATATTTGAAGATGGCAGGATGTCAAATTGAAGTAATCGCCTTTGGAAAATCTTCTTCAGGAAAATTGAGAGAGGCCGCTGATGACTTCATTGATATGGATGAAGATCCGCGCAAATTCTTGATAGGGAAAGGCCCATCTTTTAAGATTCCAAAGATTTCTTGATGGAGTTTTAGAATTCGGAGAACTTTTTGTCCACAAAATCCCCCTGAGAGTAGTTGAAGGGGGATTTTGTGATTATCATTCCCTCTCTTTTCACTCTTTTGTCACGCGAGAGGACATCTGCTACACTCGATTTATTAGTAATAGCCCTCCGTGGTCCTTGGATAGTTAGGTTTGAAGCATAAGAGAATTGCTTCAGGTCTAGAATCCGAGGATCAAGAGATCCATAATATGCACAGCAAGAAATTTACGACCGAGGTCGGGGGAAGGGAACTCACTGCCGAATTCAGTGACCTCGCGGAGCAGGCACACGGTTCAGTTATTCTTCGCTATGGAGAAACTATTGTGCTCGCGACCGCAGTAATGTCTGAAAATAAGAAAGAAGGACTTGATTATTTTCCCCTCTCTGTTGAATACGAAGAAAAATTTTACGCAGCGGGAGCCATCCTCGGCTCCCGTTTCGTAAGACGAGAGGGGAGGCCGACTGATGAAGCCGTCCTCTCAGGACGTGTCGTTGACCGAACGATTCGTCCTCTTTTTGACCACACTATAAGAAACGAGGTGCAAGTGGTTATTACTGTACTCTCACTTGGTGAAGACGATCCAGATATTTTGGCAGTAAATGCAGCGTCTCTCGCCCTCCTCACATCAGACATTCCTTGGAACGGTCCAGTAAGTGCTGTCCGCCTCGGAAAGAAAGAAGGAGGTGATGAATTCAAAATAAATCCAAGCTACGAGTATCGTAATAGCGAAAACCTCCTTCTTGATCTAACTGCGTGCGGAAAGGACGGAAATATAAATATGATAGAAGTTGCAGCAGATGAGATAGGAGAGAAGGAGCTCGCGGATTCATTCCAAAAGGCGTCCGAGGAAATTGAGAAACTTCAAACTTTTCAGAAGCAAATAGCGCAAGAAATTGGAAAAGAAAAACGGGTGATTGAAACAGGTGATACTCCAAAAGAAGCGACTGACATTTTTGAATCTTCAATTAAAGAGAAGATGCTTGATGCGATCTTCTCTGGAGCGGGGAAAGGAGGCATCAATGCACTTAAAAAAGTGTACCTCAAATTTGTAAAAGAAAATGTACCCGAACATACAAGCGCGGCAGGACATTTCTTTGAAGAGAAGGTTGACGAACTCATTCATAAAGAAGCGATTGAAAATGAGAGGCGTGCTGATGGAAGAAAAATGAATGAGATAAGACCGCTTTTCGCACAAGCTGGAGCATTTTCTCCTATACTTCATGGATCAGGAGTGTTCTACCGAGGAGGGACCCACGTATTCTCAGCTCTTACTTTGGGAGGGCCAGGAGATTCTCAACTCATTGACAGCATGGAAGAGCAAGAAACACAAAAGCACTTCATGCACCACTACAATTTTCCGCCATTTTCAGTAGGCGAGACAGGGAGAGTTGGGGGATTCAACCGCCGCATGATCGGCCACGGAGCCCTTGCTGAAAAAGCTCTCGAGCCCGTGATTCCGAAGCGCGAAGATTTTCCGTACACCATTCGGATCGTTTCAGAGTCAATGGCCTCAAACGGATCAACTTCAATGGCCTCAACGTGTGCCAGCACCTTGGCTCTCATGGACGCGGGCGTTCCTATCAAACGGCCGGTCGCAGGAATCGCTCTCGGACTCATGATGGAACCCTCCGAAAAAGTTCAGGGTAGTGCTCCGCGTTATAAAATTCTCACCGATATTCAAGGACCGGAAGATCATCACGGCGATATGGATTTTAAAGTTGCCGGGACAAGTGAAGGAGTTACTGCAATTCAAATGGACGTAAAAGTTAACGGCATCCCGATAAAAATTCTTTCAGAAGCCCTCGAACAAGCAAAAGACGCTCGGCTTCAAATTCTTGAGGTGCTCCAACAAGCAATCCCTGAGCCCAGAAAAGAAATTTCTCCCCGCGCCCCCGAAATCGTTACAGCAAAAGTCTTAACTGATCAGATCGGTCTTGTTATCGGCCCAGGCGGAAAAACAATAAACGGAATTAAAGAGAAAACCGGCGTTGAAGATATCAACATAGAAGATGATGGGAGTATCTTCATCACCGGCAGAAATGGAACTGCTCACGTCGCAAAAAAGATGATTGAGGAACTGATGCATGAATACGTTGCAGGTGAGAAGTTTACAGGTGTCGTGACACGAGTAACCGATTTTGGCGCGTTCGTGAGAGTAGGACCAAACGCTGAGGGCCTCGTCCATATTTCAGAAATTGCACCATTTCGAATTAATAAAGTAAGTGATGCGCTCTCTCTTGGAGAAGAAGTTCCCGTCGTGATAAAAGAGATTGATGAGAAGAAAAGAATCAATCTTTCCATTAAAGATATCGATCCAGACTTTGCAAAGAAGAAAGGGTTGAGCGACAATACTACTAATGGACGAGAAGAAGAACACACGCACTCCTAAAAATACAAACTCGCAAGAAGGCGGCGTTCCTTTAAGTGAGCTTATCGCCCGAAAGAGAGAACTTGAAAGCCGAATAAAAAACCAGAAAAACAAACTCGCCAAAACAAAAAGACAACAAGAGGAGCCCCAAGTAAATACAGAGCAAAACACAGAACAAAATATACAACAAAAACACACGGAAGAAGCCCCACTCCAAACCGCTCCCTCATCTCCTCCGCAAGTGCAAGGAGAAACTCCGAATGCTCCCAAAAAAGAGCCCGGAGAGAATCTCGTTTCAATGCCGAGTCTTTCATCTTTGCGAAACAGAAAAGAAGGACAGGGCGCACAAGACGCGCTTATGGAGCAAGTCGTAAAAGAATCTAGAGTCAAAGAAGCTCAAGCGCGATTCGAAAAAAGGAGAGCCCAGGAAGAAACAGCGCAAAAAGAGAAGGAGGAAGCCCTTCGACAAGCTCAGGACAAGCAGGCAGAAGAGACTCAGTCAAAAACGCCTCCTCTTAAAACAGAGGCCAACACAAAAGAAACTGCCAGGGAGAATAGACAGGAAACTACTCTTGAAGAGCCCCTGGAGAAAATTGAATATGTCCCTCGCACAATTCGGAAAGCTCCTCGGGAAATCCTTGGAGAGCCGGTTACACAAGGTTCACCTCAAATAGAAACCGGAGGTGCTCAAAACGAAACTGGCACAAAAAAATCTATCCTTACTCCTCTCCGCACATTTAAGAGCGACCTCGCCGGTGCGATGAAGAAACAAAAAACTTCTGTAGTGAGCGCCGCGGCTGCAGAATCAAACAGACGCGCACGAAATGCTCCGCCAAAAATACAAAAAGAGAGCGAGGGTCTGGATTATAAAAAATATTTTATAATTACCATCAGTATTCTTCTTTTTGTCGCAGGCGGGACGGCGCTCTTCTTCGTTTTCACAAGTGTGGAAAATAAAGAAGTGAAAGAAATGGAAGAGACGCCTTCGCTTATTTTTGTGGAATCGAAAACCATCGTTGATGTTACGGGAGATGACCGGCGCGAACTACTGCAAGCCCTTACCTCCGCAAAAGAAGGTGAGGATGATCCGCTTGGCTCAATCAGACAAATTGTTCCAACTATAACTAATCCGACAACCAACCGAATATCCACCCTCACCGCGGAAGGATTCGTTTCACAAATTGAGGCGCGGGTTCCATCGTCTTTCACACGATCACTTCTTCCTGTTTTTACGTTTGGAATACACTCGTTTGATGGTAACGAGCCCGTACTTGTATTCAAAACCGACTCATACGAAACAGCATTCGCCGGAATGCTTGAGTGGGAAGAGGAGATAAACGACAACCTTTCGCCTCTCTTTGGCCCACTACTTGAAGATATTCCGCTTGCAACAACGACCGCGACAGAAACAGCAACCCGCTTCTTCTTCAAAGACGAGGTGGTGAGAAATCACGATGCAAGAGTGTTGAGAAATCAAGAGAACGAAATTGTGCTTCTCTATGGATTTCCATCGCAAGGAACACTCATTATCACCACAAACCCGAGCACCTTTGCCGAAGCAATCGTGCGCCTTGCACGCTAGAGTAAAACTCTCTATCATTACTCCATGGAACGAGATACGCAATATTTTAAAGAAAAACTTGAGAAAGAAAAGGAGCTGCTTGAAGACGAGCTCTCTCGCGTTGGCACAAAAAATCCGACAAATCCAAAAGATTGGGTTCCAACGGATGGAAACGAAAGTATTGACAGTGCTGATTTGAATGAATCCGCAGATGCGAAAGAGCAGTACGGAGAAAATGAAGCAATTTTAACTGATCTTGAAATTCGCTACAACAATGTACTGAAGGCTCTTCAAAAGATTGAGAATGGAACGTACGGGGTATGCGAAGTGAGCGGTGGAGCGATTTCCCAAGAGCGTCTTGAAGCAAACCCTGCGGCGCGCACATGCCAAAGTCATATGGAAGAAGAAGGAAAACTTCTCCAATAGAGAAATGTTTGCAAAAGTATATAGTGCACAACCATACTTCCTAAAAACAGCTATTGTCACTATTGAAACAGACCTCGCCAGAGGTCTGTATTCATTTTCAGTCGTTGGTCTTCCCGATAAAGCGGTAGAAGAATCAAGAGACAGAGTTTCCGCCGCTTTAAAAAATTCCGGATACACATCTCCTAAAAGCAAAAACCAGAGAGTGATAATCTCTCTTGCTCCCGCAGACTTCAAAAAAGAAGGACCTCTCTTTGATTTAGGGATGGCTCTTTCGTACTTGCAAGCGGCAGAAGAAATAACTTTCTCCCCTGAAGAGAAACTTTTTGTGGGCGAACTCTCTCTTGATGGAAGTGTGCGTCCTGTTCACGGAGTGCTCCCCTGCGTACTTGAGGCGAAGAAGAAACACTTCAAAGAAGTATTTGTGCCATGGGAAAACAGAGAAGAAGCGGCGCTTGTTGAAGGCATCGCTGTGTACCCGGTAAAAACATTGAAAGAAGTTATCTCTCATGTAAATGAAAAGCAAGAAGAGAGGATATTGCTTACGCGCCAAGAAAAAACTCCAATTGTAGTTATTGAAAATGAAGGAGACATAGATTTTGGTGACATCCGTGGACAAGAAACAGCAAAACGAGGACTCGAGATTGCCGCCGCGGGAAGACACAACATTGTGCTCTATGGCCCTCCCGGAACAGGGAAGACAATGCTTGCACGGGCATTCGCGCACGTGCTTCCTCCTCTTTCTTTTGATGAAGCGCTCGAAGTAACTGCAATACACTCTGTGGTCGGCATGCTCCCTGGAGCAATTGTTACTTCATGCCCTTTCCGCGCTCCTCATCACACCTCTTCCCATGTATCACTCGTTGGCGGGGGCACCATTCCCAAACCGGGAGAGGTGACACTCGCTCACCGGGGGGTTCTCTTTCTTGATGAATTTCCTGAATTTGAACGACGCACCATAGACGCGCTTCGCCAACCGCTTGAAGATAAAGTTGTTTCTATTTCAAGAGCAAAAGGTTCAATTATTTTCCCGGCAAATTTTATTCTCGTTGCCGCCATGAACCCGCACTCTTCTCATGATCAGAAAGGAGAGGACATCCATGCGGTGAGGGACAAGCTCCGCTACCAGCGAAAACTCTCAGGACCTATTGTTGATCGCATCGACATGTGGATTGAAGTTGCCAATATCGATCATGAAAAACTCTCTGTCAAAGGAGAAAAAGAATCAGAGAGCGTGCGCAATCGAATCATCTCCGCGCGAGAAAAACAAGCGAAACGTTTCGCCAAAAAACAGATAAGAACAAATAATGAGATGTCTGTTCGAGATATTGATGAACTCATACCGCTTTCCTCTGAAGTTCGGGAACTTCTTAATAGTTCAGCAAAAAAGCTCGGTCTTTCCCCGCGTGGCTATCACAGGATAATAAAGCTCTCTCGCACCATCGCGGATCTTGCAGGAAACGAAGACATAAAAAAGGAGCATCTGCTTGAGGCGCTCCAGTACCGTCCGCGTAATCTCTTTGAGACCTAGTGCCGCATTACATTAGAGCGCAAAGAAGCAGCAAGAAACAGAGATGGTGCGAGAGTGGTTTATTAAAGAGCAATCGTAATATTTTTAGCCAAACAAAAGCGGCACTTGCGGATAAATGTAGAATGTAGCAAATAAGACCTGCCTGCGCTAAAGCGCAGGCAGGTGCGGAATATTGAAATTAGCTTAAGAAGTACCGGTTTATATGAGGTTGTCTATGTCGGCATCTTTTGCCCATGCGCGCAACTGCTCAACCGCATTCAGAGCATTTTCTTTTCGAGAATATCCTTCGCCCTGCGCGACTATTTCGCCATTCGTAGCTTCCAAGTGCCACCGAAACTCGCCGGCCTGGTCTTTAAATATTTCCAACTTTCCTTTGGTCCTCTTCTTTTTTAGTCCCTGCCCCTGTGAATCTGCAGTAGCAGATGCAACTGGGGTACTTCTTTACTAAAATGGATTTCGCGCACCGCGAACTTCAAAGTGAAGGTGAGACCCCGTTACGCGACCTGTTTGTCCTATGTACCCAATGACTTGTCCTTGTACAACACCTTGCCCTGTGTAGACAATACCGCTATTTAAATGCGAGTAGAGTGTTTGTGTTCCGTTTGGATGCCGCACCACAATGTAACTTCCGTACCCGCCGTTCCAACTTCCATATCGCGCAATAATTACATCTCCTCCCGCTGCCGCAACGACTGGAGTGCCAATCGACGCCGCAAGATCCACCCCATTATAGCCATGCAGCCCTTGAGAACGGTGGGCGCCTGGAGCCGGGTGCGTGTAATATCCGGAATAGGAAGGCCCTGACGCTCCTTTTACTAACGCACTTCCGGATGCTTTGGGAGAGTAGGAAGGAGCCAAGTGGAGTTCTCCGTTTGGTACGAAAACTGTATCGCCAACAGCAAGCTTTGAATCTGTGACAAGGTCGTTGTAACTTGCAATCTCATCAAGATCTCCTTTGTACTTCTTTGCGATTGTTGAAAGCGTGTCCCCACTTTTCACCGAGTGTTGAACGCCCGTGATTGGCAAAATAACAAGCGTTTGTC
>JBBDKB010000027.1:8132-11350 GCA_040879605.1 Minisyncoccota bacterium
CCACTTTTCACCGAGTGTTGAACGCCCGTGATTGGCAAAATAACAAGCGTTTGTCCCGGTGTAATCAAGGTCCCTCGCTTTAAATCGTTCGCCCACACAATCGTATTTACCGATACACCAAACATATCAGCAATTTGGGAAATAGAGTCTCCTTCGCGAACTACATAAATACTAATCTGGTCACTCTGAGGAGGACGGTTTTCAATGTCAGCAAGTGTTCCCGAAGGGCCCACCACCGCAAGAAGAGCGGAATTATCAACTACTGTGATATCACCACCCCCTTTTGAGGGGTTCGGATCAACGTTGAGTGCAGGACGGAGAATTGGCACATTTTGAATATTGTATAAAGAAATCTTCATCTCTTCCCCTGCATACACTTGCGCCTCAAAAAACTGGACAAGAAAAGAGGCCACACCCGCATTTGCGTGTTGTGTGGGCACAAACAGAAGAGCGAAGGCAAGTGCCGCTGCTCCAAATTGCCCAGAGATCACCGACCTCTTGTATGTCTCCCAGCCTCGTTTTTTACTTGAGGGCTCGGGATCCTGTTGTGTTGCTAAAATAAGCCAAAAATTAGCTCTGCTTCGCTGAAATACGCCTATACTGAGCCATATGCTCTTGAGAGCTTCCGTAGCAGGTAATCCCACTATACTGGCGCGCATATAAAAGTCAACGACTAAAGCCCATCAGTGGGGATATGTAAATCCGTGTCAAGAAGTGCCTAGAAAGTGGCCCCGTAGAGCCATTGTTTGGACTCATGCTATAGTGGTAGCGTGTCATACCTTGATGAGTTAAATGAGTCTCAAAAAGAGGCGGTTCTTCATACCGAGGGGCCTCTCCTAATCCTTGCGGGGGCTGGTGCAGGTAAAACAAAAACAATCACTCACCGGATTCTCCACCTTATTCACAAAGGCACTGCTCCAGAAGACATACTCGCAGTAACGTTCACCAACAAAGCGGCAAAAGAAATGCGTGAAAGGGTCTTTTCTCTTTTGGAACACGACCAAACGCAAGATGCACCGAATGGGAAAAACACTCCGTTTGTTGCGACATTCCACTCTCTCGGTGTTCATATATTAAGAGAAAACGCGCGTCTTCTTGGAGTTCGCCGCTTTTTCCCGATATTCGATCGCTCCGATTCAGTTCGATTGGTAAAGCGCGCGGAGGAAGAGAGAGGGATTGATCCGAAACAATTTGATCCGAAGAAAATTCTTGGAACAATCTCACGAGCTAAAGGTGATGGGGTATCACTTGACGCTTACCGAGCTGAGTCCGGCAACTCATTTTATCCGCGCATTGTTGCTGACGTGTGGAGTGCGTATGAGAAGCTTCTAAAAAAAGAAGGAGCGTTTGATTTTGACGACCTACTTGTGAAAACAATATCTCTTTTAAAAAATAACGAAGATATACTCAAACGCTACCAAGAAACATGGAAGTATATCCACATCGATGAATATCAAGACACAAACAAAGTGCAGTATGAACTCGCGGAGCTTCTTTCTTCCGGATATGGAAATATCTGTGTTGTTGGTGATATAGATCAGAATATTTATAGTTGGAGGGGAGCGGACATTGACAACCTGATCGCGTTTGAAGACCGCCATAGGAATACAAAAGTAATCCTTCTTGAAGAAAATTACCGATCCACCCAAACTATTGTCGCAGTCTCAAACGAAATAATAAAAAAGAACCGGAAGAGAAAAGAAAAAACACTCTATACAAAAAACCCAGAAGGAGAGAAGCTCTCGCTCTACGTTGCAATGAATGAAGAAGACGAAGCGAGGCACGTTGCAGTAGAGATAAAAGAACTTATGAAAAACAAAACCCCACCGCAAGAAATAGCGGTGCTCTATAGGGCCAATTTTCAATCAAGAGTACTTGAGGATGTGCTTCTTCAAGAGAATATTCCGTATAAACTTCTCGGTACGCGCTTCTTTGAGAGAAAAGAAGTGAAAGATGTGCTCTCTTTTCTTCGCGCCGCGCTCGTGCCCGAAAATAGTATGAATTTGAGCCGTATAATGAATGTTCCTCCCCGAGGTATTGGGAAAGTAACACTCCTTAAGGTGCTCGCGGGGAAGAGGGGTGAGCTTCCAGCAAGCACAAAAAAGAAGGTTGATGAGTTCTTTTTTGTGCTTGAGAAAATTAAAGAGACGGCACTCAAAGAAAAGCCTTCAAAAACAATTCAACACATTGTAAAGAATACAGGACTTGAAACTCACCTTAAAAATAGTGGGGACGAAGGAGTCGAGCGTCTTGAGAACATACAAGAGCTCTCAACGCTCGCCGCACGCTATGACCACCTTCCTCCAGAAGAAGGAGTTGAGCTTTTACTTGCTGATGCGGCGCTTGCAAGTGAGCAAGATGAAATGGATAGAAACAAACATGAGGCAGTAACACTTATGACTGTGCACGCCGCAAAGGGACTCGAGTTTGATTTTGTATTTGTAACAGGACTTGAAGAAGGGCTTTTCCCGCATGAGAGAAATCCAGATGATTCCGTTGATGAAGAAGAGGAGAGAAGACTTTTCTATGTCGCACTCACGCGCGCGCGAAAGAAAATATTTCTCTCATATGCATCTGTGCGCACCATTTTTGGTTCGCGGCAATGGAACATACCTTCTGAATTTATTACTGACATAGATGATGAGTGGATTGATGTGAAAGACGGAAGTATGACGCCCCTTAAGACCATTTACCTTGAGTGAGTCGAAAGGTTTATTTAGAATTAGAATAAGATGCCTAGAAAAAACCTTTCAACTTCCTACTCCCCACAGAGTAACGACAAGCCGTTTGAGGCAAGGAAATCACTCGGACAACATTTTCTTAGAGATACAACAGCGCTTGCTTCAATTGTAAGCGCGGCAGAACTCTCTCCGAAGGACGTGGTACTTGAAGTCGGGCCAGGGGAAGGAGTGCTCACGGAAGCACTTCTTAAGAAAACAAAAAAAGTTGTTGCGATAGAAAAAGACCATCGTCTTATAGAATTTCTCCAAGAGAGATTTAAAAAAGAGATGGAAGAAAACCGCTTTTCTCTAATTCATGAGGATATACTTGAGGTTGATCTTGATTCATTATCTCGCTCGTTGGGAATAAAAAAGGGGAGATACAAAGTTGTCGCAAACATTCCCTACTACATCACAGGGAAATTGATCAGAAAATTTCTCACCAGCGACACGCACCCAAGTGACATGGTGCTTCTCTTGCAAAAGGAAGTGGCAGAG
>JBBDKB010000027.1:11450-18149 GCA_040879605.1 Minisyncoccota bacterium
GAAAGTCTTCTTTCACTTTCCGTAAAAGCATATGGCACCCCACATTATGTAAAAACAATAAAAAAAGGTGCTTTTTCGCCCCCTCCTAAAGTTGACTCGGCACTACTCAAAATAGAGGGGATCTCTAAAAAATGGCTTAACACAAAGAAAAAAGAGCGTTTTTTCTTTGAACTTCTCCACGCAGGATTTGGGCAAAAAAGAAAAACACTCAAAAAAAATCTCTCTCCTCTATTTTCAAAAGAAATCCTCGAGAAAACATTTAAAGAAATAGGTATTGCTGAGAAGACGCGCGCGGAAGATCTCAAACTTTCAGAGTGGTTTCTCCTCTCCCAATGTCTTCTTAGATTCCGTGTCCCCAGTGCAAAAGGACAGAAATAAGCGCTCCTTTGCTATACTTTGAAGTGTAAAAGACAAAATTGCCTTGAAATTTTTGCCAGGTAAAAAACATATTGGCATCGCACTTTTTTCCATTGTAATGGTAGTGGGGTTTTGGTTTGTCTTTGGAGGAGAAGATCAAAATAGTAAGGAAGATGAAACAGCACTCCAAAGCATTGAAAGAGAAACAAGAACACTCGCCCAAGACGCTGCGAACAGAGACTCGGATAATGACGGCCTCCTTGATTGGGAGGAGGAACTTTGGGGGACACACAAAAATAACCCAGACACCGATGGAGATGGAACAAATGACGGTGATGAAGTTGACAGAGGACGAGACCCTACCATTCCGGGACCAAATGATTCTCTTGAAAATAAGACAGCGCCTTCTCAATTGCAAAATTCAGGTTCAGGTGATGAAAATCTCACAGACACTGATAGATTCTCAAGAGAGTTTTTTGAAAATTATTTTAACCTTCGCCAGTCGGGAATCCTTTCAAGCGAGCAGGGGCAGAGTCTACTTCTTTCCCAAGCAATACGAGGAATCGGTCAGGTATCTCCCAAAACATACACGAGCAACGACTTAAAGATTTCAAATGATTCATCAAAAGGTGCGCTACGTGCGTACGGCAACGCGCTGGGAGATATTATCTCCTCAAACTCAATCGAAAATGAGAACGAGGCCGTCATCTTGCTCCGTGCGCTTGAAAACGAGGACGAAAGCGAACTTCAAAAGCTTGATGAGATTAAGGAAGTATACGAAGGCATGGCTCAAGATATGCTTTTGATTTCTGTGCCAGGCGAAGTTGCTTCTTTACATCTCAATCTTTTAAACAACTTCTTACAGCTTGAATTTGATATAGAGGCAATGAAAAACGTATACACCGATCCAATTCGAGTACTCACTGTCATACAAAATTATCGCGACCACGTGAAGCATTTGGGTGAAGCTCTTCTTTCCTATGGCTCCTTTTTTAAATCTAAAAATATTACATTTGGAGAAAGTGAGTCAGGAAGCATCCTCACAGGCATAATCAAACAACAATGAGTTGGCTTCCAAAAAAGCAAAATATAGTACTCGTTATGACAATAGTTTTTGTTGTTTTTGGGAGTTTTGGAATACCTGATAAAAAAATTCACGCTCAAGCGGAAGCGGTGGTGGTAGTTGGAGGCCCGGGAACTATCCCAGAAACGCTTTCTTCCGCTTTCAATGAAATAACATCCTTCTCGACTTTTAGTTCAGATTTCAAAGAGATGATTCTCGACCCTCTCGCTTGGCAAATTGCAAAAGCAATTCGCGATGAAATTACGCGAAGCATTGTGACATGGATCAATTCCGGGTTTGATGGTAACCCCGCTTTTGTTGAAGATCTCGATGGATTCCTCCGTGGTGTAGGAGATAGAGCAGCAGGACAGTTTATTGAGCAAGAATTAGGACTCGGATTTATCTGTAGCCCATTCCAACTTGATATACAAATCGCGCTTGCTCTTGATTATTACTCTCCTTTCCGAGACCGTGCGGCGTGTACCCTTTCTGATGTCGTAGATAATATTGACGGATTCTTCGGCGGGGATTTCAGAGACGGCGGGTGGAAAGCGTGGTATGCGGTAACTACTAACCCTCACAATAATCCCTATGGCGCGTATATTGCTGCAAAAGGGGAGCTCGCCGCGAACGTAAGAAATGCGAGAGGCGAACAGGTACAACTCCTTAATTTCGGAGGAGGATTTCTTTCATTTGAACAGTGCGATGATGTGGGGAGTACGAGTAGTGAACTCGCGCAGTCCGGTCCTTTGGGAGGCTTTGGAGGTCCCGGCCCTCAAGGGACGGGAGTGGAATCGCAAAACTGTCGCATCACCACTCCCGGTGCTGTAATTGAAGGCCAGCTTGAAAACGTACTCGGAAGCGGCATTAGAGAACTTGAGCTTGCGGATGAGTTCGATGAAATTATTGGGGCACTCATCGGCCAGCTCTTAAATCAAGTTCTTGGAGGACCAGGCGGCTTAAGCGGAGTAAGTCAATCCTCAGCTAGCTCTCCTTCTTACTTTGAACGCGTAGATAGTCAACAACAATCAAACCTCTCATCAGTTAAAAGCGAGGCGCGAGAGCGCATAGAGCGAGTAATTAACGACGAAGAAGCATACCTCTTGGCAAAGGAGAGTTCCCTTGGCTTCCTTTCAAGTACCCAGACAGTATGGAAAGAAGTCCACGCATGTTTTATCCAAAAAGCGACAACACTTTCCGGATCTAACAAAACAGAAGCGGAAAATAGGGCCGCACACGCCACAAGCACCATCTCTTCTATCATTGCGCCTCGTAAGGAGGCAATAGAGAATGACGCACAAGATGCAATCGCAAACATCGCTGAGTTAGAGAGCGTGCTTGATGCAATTGAACAAGCGGAAACCGCAAGCGAAACAAATGAACTTGCAAAGTACTTCAACAATATTTTCCAAGGAAGAACGACTCTCACCCTTCATAATCCAGGCGATGTAATACTTGCTGAAAATGAGAGAAACAATTTAGAAAAAGAGATGAACTCCCTCAAGGCAGAAGCCAATTCAGAACTTGCCGCATGTGAAGTTTTCCCGAATGAAGTGGAGAGTAATCAAGGAACAGAACGATGAGTTTTCTAAAAGACAAAAGAGAATACCTGATAGCCTTTGCGTTTGCCCTCTTTTTTATTTCACTTGGGCTTACTCTTCCTGATACTGTCCACGCACAAACAGGTGAAGACTCCTGTTTCGGGGGAACGTGGCTTTGGGACGGTGTATGTCTTGCCGATATCACCACAGCGCTTGCCAACATCCTGCTTTCAATAACAGGCTTCTTTCTTGGTATTGCAGGTGCGCTTCTTGATTTTGCGGTTTTTGAAACGGTCATAAAAATGGGAGACAACATTAAAAATATGACCGCAATCAGCACCTCCTGGGGTATTCTCCGCGATGTTGCGAACGTCACGTTCATCTTTATTCTTCTTTTTATCGGCATCGCAACCATTCTCCGTATCAGCACATACGGTTACAAAAGCCTACTTGTTCGTCTCATCCTTGCGGCGCTCCTCATTAATTTCAGTCTTTTCTTCACACAAATTGTTATTGATACCTCAAACCTTCTTTCCGCAGAAATAGTGAACCTGATGCGAACCGAGGAAGGAAACACATTGTTCCCTGATGAGACATTTGGTGATGGAGATGATACTGGAATCGCGGCCGTCTTTATGAATGAGCTTGATCTTCAGACCATTTGGGACAATAGAGAGCCCCCTAGTGGTGGCAATTCTCCCGTCGTTGCGAGCCTTGATGGTTATCAACTTCTCTATATAGGACTTCTTGGTTCCGCACTTTTCCTCGTCGCGGCATTCGTGTTCGTAGCCGCCGCAGTTTTACTTATGATCCGCTTTGTAGTACTCATTTTTTTGATGATTCTTTCTCCTCTTATTTTTGCCGCAATGGTGCTCCCCCAAACAAGAAAATACTGGTCAAAGTGGTGGGGGACGCTCTTTAGCCAAGCGTTTTTTGCGCCGGCATACTTCCTTCTCATATTTATCTCGCTCAAAATTCTCCAGGGGTTCAATCTCTCAGGCGACGCACCTTCTCTCTCACAAGATAATGGGGGCGGGCTCTCCGCAATTGCGCTCAACCCGGAATTCCATGACACCGACATCCTTCTTGGTTTTATCATTATGATCATGTTTATGATCGGCTCACTCATTATCGCAAAGCAAATGGGCGCCTACGGCGCAAGCGGAGCCATGAATGTTGGAAAATCCATTAGAAAAAATGTACAAGGTGTCGTAGGAAGAAATACCATTGGCCGCGCTGCATCGGGTACCCTCACAGGCTATAACGCAGTCCAGGAAAGGATACAGAACGCCGGAAAGGGGGAAGATGCAGGTTTATTGGCTCGCGGACTTGGAAAAGCCGCCCGCATGGGTAGAGGTGCTCTTACAGTGGGGTCACTTGGAACCCTTGGTGACAGAACTGTGACGGATACACTCAAAGCAGGTAAGAAGGAGAAATTTGGCAGTGAATACTCCTTGGAAACAGCACGAAAAGCTGATAAGGAGCGTGGTGCAGATCTTCGAGTTCGTGGAATAAAGAGAAAAATGGACTCCGGAGCACAAGTGACTGATGAAGAAAGAGCTTTGGTTAGACAGATGCCAGCAAAACAGCTAGTTGAGCAATTTGGGGCAAAGACTCTTCAGAATCCAAAATTTGCTGGAGAAATTGCAAAGGCAAAACAGATTGACAAACTTATGGACCTCGATCCGGAAGTATTGGGAGCACAAGACAAAGAAGCGATACGGGTGGCCCGAAAGAAATTCTTTGCAGATCTTGAGGATAGTGTCGCTCAAGGAATTGTTGAAGGAGAAAAGAACGCATCTGATGTAGCAGATCTTGATAGAGGAGTATTCTTTAAGAAGGACGGGGAAGGAAATGACGTTGTTCGGCAAGAAGTAGTGGTTGGTTTTGACCCGAGTGTACTTGATCAGATACAAAGAAAAGGAAAACTCTCCAGAGAAGACAAGCAGAAATGGTACAACGCAGACCCTAGCAATCCATACTTTGGTACCGAGGTTGCCAGAAACTTCTGGAAACCACCAGTAGAGGGAGAGGGGCCACGAGAAGGTGGGCAACAAACGAGAGGTGGCCAACGACAAAACGAAGCGGGAGGACCGCGTCCTGGTTCAGCAGGCCTGGCCCCATAATCGTGTTAACTCAAACTCAGAAGCGCAGCGAAGAGAGAGGTAGTCCAATAAAATGTAAGGCAATTCTACAACAATAATAGGGAGTCCCAGTAAATACTATGAGATATACCCAAGAACAAGTTGAACAAGCATACAACAATGTACCCGCTCAAGTACAAGAGCTCATGGGTTCTGTTGAGGAAAGCAAGAAAATGCAAGAAATTGCGAAAGAATTTTCGTTGCATGTGGACCAACAAGACAGGCTTTTTGACGAGATTACCTATGTTCGACTAGGGCTGGAGCCGAGTGATTCCTTTGAGACAAATCTAAAAAAGTATGTTGATGTTAATACAGAGGTGGCACAAAGTCTTGCTAAGCAAGTGAACGAGAAGATATTCCTCCCGATGAGAGAGAAGTTAAAAATAAATGGAAAAAGAGAAGAGGAAGAAAATGAGGCCTCTTCTGCCTCAAAGATAGAGCGGAGTCAGACCGAAGAAGTGCTGGAAACACCCGCACAAGAAAGTGGAGTAGGAGAAGTTCCTGAAAATCTTCCCCGGGAGCAAAGTGAAGTGAAGAAAGAAGAGAGTGAAAGTATTCCCCAGAGCGAGCCGCAAACACTCGCACGCGAAGAGGGCCACCAACCAATTGGACTAACCGAGGAATCATCAACAGAACTTAAGGCAAAAGAGGAAACTCCATCGGAAGCACAACCGAGAGCACCACGAGACAGAAGTACTTATAAAGCTGATCCATACCGCGAACCCATTGAATAGCTCCTGCTATTCAATGGGTTCAAGCTTTGAGCTTTAAGGTGATAGCTTCCAGAATGACCCAAGTAGAGAAAACAGCAAAACCTAACATACAGTCATACAAAGATCTTATTGTCTGGCAAAAATCTATGGACTTTGTGGAAAATGTGTACGCACTTTCAGCTTCCTTTCCACAAGAGGAGAAATACGGCCTTACCTCACAAATTCAAAGAACGGCAGTATCTATATCATCAAACATTGCGGAAGGGAGATCGCGAGGAACCCGAAAAGATTTTATCCAATTTCTCCACATCTCACTTGGTTCTTTAAGCGAAGTTTAGACACAGCTTGAAGTGGTAAAACGATTATCGTTTTGCGCCGAAAAGGATTACAATGAAATTAGCGGGCTTTTAGTTGAAGTAAGAAAAATTTTAGTAACAATGATTTCTTCCCTGAAAGCTCACAGCTAAAAGCTATAAGCTCACTATGCGTTTTGAGGTACCACAATTTATTGACGTAGAAGATAAAATCTTTGGGCCATTCACCTTAAAGCAGTTCATCTATCTTGCAGGGGCGGCAGGATTTATTGCGATTCTTTATACGTTCCTCCCACTTTTTTGGGCTCTTCTTTTGGGGCTTCCTGTTGTAGCACTCTCTGCGGCGCTCGCATTCTATAAGGTAAACGATCTGCCGTTCGTGAAAGTTCTTGAATCGGCCTTCTCCTACATCACAAAAAAAAGGCTCTACCTCTGGAAAAAACGCGAAATACAACCCCAGACAAGAAGACAGCAGGAAGAGATACCGACAAGGGCTCCTTATGTTCCAAAACTCTCCGATAGCAAGCTGAAGGACCTCGCATGGAGCCTCGATATTAAAGAGAGCAT
>JBBDKB010000027.1:18249-56476 GCA_040879605.1 Minisyncoccota bacterium
TCTCCGATAGCAAGCTGAAGGACCTCGCATGGAGCCTCGATATTAAAGAGAGCATCTATCGGGACACCGACAGAAGACGGACTGACGAAGCATAATGAAACCCTCCTAAATTTTTAATCATGAATTATGCAGTACATATATGTGTTACGGAGCAAGAAAGATGGTGAATTGTATGTGGGGTGCACCAATAATTTGAGAAATCGGCTTCGACTGCATAATTCCGGTAGTGTACAGTCCACAAGATACAGACTCCCATTCCAACTGATATACTACGAAGCATATACAAATAGGAAAGATGCAATCGAGAGGGAGCAGTCTTTCAAGACAGGTTGGGGGAAGCGATATGTTAAGAAAATTTTACAAAATGCGCTACGTGATTAAAAACTTAGAGAAGGTAAATGCCTGACGCAAAACCAACACAAGATTTTGTCCCAATAAAAGAAGTCCGAGACGGATTTGTGATATTAAGAGACGGCTCTCTTCGGGCCGTATTGATGGCCTCTTCCGTGAACCTTGCGCTTAAATCGGGAGACGAGCAAACCTCTATCATTCTCCAGTTTCAAAACTTTCTCAACTCGCTTGATTTCCAGGTACAAATTTTCATACAATCAAGAGAGCTGGATATTCGCCCTTATATTGCGCTCCTCGAGGAGCGCTACACAGAACAACAAAGCGATCTTATGAAAATCCAGGTACGAGAGTATATAGATTTTGTTAAAACGTTCACTGAAAATGCAAACATAATGACAAAAAACTTTTTTGTCATCGTTCCATATTCTCCTCCAACTATTTCAACCAAAAGGAGAAACATCGGGAACCTCGGAGGAATTTTGGGAAAGAAAAAAACAGGTGAGGAAGCAAAAACAGCACAGAGTGAGGATTTTGAAGAGTACCGCTCTCAACTTGAGCAGAGAATTTCCGTAGTCGAACAAGGCTTGGTGCGCACCGGAGTTCGTGTGGTTCAACTCGGCACAGAGGAAGTGATTGAACTTTTCTACAAAATGTTTAACCCAGGAGAACTCGAGCGACCAATGCCCCTTACAAAGGACTACCAAAGACAGTAAAGATGCTAACCCCCCCAGCCCTAGTTTTACAAAATGTATATGACAAAAGAGATAGCACAGACACAAACAAGTAAATTGAGGCGGCACGCTTCCCGTACCGCAATGCTCCGCATTGGATACGGGACAGGGCGCCCTCCACTTTCAGAATATGGAAGTGCTATTTGTCCCGTTGCTCGAAGAGTGTCTGGGGTTCGCGCCCGCGCACCGCAAGAAGAAAGGGAGGTAAAACTAGAGAGGGGTCTAAGATTTTCTAACTCATTCGCAACGCTCATTCATAAGTACATCTAAGACATGGGATTATTTGATTTTTTAAAGCAGAATAAGGACGAAGGGATTGATATTGCTCCCGTATTGCCTCGAGAAATTTATGAGGCGGGGGTTCTTGAATTGAAAGACGTAATCGCTCCTTCAGCACTTCAAATCACTCCCCGCGAGCTGAATTTGGGAGACAAATTTGTGCGAACTTTTTTTGTTATCTCCTATCCGCGCTACCTCAATGACAACTGGTTCTCCCCGATCATCAACCTTGATAAAGTATTTGATATTTCCATCTTTATCCACCCAATAGACACCGCGACTGTCTTGAGAAAATTCCAAAAGAAGGTTGCGGAAGTACAAAGTCAGATTCATGAACGTGAACGCAAAGGATTAGTGCGCGACCCAAAGCTTGACGCTGCCTACCAAAACCTTGAAATGCTCCGCGACAGACTCCAGCAGGCCGAGGAGAGACTTTTTGACGTCGGTCTTTATATATCAGTGTACGGGGACTCAAAAGAAGAGCTGAATAAAGCCGAGTCGGAAATTAAATCAATACTTGAATCAAAGCTTGTCTATTTAAAACCGGCACTTTTCCAGCAAGAGCAAGGATACAGAAGTGTTCTCCCAATAGGGAAGGATGAGATTGCAGTTCATTCAAAACTTAACTCCTCTCCACTTTCAAGTCTTTTTCCTTTTATTTCTTTTGACCTCACCGCCGACAAAGGGATCCTTTATGGAATCAACAGACACAACTCAAGCTTGATTCTTTTTGATCGATTCTCTCTCCCAAACTACAATTCCGTTATGTTTGCGACTTCCGGTGCCGGAAAATCGTACGCCGCGAAACTTGAAATCTTGAGATCTTTGATGTTTGACAGCGATGTAATCGTAATTGACCCGGAGCGCGAATATGAATATCTCGCAAACGCAACGGGAGGAAGACACTTCAACATCTCTCTCACGTCAGAGCACCACATTAATCCTTTTGATCTTCCGGTTCCACGGGAAGATGAATCTCCCGCAGATGTGCTTCGCTCCAACATCGTGAACTTGGTTGGTCTATTCCGCATCATGCTTGGCGGCCTCTCCCCTGAGGAAGATGCAGTCATCGATAGAGCAATCACTGAAACCTATGCCCTGAAAGATATTACAGGAGAGAGCGACTATTCTGGAATTGAACCACCTCTTCTCTCTGATTTTGAGCTTGTGCTTGCGGGAATGGAAGGAAGTGAATCCCTTGTGCAGAGACTTTCAAAATATACAAAAGGAACTTGGTCAGGATTCATTAATCGGCCAACAAACGTTGATATCAATAAGAAATTTATTGTCTTTTCCGTGCGCGATATGGAGGATGAATTAAAACCGGTCGCGATGTATATCGTCACTCACTTTATTTGGACTGCGGTACGAAGAGAACTGAAAAAGCGAATGCTTGTCGTTGATGAAGCCCACTGGATGATGCGGTCGGAAGACACCGCCTCCTTCCTCTATTCCATCGCGAAGCGCGGACGAAAATATTATCTCGGTCTTTCAACCCTCACTCAAGATGTTGATGATTTCTTAAACTCTCCTTATGGTCTTCCAATGATCACAAACTCATCGATGCAAATGCTCCTCAAACAATCGCCAACGGCGATTGATAGGCTGCAAGATACATTTAACCTCACAGACGAAGAAAAATACTTGCTTCTTGAATCAGATGTCGGAGAGGGAATTTTCTTTGCCGGACTGAAGCACGTTGCGATTAAAATTATTGCTTCTTATACGGAAGATCAAATCATCACCTCAGACCCTTCTCAACTTCTTGCAATCAAAAAAGCTAAGAGCGAAAAATATGTGGAAGAGGGAAGCAACACCGAAGAGCCTCCGCCACAGAAGCTAGCAGACACTTTCAAGCAATGAAGAATGTTGAGTATAGAATAGGCGGGGCACGGAAAACTCTCATGGTCTCCGTCGCAATATTCTTTGACTCCGTCCAACTTCTTACAAAGGCATTCCATGTGATTCCTGGAGTAGGAACATTCGCGGCTATTCTTATCGGATGGACGATGAGTATTCTCGCATGGCTCACTTTTTTTCTCTGGTTTAGCCTTGCTGGAGTAAAGCCCTTCTCTGGAAGAAAGCAAATAAAAAAGTTCATCTTAAACTTTGGAAGTGGGCTCATTGAAGCAATCCCTATCCTCAACGCGCTCCCTATGTGGAGTGTGTACGTGTGGTGGATAATACGCATATCGCGTGAGGAAGACAAAGAAAATCAGAAAGAACGCCTAGAAAGCCAAACAAGGTATACACAACCACAGGAAGCGGCGAATGATAACAGCGAAGAACGTGGTAAAATGGCAGCATGAGAGGAAAAATTCTATTCGCTTCTTTTTTACTCTTTTCTCTTCCCATTTTCCTCAATGCGCAAGGGTTTGGGACTGGAATTGAAGTCACCGTAAGCCCGTCAAGCCCTCGCCCACAAGAAGCAGTAACACTCAGGGTGCAGGGCTTCTCATTTGATTTAAATAGAGCTCCTATACGCTGGTTTGTAAATGGAGAACTAAGAAAAAGTGGCGTGGGGGAACGTGAGTTCTCAACTACGGCGCCTTCACTTGGGTCTTCCTTGAGAGTTGAGGTACTCGCTGAAAATCCAAATGGAGATATTGTAAGCGCCTCAACAGTTATACAACCCTCAGAAATCACCCTCCTCTGGGAGGCCGAGACATACACCCCGCCTTTCTATAGAGGAAAGGCACTCCCAAGCCACAGCTCAACAATAAAAGTCACCGCATTCCCAAATTTTGGAGCAGGAACAAATCCAAACACACTCATCTACACATGGAGACAAGATGGAGTGGTGTTGGGGAGCAAGTCTGGAACAGGAAAGCAAACCCTCATATTGAGAGGGACACGGCCGTTTTCTGATACGAGCATCTCCGTTGATGTTTCCAATCAAAGCGGCTCCCTCTCCGGGAGAGGATTCTTAACTCTCTCTCCAAAAAACCCTGAAATTATTCTCTACGAAGAGCATCCGACTCTCGGTGTTTTGCTTGAAAGAGCGCTTCAAGGAGAGTTTGAATTACCGCGAAGCGAAACAACTCTTGTCGCATACCCCTACTTCTTCTCAGGGGATGTAAGATCTAATCCTTCCCTTGAATACAAATGGAGTCTCAATGGAAGTGAAACGAATACCGACGCAAGTGATGCCTCTTCAATTACACTGCGTCACACAGGGGAAGGAGGCGGTACTTCATCCTTAAGACTCACAATTCAAAACGCGCAAGAGATTCTTCAATCTGCCCAGAGGCAACTTCAAATTTCTTTTGGAAATCAAGGAGAACAAAGTAGATTTTAATTATGAGAATTTTTCTTTTTGCACTACTTTTTTTTGGAATCCCGCTTGCGCTCTTTGCACAAGGCTTTACCCCTCTTACCACTGATTTCCCAATACTGAGCACGGAGAATGCTTCTTTTTCAAGCGTACTCAACATTTTTCTTAATGTGGTCATTGGTATTGCCGCCGTGCTTGCGGTTATTAAAATTGCAATCGGAGGGTTTAAATATATGGGCACGGAGTCCTTTTCGAGCAAGGGGGAGGCGAAAGAGGATATTACAAACGCGGTGATTGGTTTGATTATTGTCCTTGCCGCGGTATTTATCCTCAACATCATAAACCCGGATCTCATTAAGTTAGATGTTTTTAGAAATACGGAATCAGTTCAGGTAGAAACGGGAGGGAATGCACCCGATTATGAAAACGAGGCGTCGCTCGGCACCGACTGGTGTTACGGGAGGCTTCTTGATGGACCTTTCTGTGAGGAAACGCGAGCGGAATGTGAAGCAAGAAGAGATGCCGCAACGAGTGTGTACGAGACTCCATGTGAAGAAAGAGACGACCCAACCGAACAGCTTGGTATTGGTTGGTGTTATACGGAGACGCAAACCAGAACTAGAACCTCCTCAGGAGGAGAAACTATATTCTGTTTCCAAAACAGAGACGCGTGTGAGGCAGAGGCCGGAGAAAAAACCTGTACTCGCCAAGAATGATGAATAAAACAATACTTATCAGCATAATAGCAACTTTTGTTCTCCTCCTCGCGGGAATGTTTGGCTTTTTCTATTTTTATACCGATACATTTGTGGATCGGGGAGGCGAGCAAAGAGAAGGGGCAGGAGGTTTTTTTAGCAATCTCTTTCCGTTTGGAGACTCGGGAGGAGCTGATATCCAAAGAGATGACACTCGCCTTGATTCAAACGAGGAAGATCTCTCTGGTATTCCTGCGCCAGCACTCAGAAAAGTAACCAGTGCACACACAAGTGGCGCAGTGATTTTTGTTGAAGAGGGAGAGGAGACAATTCGTTATGTTGAGCGCGGCACAGGACACATTTATGAAGCATCAACCAATTCTCTCCGGAATGAGCGAATCTTAAATACAACAATCCCTCGAGTGAGAGAAGTGCTCTGGCTTCCTGATGGAAGTGGTCTTTATTTCCGATACCTCGAGGAAGGGGAGACAATTACTACTTTCTTTGCCCGGATTGAGGAAACAGAGGAGGGAGAGAACGAGCTTGTTGGTTCTTTCCTTCCTCAAGATATTGTTGAACTTTCATTGGCCCCCGATGGAGAAGAGATTTTTTATATGACAAGAAATGAGAGTGGCGCGCGTGGGGTTATTGCTGATGTTGATGGGAGGAATGGAAGAGAAATATTTGAAAGCCCACTTCGCGAATGGCATGCGTTTTGGAGCAGTCCAACTTCTATTTTTCTTGTTTCCAGGCCAAGTTATTTAGGAACTGGAATTTATGCTTCCCTTAATAGTGGGAACGGATCCTTCTCCTCGCTTGGTGGTGGAGGTTCCGGCTTCTCTATTCTGCCAAACACCGAGGCAACCTCTGAAGAGAGACTCTTCCTTGCATCCCAAAACAGAGGAGAGAGAGTCTCGCTCTCAGTGCTTGGGGAAGACGGAGAGAGGGCCCTTCCCCTAAGAACACTCGCAGAAAAGTGTGTGTGGAGTGAGATTGAAAAAAGCGTAGCCTACTGTGGAGTTCCTACGTCTTTCCCAGAAGGGAACTACCCCGACGATTGGTACCAAGGTGAAATTTCTTTTATTGACAGCATCTGGAAAGTGAACACTGAAGCACAAAGCGCAGAGCTCATATCGCTTGTCTCCAACGAGGCGGGGGAGAGTCTTGATGCAATCAATCTCACACTCTCGCCAAGTGAGAAGTACCTCCTATTTAAAAACAAACAAAATGGCTCTCTCTGGAGCCTCCGTTTGGTAGAAGAGGATACTCCTCAAATAGAAAACCTGGAAGAGGAGGACGAGTAATCTTTCTTTTCTCCTTCATCTCCGGAAGCTCCTTCTATATATTTAAACACCACGTGCCGAAACTTTCCTTCTCCTTCTGATTCAGTGGTGATACTCGGATCATCGCTGAATGCGGCGTGTACTATCATGCGCTCATATGCACTCATCGGTTCCATCTCTACATCATGCTTAAACGCGCGCGCCCTCTCAGCGAGGAGTTTAGCCTTTCCAGCAATAGATTCAATTCTTCTTTTGTGATAACCATTTACATCAATAATAAAGTTGGCTGGATCGGCAAGTTTTTTCTCCGCCAGTCGCTTCACGATAAAGTTGAGTGCCTTTAAATGCTCTCCGCGGGCGCCAATAAGTAGTGCTGAGTGTTCGGTTTCAATTGAAAAAAGAGAGTGAGCTCCGAGCTCTTCAATGGTAATTTTTTTATATGGAATGGAAAGCCTATCAAGTACTTCCTTCGTAATGTTTAGAATGCTTTCACCCATGTTTCTCTTCTTTCTTTTCAAGGCGTCTCTTTATCAAGAGCTCCTGCCCGATTGCAAAGAGGTTACTAGTCGTCCAATAAAGTGCGACCGCCGCTGAGATGGTATAGGCAATCACGGCGACAATCACAGGAAGCACATAGCGCATCTGCAAGTGAAAGCTCCGCGCGAGGTCGTTTTTAAAGGAGGGCTCTTTTGTTTTTTCAGGAGGGAGCGGTAAAGAAAGCTTCGCTTGGAAAAATTGAGACACGCCAGCAAGAAGCGCAAGAACAATACTTCTTTGAGACACGTCAACAAGCCCGAGAAATTCCATATCCACTGAACTTGGGGCCCTGATGAATGAGTAGAGAAGGTCCATATTAATATCAGGGAGCCCCCCTTTAAAGAACACCCAGTACAAAGCAAAGATAATTGGGAGTTGAATAAAAAGGAGGAGAATGCTTGAAAAAGGATTCACTCCCTTTTCTTTGTAGAGTGCCATTATTTTTTTTGCCTGCTCCTTTTTGTCTTTATATTCTTCTCGTATTGCTTTCAATGGTTCCTCCAACTTTCTCATTAAAAGCTGTGTCCTGATTGCTTTTACCGAAAGAGGAAGCAAAATAAATTTCACCGCAATCGTAAGGAGTACAACAGCAATACCCGCGTCAATAAGCGGATGGATGTTGAGAATAAAAACGAGAGCATTGTAGAGAGGGTCAAATAAAAGAAGGTGGAAGAGCTCAATCATTCCACCATTCTAGCGAAAAGGGCGCTTCCTTTCAACTTATTTCTGTTGCCTGAGAAGGAACTCTATTTCTTTTTTTATTTCAAGGAAAGAGAGGTCGCCGGCCCCCTTCTTTGCAAACAATATGAGCGAATAGGGAAGATCTAACCCACGAATAAGCTCATATACTTGGCGTCGTAGATGATTTCGCTTTACCGCACCTCCTGAGACTTTTTTTGATACTACAAAGGAAAATCGGAGATCCTTTTCTTCTTTCAGAGAAGCAGAAAAAAATCTGCTATGGAGTTTTCTTCCTCCCTTACTTACTTTCTCAAATTGGGCTCTGTTGAGCCGTTTTTCTCTAGGAAGCATGTGCTTTGGGCCATACCTAAGAGGAGGTGCTCAAACGAGCCCTTCCTTTCTGCCTTCGGCGGGCAAGTGTCGCTCGCCCACCCACTGTCTTTGTGCGAGAAAGAAACCCGTGGGTTTTGCTTCTCTTCCTTTTTTTAGGTTGGTATGTTCGTTTAGGCATGTTTGTCAACAGTTTATAAACAATTTATTAACATAAGAGGCCCTTTTTAGCAAGTTTCGTAATTTCCGAAGACGTTTATAATAGTCTCTATGATTACCGATAGCAAGCAACTCTGGGAAAATGTTTTAGTTGATATAGAACTCTCCATCTCTCCCGCAAATTTCACCACGTGGTTTAAAAATACACACATAGCAAAAGTAGAAGATGGTGTTGTATTTGTGGGAATTCCTAATCAATTTGTAAAAGACTGGCTTGAAAGTAAACACCACAAGCTTATTCTTAAAGCTCTCCGCACCGCAGAGCCAGGCGTTAGGGGAGTAGAATATACTGTTTCAAAAGAAAAACCAAAAGAAAGAACAAAAAAAGATGAGCCTATTTTTGGCACACTCCCTCTCTCTGATCACTACATAAATAGAGTTGATAATCTCAACCCTCGTTATACATTTGACTCTTTTGTTGTGGGGCCCTTTAACGAACTCTCTTATGCCGCTTCCCAAGCAATTATTGCCAACCCCGGCATTACTTATAATCCTTTCTATGTATACGGGGATACGGGACATGGAAAAACACATCTAATCCAAGCGATAGGAAATTATTTAAAGAAAGGAAACTCCACCCGAAAAGTGTACTATGTCACCTCAGAAAAATTCACAAGTGACCTTGTTAATTCTCTTCAAAATAACACCATCCAATCTTTCAAAGAGCGCTACCGTCAGTATGATGTCCTTATTATGGATGATGTTCAATTCCTTTCTGGAAGAGAAAAAACTCAAGAGGAACTCTTTCATCTCTTTAATACTCTCTATGACAACAACAAACAAATCATTTTTTCCTCTGATAAACCCCCTCAACAAATTCAAAATCTTGAGGATCGCTTAAAATCAAGATTTTCTCAAGGAATGACTGTTGATGTTTCCGCCCCCGACAGAGAATCAAGGGTGGCAATCCTGCAGAAGAAAGCTCAAGACAATAGCTTCATTCTTTCTGATGAACTTGCATACTTTCTTGCGGCAGAAATAGAGGGAAACATCCGTGACCTAGAAGGGGCTCTAAACGCTGTTATCTGCCAAACACAACTTAAGGGAGAAACTCCTTCAATTATTGATGTCAAACAAATAATTAAAAACACTTCACGCCCAAAGAGAGTTGTCTCGGCAAAGGAAGTGGTGAAAAAAATTGCTGAATTTTATGACTTAGAAGAAGAAATTATTTATGAGAAGACACGAAAGAAAGAAGTAGTGAAGCCGCGCCAAATTATTATGTATATATTAAGAGAGGATTACAGTGCTTCTTACCCAAGCATCGGACAAAAACTTGGGGGGAGAGACCACACCACTGTTATCCATTCGTGTGAAAAAATAAAAAGGGACTTAAAAGAAAATGAGATGCTCGGCCAAGAAATCCAGCAAATAAGGTTACTGTTGAAATGATGTGTACAACAAAACAAACTACAGTGGGTAACACTGTTCATAAAAGGAGGAATAACCCTGTGAACAACGATCACACTTTCTTTCCTAAGGTTTTTAATATTTCTTTTCCTCCAATAATCCCCACCCTCTTTTTCTTCCCCTTGTTTTTTTATCTCTCTACAGAGCCTTCATTTCACTTATGCACATATTCATACTCCTAATAATAATAAATTTAATAACTTAAAATATATTTATGAAAACTACAATCACAAAAGAACATCTCCTTCCCGCATTAAATGCAGCAACAAGAATGAGTGGCAAAAATTTGTCACTCCCTTCTCTTAATGGAATTTTAATTGAAGCAAAGAAAAATATTTTTTCTTTGAGGGCAACAAATCTGGATGTTGGTATTGACGTAAGATTACCTGCGAAAGTTGAGGAAGAGGGGAGTGCTGTTGTTTCTGGGAGTATATTAGGGACAACTATTCAAACCGCACGAGGAAATATTAATTTGACTCTTTCTTCTGGAAACCTAAAAGTAAGAAGTGAGGGAACAGAAACAATAATAAAAGCGCTTCCTTGTGAGGATTTTCCAACTCTTCCTAAAGTGGAAGACGGTGCTTCTCTCTTGATTGACCCAGAGACTCTTATAAAAGGTTTTAGATCGGTGTGGTATGCAACTTCTTCTTCTACAATTAAACCGGAACTCGCGAGTATATTTCTTTTTTCTGAAGGGGGAAAACTGCACTTTGTTGCTACAGACTCTTTCCGCCTTGCAGAAAAAGTTATTCCTCTTAAAAAAGCAGAAACCATAGAATCTCTTTTAATTCCAAACAGAAACGTAGCAGAAATTCTTCACATACTGGAGCAAGCAAAAGGAACGGTAGAAGTGAAATACAACAAGAATCAAATAGCGTTCTCTTTTGAGGAAACTTACGTAACCTCTAGACTTGTTGATGGTTCATTCCCAGATTATAAAGCTATCATTCCAAAAAACTTTTCAACTGAGGTAGTACTTCTTAAACAGGATTTTTTCGATATTTTGAAAAAGGCCGGAGTTTTTGCAAATAAATTTAATCAAGTGTATTTCAAAGTAAATCCTAAAAAACAAGAGTTTACTGTACAAGCTGAAAATCCTGATGTTGGAGAGACAACAGAACAACTCGGAGCGACCCTTACGGGGGAAGAATTGGAGATTAGTTTTAATCAGAAGTATCTCTTTGACGCACTCCAGTCCATTCATTCAGACAGTGTTTCCCTTTCTTTTAGTGGATTAGGAAAACCTGTCATTGTGAAAGGTATATCAGATACCTCTTTTCTTTATCTTGTGATGCCCATGAACCGGTAAGAGTATGGTATATGATATAAGGACACTTCTGAAACGTTTTGAGCACCTACAGCCTCCTGAGAGGTCTGTGAAAGAAGATGTAAAGAAAGCAGTCCTTCTAGTTCTTGGAATACATTTAAAAGATGTGGAAATGAGCGTGAATGGAAAACAAGTTTTTATCACCACCTCTCCATCCGCAAAAAGTGAAATTATGCTCCATAAAGCAGACATCCTAAAGGCTATGAGAAATCTCCACCAAACGGGCTCACTTGTCAAAGATATTCGTTAGTCTTTAGAAAGATATACGAAGAGGAACAGAGGTCTCGCCTTTATTAAATACAGCATCTTTCACCACTACGGTGAGGGTATTTTCATCTCGTATTCCCTCCACGGAAGAAGGAATAAAAGAAACTGAAAAAGGTGTGCGCTGTGAGGAACCGACAAAAGTTCCGTTTAGGTAATAGGTTGCCTCAATCACAGAGTAGCGTCCTGACGCCTCAATTTGTATATTTACTCTACTATCTCTCTCTACCTCACTATTTGAAGAAGGAGAAAGGAAGGAAACTCGGGGAAAGAATTGAGGGAGATGTATATCGTCGATCTCATTTGGGATAGAAGAACTGTCAGTTCCAGTAATATTATTTCTCTCCTTCCACAACGATATAGGATACTCCCAAAGGAAATATTGGGAGTCTCTCTCCGGATTGGATGGAATAGGACCTCTTGGATCGTTTTTATCCACCCAGTGAAGGATTGAATGCACTTCCCCAACAACCCTCTCCTCCCGCGTTTCTTCGGGAGTATATTCTGTCGCAAGCTTTCCACTTAGTGTGTCGATAATATAAGAGTTTCCGCCTCTCCAAAGCCCCTTTAGAATCGGCTTATTAATACTAGAGTATTCATAGTTAGGCTCTCTAAAAAAACCACGATCACGAGTGGGAAGTGCAACGTCCATAAACTCTCTCCACATAGGAGTTACGATAAGGCCAGATATTTGAGTCATTGATTCTGGGGTATTGTTTCCTGCCCATACCCCCACGGCAAGTGTGGGGGAGTATCCGACAATCCACGCGTCAAAGAGGTCGTTCGTCGTTCCTGTTTTTGCCGCGACATCATAGTTGTTAAAGAGAAGGGGTGAGTTTGATCCGTAGAGTGGCGCGCGCGCCTCATTATCTGAGAGCACGTCACTAATCATGCGAGTAATATTTGCCTCAAGTACTCTTATGGGACCTGCTGAGGATTCTTCTACCACATTTCCATCTGCGTCCTCGATTCGGAGAACGCTTGTAGGGGAGTTTCTTACGCCTTCGTTTGCAAACACGCCGTATGCGCTTGTCATATCAAGAAGGGAAACTTCTCCTCCTCCAAGAACAAGAGTAAGACCGTAGCGAGAGATGTCAGCCAGGCTCTTAATTCCCATGCTCTGAGCGAGACGCACGGCGTCTCTCATGCCGGTTAGGTAGAGAACTTTCACTGAAGGAATATTAATTGATTGGGCGAGTGCCTCTCTTAGAGTGACTGGCCCTCTGAAATCATTATCGTAATTTCCAGGCGAGTAGCATTCTCCGTCACTTGTGAAATTAGTGGAGGAGCATGCGGTTGAAAATTGTGTTTTGAGGTCAAATACTACAGTCTCTGGCGTATATCCTTCTTTGAAGGCCTGGGCGTATACAAATGGTTTGAAAGCAGACCCTGGTTGCCTGTTGGGGTCGATGGCCGCATTGAAGTTCCCATCAATCTCAGGGTCAAAGTAGTCTCTTGACCCCACCATACTAAGAATTTCCCCGGTTTGGGGGTCTATCGCAACAAGCGCCGCGTTCTCCGCGTTGAAGCGATCTTTGTTTGAAAGTGCGTTTCTCTTTACAATTTCTTCCGCTTTCTCTTGAAGGATGTAGTCAAGCGTGGTGGTAACACGGAAGCCTCTCTCTTCAACTGCGCGTCTTCCGTATTTTTCCTCCAAATATTCTCGTACAAAAAAGACAAAATGAGGTGCCTTGATTCCTGTATCCTGTTGTGGGAGGAACCCTACTTCCTCTTCTTTTGATTCGTTGTACTCAGTTTTAGTAATGAAATTGTTTTTGAGCATTTGAGAGAGCACAAGATTCTTGCGCGCTTCAAGCGCGTCCCTTCGATTTCCGTAGGGGGAGTAGTATGTTGGAGCCTGGGGGAGGGCCGCGAGGTATGCCGATTCTGCGATGGAAAGCTCATTTGAACCCTTACCAAAATACGCACGGCTTGCCTCCTCTATTCCATAGATGACTCCTCCGTAAGGAACCTCGTTTAAGTAGAGCTCAAGGATCTCCTCCTTGGAGATAGCCCGCTCAAGCTTCACTGCGAGGACCCATTCTTTAAGTTTGCGTGCAATCGTTTTGTCGCGCACAAGAACTGAATTTTTAATCACCTGCTGGGTTATTGTAGAGCCTCCTTGCTCAAACCCAAGAGAAAGAATATTTGCGATAACTGCTCTTAGGATGGCAGTTGGTTTTATTCCTCTGTGCTCATAAAACTCCTCATCTTCTATTGCGACTGTCGCATTTTTAATATTTCTCGACATCTCCTCAAGGGGAATGATGGTGCGAGAAATGTTTTCTTGAAGGTCAAAAAGAAGAATTTCTCCTGTGCGGTCATAAATTCTTGTTGATTGTTCCACCTTCCTTGTCTCAAGGGAGGAAAGATCCGGAGTTTTTAGACTCGCGGCCCAGAGCAAAAAAACTCCCGTTCCAAAGAAGCCGGCAATTAAAAAAATAAGGAAAGCTGTGCGGAAAAAATGTGCCTTTTTTTTCTTCATGTTTCTCAAGTATAGCAAAGGAATACCACAGAAGGGGAGCTCATGCTAGAGTAGAGGCATGTTTGGTTTTAAGGGAAGATCTACTGATACTTCGGAAGAAAAAATAGACGAACTTCTTACCAGAGGAGTGTCTGAAGTCATTGAGAAGGATTCCCTCAAGAGAGAACTACTCTCCGGGAAACAGTTGCGTATCAAGCTTGGCATCGACCCCACAAGCCCCAATATCCATTTAGGAAGATCTATTACACTTCTAAAGCTTCGCGATTTTCAAATGCTCGGGCACAAAATCATTTTCATCGTTGGCGATGCGACAGGTATTATTGGTGATACCTCAGACAAAGAGAGCGAGAGGCCAATGCTTACTCGCGAAGAGGTGGAGGCAAATGCAAAAACATATCTTGAACAAGCGGGGAAAATTCTTGATATGGCTTTGGTAGAGAAAAAATATAACTCGGGGTGGCTTGACGCTCTTACTTATAAAGAAATTGGGGATCAGGCAAATATTTTTTCAGTTTCTGATTTTACAGCGCGCGAAAATATAAAAAAGCGCCTCGATGAGGGTAAGAGGGTCTCCCTTAGAGAAATGCTCTACCCGCTTATGCAAGGTTACGATAGTGTCATGGTAAGAGCTGATGTTGAGATTGGGGGGACGGATCAGCGATTCAATATGCTTGCAGGGAGGAAATTGCAACCTCTCTACAAACAAAAACCTCAAAATATACTCACGACAGAACTAGTGGAAGGCCTTGATGGAAGAAAGATGAGCTCAAGCTGGGGGAATACAATTAACCTCACTGCCTCGCCGGCCGATATGTATGGGAAAGTGATGCGCCTCAAAGATGAGTTAATCGTTAAATACTTGACTCTTGCCACAAGAGTTTCACTCAAGAAAATATCAGAGGTAGAGAAGAAGCTCAAAGATGGAGTAAACCCAAAGGAAGTAAAAATGCTACTTGCGCGCGAGATTGTAACTTTTTACTACAACGAAAAAGAAGCAGAGAAAGCAGAGAAAGAATTTCAGAAAATTTTTAGTGAGGGAGGAGTTCCTGAGGAGATTTCGCGTGTGAAAGTAAAAAAAGATAGTCTCCTTTCCGACATTCTAATTGAAAATAAAATACTTGATTCAAAATCAGAATTCAGAAGACTTGTTGATCAGGGAGGAGTTGAACTTGGAGGAGAGAAGATAACAAGCCACAAAGAAGGAGTGAGGGCGGGAGTGCTCAAGCTAGGAAAACACAGATTCTTTGAAATCGAAGTTAGCTAAAATCAAAAACCCGCGATTTTGCGGGTTTTTGATTTTAGCTACTCTTCTTCATCGTCATCCCAACTTCCTTCCTCCTCCTTTTCAGCGTCTGTCTCTACATCCTCAGCTTCCTCATCTTCAAGAAGGATTTCGTCAAGCATGTCCAATTCTTCAATCATCATTTTAGTGTTGCTAGAACAAGATTTAATAGCACGACCCTGCTTCTCCCGTAGGATTTTGCCCCTATGTTGTATCAAATGTTTTTACTTTTGCAAGATGGGGACATCCCTGGTGGGGATAATTACCATTTTTCGCTTGCAAGGGAGGTAAGGGCAATGGCAATCGCATCAAACTCATCGTCATATTTTATTTCTTTTTTGATGCGAATGAGCCGAGGCACCATGTCAATGACACTTTCTTTGTCGCTCCTTCCATACCCAGTCACCGCGACTTTTATTTGCTGGGGAGTGTATTCAAACACAGAGAGGTTGTGTGATTCTGCAAGGAAAAGCAACATTCCTCTCACTTCCGAAACAGAAGTTGCTGTTTTTTGGTTGTTTCCAAAATAAAGTTTTTCAAGAGCGCAGGCATCAGGTCTGTATTTCTTAATGAGTTCCTCTACTCTCTTTCCTACGTGGTGGAGCCGCGAAGAAAGGGAGTTACTTTTTTCTGTTTCTATGCACTCAGAGTGGAGAAGCACTTCCTCCTTATCTTTTTCTATAATAGCAACGCCGCACCTGTCGTACCCTGGGTCAATACCAAGTACGCGCGTACTATTACTCATTTGCGTTTGTGAAGACATCCTCAACATCTTCAAGTTCAAGAAGCACGTCAACCAAAACATCCAGTTTCTCTTTATCTTCTGGAGTTATGCCCATAGTTGTTGTGGGTCTCCATCCGTCTCCCGCTTTTTCAAATGCCCAACTCGCCGCGCCTTGTTCTGCAAGTGCAAATCCTTGCTTTGTGAGTGCATGGCGAACTTCTCCTCCCGTTCTGTTTCGGTTGTCTGTGTACCCCTCAATAATGAGTGCAACACTTCCTGGGCCATATGCTTCGTAGACCACTTGCTCTAAATTATCCGCCTCTCCGGATTTTCCTTTTGCGATGGCTCTCGCAATATTTCCCTTAGGCATATTTGCCGTACGCGCTTTTTCTATTGCAAGGCGTAGCGCAGGAGAATTCTCATCGCCACCAACCTTTTTTGATTCTATTGAAATGAGTTGTGCAAGACGAGAAAATTCCTTGCTTTTCTTCTCATCCGTCGCTGCCTTCTTATGCTTTATTTTTGACCACTTGTTGTGTCCTGACATAGTTATATGATTACTTTTCTTGAGTAAGTGGTCAAAAATGCAAGAGGGGTCGGGAGACCAGCTGATCTCCCGTGGAGGAGAGCAGTGACCCCGAGCTTGTCGGGGGGGAGCGTTGAGAACCGTGGGTTCTCAAAAAAGCTGTAAGCTTTTGTTTTTGACCACTTGTTATGCCCACTCATGTTTGTAGTATAAAGCATCTTGCCCCAGTGGACCCAATTTCGTGGGCAAAAATGAAAGAGAGGTCGAGAGACCAGCTGGTCTCTCGAGGAGGAGAGCAGCGACCCCGTGAGATAGTGGGCTTGAGAGCTCTATCTTGCGGGCGAGCGTTGAGAACCGAGCCTGCCCTTCCGTAGTCGACAGGCGAAGGCGGGGGTTCTCAAAAAAGCTGTAAGCTTTTGTTTTTAACCATTTGTTATGTCCTGTCATACTTGTAGTGCGATACTATCTTATAGAAATGTGCTAGTACACTACGATTAATCGTAGTGTAGGGAGTTTGTCTTTTGCGTTTAAAGAAGCTTGCTCTGTTCTTCCGGAGGATCAAACCCGAGGTGCTCATACGCTTTTTTTGTCGCGACACGACCTCGAGGGGTTCTCTCTAAGAGCCCGCATTGAATCAAGTATGGTTCGTGCACTTCCTCAATTGTTGATTGCTCCTCTGCTGTCGCAGCAGCAAGCGTGTTTAACCCTACAGGACCTCCGCTAAATTTCTCAATAATTGTTTCAAGAATTTTTCTGTCAGTTGAGGCGAGACCAAGCTCATCAATTTCAAGAAGGGAAAGCGCATCATCAACAAGTTTTTTAGAAATCTGTTTTTTATGTACCTGCCCGAAATCCCGCACGCGCTTCAGAAGATAGTTTGCCATGCGAGGTGTTTTGCGGCTTCTTTTTGAGATTTCTTCAATCGCGTCTTCTTCTATATTTATTCCAAGAATGCTTGAAGACCTCTTTACGATCTCTCCGATCTCTGTTTCTGAGTAAAAATCAAGGCGGAATGTTCCTCCTGAAAAGCGGGAGCGCAGTGGGGCGGAGAGAAGGGCAACTCTTGTTGTTGCGGCAACGAGCGTGAAAGGAGGGAGTTCAAGTTGGATGGTGCGCGCTGAAGGCCCTTTTCCGATAATGATATCGAGCACTCCAGACTCAAGGGCGGGGTAGAGTACTTCTTCAATCGTTTTGTTTAAGCGATGGATTTCATCAATAAAAAGAATGTCTCCTTCGCCCAAATTTGTGAGAATTGCCGCAAGATCCCCAACCCGCTCTATTGCAGGGCCGGATGTTATCTTCATTTGCGCACCAATTTCAGTAGAAATAAGGTGGGCAAGAGTTGTTTTTCCTAAACCAGGAGGACCGTAGAAGAGGAGATGTTCAGGGGAGTGAGAGCGCTCTTTTGCCGCAGTAAGAAGGATACGCAGATTCTCTTTAATCGCGCTCTGGCCAATATACTCTTCCCATTTTTGAGGACGAAGCGTTCGGTCGAGTGCTCTGTCGAACTCTCTTCCACTTAACTTCTCACTACTTGACATAGATATAATTTTGTGCTAACGTTTCTATGAACCTAGCACTTATTAAGGCGGGTTGTTTTTTATACATTTGAACCCCGCACTCCCCAAACAAGCTACTGCGCAAGCAGTTGGACCTTCTTCGAGGCTCACCTGGTTTCGACTGGGTGCTCCCTTAGGGATAGGTCCTTTAAGTATTCACAAATTTGTTTGGGGAGTGCGGGGTTTAAACGTATTTGTAATGAACAGCGCGTTATATTCCTATATCGAGTACGCGATCAAGCTCCGATAAGGACGTTATACCACGAAGCGCCTTCAAAACTCCATCTTGCTTCATCGTGAGTATTCCTTGCGCTTTTGATGCCTCAGCAATTTCTTCTTCGCTCGCTGATTGCTCGGCGAGTTTTCCAATTTCAGTGTCCATCACGATTGCTTCAAAAAGTCCTATTCGTCCCTCGTATCCACTTTCGCAGTTCTCATTCACTACCGGCTCCCATACCTTGGTGCGGTTTTCCGGAATGAGGGCAGGATCAGGAATTGTCGCGAGTGTCTCGTCAACAAACTTTTTTGCCTCTCCTCCAAGTTCAACTTCTTTCGTACAACCTTTTTTCAATTTCCGCACAAGTCTTTGCGCAATAATGACATTAATACTTGAACTTAAAACACGAGGGTTTGCCCCGAGGTCAATTAAGCGGGGGATTGCACCGGCCGCATTGTTTGTATGGAGTGTTGAGAATACGAGGTGGCCTGTCAGAGAAGCATCAACTGCAGTCTCCACAACTTCACTGTCTCTAATTTCACCAACCATGATGATGTCGGGATCTTGGCGGAGCGAGGAGCGTAGCCCTTTTGCAAATGTATAGTTTTTTGAATCGGTCTGTGTCTGAACAATTCCCTGTAGATGGTATTCGACAGGATCTTCAATAGTAATAATTTTAATTTCCGGCTGATGCACCTGCTTTAAAAACGCGTAGAGCGTTGTTGTTTTTCCTGATCCGGTCGGTCCTGTGGTGAGGATCATGCCATTTGGTTTTTTTATCTCTCGCTCAAGAATATCAAGGAGTCTCCTTTCAATTCCCAACTCTTCCATAGGAACGGCAAGTGTCTCAGGGTGAAGCAAGCGAAGTACAATTGATTCTCCGTAGGAGCCCGGGAGAATTGAGGTGCGGACTTCTATCTCTTCATTGGCGATTTCAACACTGAAGCGTCCATCTTGGGCTTCGTCTTTCACATTTAGTTTCAATCCAGAAAGGAGTTTAATTCGCGACAGAAGAAGTCGATACGTTTCGTGGTCGAAATTGATAACATCTGTAAGTACGCCATCAAGGCGGTAGCGAAGGCGCGTCTCATTTTCCTCTGGCTCTATATGAACGTCGGATGCTTTTTTTGCGAGCGCTCCAGCGAGGACTGTTTCAAGAATGCGCGAGATGCGATGCGCTTTTTTCATTCCGAGTACCTCCTCAACTTCAATTCGGGCGTCGTTGAGTGTTTTTATGTTCTTTAGAATACGGTCAATTTCATCTCCTGAAATCTCGAGCACTCCTTCTCTTGTTTCAACGGCAAATGAAAGATCTTTATAAAGCTCCCACGCGCGCTTGAGGCTTGCGCGCGATGCCATATAGAGAGTGAGGGAATACCCCTTTCTCTCGAGCTCGTCTTTGAGGCTTTGGATATTGGGATTGTTTGGCGTACGTACGGCGACTGCGAGCTTTTTGCCTACCTTACTAAAGGCGGCGACTTCAGCTTTCCGCGCCTCCTCTTCAGATATTACCCGCAAGGCGTCGGTATTAATTGACACGGTAGAGAGATCGATGTACTCGAGGTTATATTTCCTTGAGAGCATTGATGCCAATTGCTCCTCCTCTTTTTTCCGGAGTTCTGCAAGTTTTTTTTCTTGCTCTTTCTCATCAAACACAGCCATTTGAGGAAAATAATAGCGCGTTTTAGCTCTTAAAACAACGAAGAAGGAAGAAATGTTTTGGGCACTAGGTGCAGTTTGTGAAAGAGAGAAAAACCTTACGATATATCGTAAGGTTTTTCTCTCTTCTCTATTCCAGTGAGAGCATCCACAAATCGTTGGGATATTACGGAAACATTGACTTTCTGATGTATTTGTGATATAGGTAGTTCAGCTTTGACAACTTATGGCCAAGGGAGGCCAGCATGATCAGGATTTTCACAGGGACGGTTGTTGTTTTCGCTGGACTCGCGCTCGCTGGATGTTTCGAAGGTGTCCGGCTTGCAGGGGGCGGCGGACATTCCCTCCAGCTCACGACCAATTTGGAAGCTCCTGTCGTGGACTGTCCGTATAGTGCGGACTGTACTGCCAGGACAACAACCAAATATTCGACAGGACAGTACTCGTCGAGTTCGTCGGTGTATGGGAATTTCGGCGAGGAGTGGGAAACTTATGACGAGCGTACGGACGTCATCGTCCGGACGCCTTCACGGCGGCTGAACTCCCCCTACGTGCCACAGAGGTATCAAGGGGGTCTCTACGGCGGGTACTGAGTTTCCTTGACGCGAGACGGCAATGCGGCCGTCTCGCGAGGGCGCGTGGATAATTTCCTCGCGCTCGTTTGTTTTTCAGGGATACTTGAATGAGAATGTCCGCAGTTAAGGAGAAAAACATGCGCACAACATTTCTTCTTGTACTCCTCATGTTCTCTGCCTGTACCTCGCATAATATGTGTGTGGTGGATACTGCAGCGAATGTGGGAACAGCGCAGTTCTTTGGCGTTTACCCCACGCAAGCGGAGGTGTTTTTCCACTACTACAAATGCTGCACTGGCTACTAGGGCGCCCCATGGGTTTCATCTCACGGGGCGCCTCAGCGTTTCCGAAATGCTACAATGGAGATATGCAGGTCTCACTTACTGGATTACACGCTGAAGCTCGGTGTCTCTTAGAAACCCTTATTCCGAAGGAGAATGAAGCAGTTATCGTCGGTCTTTCGGGTGAATTAGGAGCGGGGAAAACAACGTTTGTAAAAGAAATTGCCGATCTACTTGGAATTGAGGAAATAGTCACCAGTCCGACTTTTGTAATTCAAAAAGTGTATAAGCTTAAAAATCAAAAGTTTAGTCGCCTCATTCACATTGACGCATATCGATTAGGCGGAGGAGGTGGGCTTCAAGTGCTTGGATTTGAGGAGCTCCTTAAAGATCCGAAGAATTTAATTTTTGTTGAGTGGCCTGAGAAAGTAAAAGATATCCTTCCGAATTCGACGCAAATAATTTCTTTCTCTGTTCTTGATGGAGAGAGGAGAGAACTTTCTTATGCCTAAAAAAACTATAGAAAGAAAGAAGCGACTCGTTCTTCTTGATGCGCATGCAATTTTGCATAGGGCGTATCATGCGCTTCCTGATTTCACCTCTCATTCAGGGGAACCAACCGGAGCGCTCTATGGTCTTTCTGCGATGTTGATGAAAATCATCACCGACCTAAAGCCTGATTACATTGCCGCGTGTTTTGACTTACCCGAGCCAACATACAGGCATGAAGCATATGAGAATTACAAAGCAGGACGCGCGAAAACGGATGAAGTCTTGGTGAGGCAAATAAATCGCTCGCGCGATGTCTTTGAAGCATTCTCAATTCCAATTTATGAGAAGCCTGGATTTGAGGCTGACGATATGCTTGGCACTATTGTCGAGCAGACAAAAGACAATAAAGAGCTTGAGATTGTTATTGCATCTGGAGATATGGATACACTTCAGCTTGTGGAGAAGAAAAAAGTGCAGGTATATACACTGCGAAAAGGATTGAACGATACGATTCTTTATGATGAAAATGCGGTAAAGGAGCGCTTCGGTTTTTCTCCTGAACGTTTGCCTGATTATAAGGGCCTTAGGGGGGATCCTTCCGACAATATTATTGGTATTTCTGGTATTGGGGACAAAACGGCAACCGAGCTCATCACTACATTTGGAAGCATCGAAAATATTTATAAAAAGCTCAAAAAAGAGAAAGAGGCTTTCGAAAGAGAGGGATTCAAGCCTCGTATTATAAAACTTCTTGAGGAGGGTGAAGAGGAAGCATATTTTTCAAAAGAGCTTGCGACAATACGGAAAGACGCGAAGATCAATTTTTCTTTACCCAAGAAAGAATGGAGAGATGAGATTAAGGTTGATTCCATTCTCACACTTTTTAGTGAACTTTCTTTTAGGACGCTCTCGGAGCGCGCAAAACAACTCTTTGGAAAAGAATCCGGAGAGGATGGGGGATCAGATAAAGAAGAAGAAGGGGAGGAGGAATATGACGAAGAACTTCTTGGGAAGGTTTCAGTTGGTGTGTGGCTTCTTGATTCTGAGATGACAAATCCGAATTATGACGATGTGATGTCTTTTACCAAAGCAAAAGATCTAAAAGAAGCAGAGAAGAAAGTATGTGAAATGCTCGAAAAAGAAAAACTCCTCTCGCTTTATAAAGAGATTGAACTTCCTCTTATCCCGGTAATTCAAAAAATGGAGAAACGCGGAGTGTTTATAGACAGTAAGTATCTAAAAGAACTCTCAAAGGAATATCATAAAGAGCTTGAGGAAATAGAGAAGAAGATTTATAAAGAGGCGAAAGAAGAATTCAACATCAATTCTCCACGTCAACTGGGGGTGATTCTCTACGAGAAACTTGGTCTAAAAACACAAAAAAAGACAGCGACGGGACAGAAATCGACACGAGAATCAGAACTTGAGAAGCTAAAGGATGAGCATGCAATTATTGAGCAGATACTTCAGTATAGGGAATTACAAAAACTACTTTCCACTTATATCGATACGATACCAGAATCAGTGAACGTGGACGGGAGACTCCATGCAACGTTTGTGCAAACCGGTACGACCACGGGGCGTATGGCATCCATCAATCCGAACCTCCAAAACATCCCTATTCGCTCAGAGCACGGAAAGAAAATAAGGAATGCATTTGTAGCACCTCCTGGGTTTGTAATTGTTGCATTTGATTACTCTCAAATTGAGCTTCGTGTCGCTGCATTTCTCTCAGGAGACAAGAAGCTTATAAATATTTTCAAAGAAAAAGGCGATGTGCACACAGCAGTTGCAGCCGAGGTGTTTGGAGTGCCACCTGAGCAAGTTGATAAAGAGATGCGAAGGAGGGCAAAAGTGATTAACTTCGGCATTCTTTATGGAATGGGGGTGAATGCGCTCCGAGTGAATTTAGGGACAGATAGAAAAGAGGCGCAGGAGTTTCTAAATGAATATTTCAAAAATTTCTCGGGGCTTGCGAGATATCTGGATCATGTAAAATCAGAAACCGCTCGGAAGAAATATACGGAAACATTTTTCGGCAGGAAGAGATACTTTGAAGGAATTTCTTCTTCTCTTCCGTATGTTCGAGCGCAGGCAGAAAGGATGGCGATTAATGCACCAATTCAAGGCACATCGGCCGATATTATTCGGATAGCGATGGTGCGAATTGATGAGATGCTCAAGAAAAAGAAATATGAGGGGGACGCGCACTTGGTGCTCCAGATTCACGATGAGCTTGTCTATGAAATAAAGGAAGAGAAGGAAAAAGAAATTGCAGAGGAAATAGAAACTATCATGGAAAATATAATAGATGTAAAGGAAACGTCGGGAGTGCCGATTATTGTGGATGCGCATGTGGGCAAGAATTGGGGCGAGATGAAAAAATTAAATGGCTAATTTCCAATTCCTAATTTCTAAATGACCTCGTTAAAACGTCTAGTAATTAGAGCTTAGATTATTTTTTAGAAATTAGAACTTAGAAATTTCCACCCTATGTTGTATCTTTTCCACGGCTCCGATACGCAGGCTTCAAGAAAAAAGCTCCACAAGAAACTGGATGTGGCACTTTCTAAGAATCCAGATTCTCCGCTTATGTGGATTGATGAGGAAAATTTTGATGGAGCTTCGTTTCCTGAATTGCTTGGTGGACAGAGCTTGTTTGGGGGGGTTCTGAATGTGGCAGTAGACGCTTCCGGGGGAGAAGGCATTCTCACTGATTTTATTTCAGAAAAAGTAAGAGATATTAAGGAGTCTGAAAATGTTTTTTATATCCTCTTTGGGAAAGAAACTAAGAAGACACTTGAGCCTTTCTTAAAATACGCCCAATCTTCCGAGGAGTCAGCACTCAAGGAAGTGGCGGCTCAAAAATTCAATGTCTTCTCTCTTACCGATGCGCTCGGGAAAAGAGACCGGAAAGGTCTCTGGGTGCTCTATCAAAAGGCAAAGCGAAACAATATTGCCGATGAAGAAGTGCACGGGATTCTTTTTTGGCAGTTGAAGTGCATGCTCTTTGCGGCTTCATCGGCAAGCGCGAATGACGCGGGGATTAAAGAGTTCCCCTTCAAAAAAGCAAAAAGTTTTTTGCGAAACTTTAGAGAAGGGGAGGTTGAAGAAAAAGCGCACGAGCTTCTTTTGGTGACATATGATGCGCGTAGAGGAAAATCTGATTTCGGGGGTGCGCTCGAGCGGTTCATTTTGAGCGTATAATGGAAAGTAGCGTACGCGTGTGGTATTGTTGGTGCCACAGTTAAGTATCCTCCCATAGCTTCCGCCAGTTGGCGGATTGGTAGGCTCACGGGGAAAATCACCGCCTATAGCTCAATTGGCAGAGCAGTCCCCTTTTAAGGGAAAGGTTCCAGGTTCGATTCCTGGTGGGCGGACATGAATGCATTTAAGGAACAGTGTATTGCACTTCGTAAAAAAGACTATTCTCTTGCTCAAATTACGGAAGTCACAGGCAGACCGAAAACGTCTGTGTTCTTCCATATCCGGGACATCCCGTTGAGTAAAAAGAAACAACAGCTCATAAGGCAAGGATATGCCGAGCATATACGGAAGTTTGCACTTGAGAGAAAAGGGAAAAGCTTGCGCTCGTTTCGGAAATTTCAAGACTGGAATCCTGAAACGGTCCTTTTAGTATCTCATCTGCTCTTTGATGGAGAAATAACCTCCTCAAGTTGTGTGTATCACAATCGAAGTAGAGCGCTTCTTGAAAGAGTTGAAAGATTAATGAAAAATATCTATGAATTTGAACCGGCGAGGCATGCTAACAAAAAAACAGGCGTCTTGAGGATCAGCTATTTCAATGTCGCTTTGAGCGCGTTTTTTAGGGAAAAAGCGAATGAACTTAAGAAGACGATTACCACCCAGCCTCTCAATTGTAAGAGAGAATTCCTCCGAGCCTTCTTCGATGATGAGGGATGCATTGACTTTCAGCTCGTGCAAAGAAAAAAGAGAATCAGGGGATATCAAAAGGATGTTGCGGTTCTGAAAATTGTACAACGCCTTCTCTTGAGCTTTGGTATTAGTTCCTATTTGTCGGTTCCTAACGAGGTGGTCATTTCCGGAAAAGAAAACCTCCTAAAGTTTCAGAAAGAAGTCAACTTCTCACCAGGTGTGCGAGTTAATGGAAAGCGCGCAAACAGCAGATGGAAGAAAAACCTAGAAAAGCGCAAACTCTTGGAACTTGCGATACACTCGTTTCGTACTTGAGAAACTAGAGAGGTATATCAAACGCGAATGCTCCGGCTCCTGTTATGAGGAGAGAGATAGCAATGACAAGTGCAAAAACGTAAGCCCACACGCTTTGGTATGCGATAAGAGGATAGGTGCGCTTGAAGAAAAGCATTTTTGCAATAACTATGATTGCAAGAAGTGCTGCGTATTGGGTATAAAAACCGGCGAGCAAAAGTATAGCGATAATAAACTCAACAAGCGAGCCTACTCGGGCGCTTGCTTTGCCAAGTGAGCCCCACTTTTTTGCAATTTCATCTGAAATTTTCTTTCTGTTATCAAAATGGAATTGCGCGGCGCTCAAAAAGAAAACTGCAAGAGCAAGACGCAAAAGAAAAGGGGCAAAAAAACTAAATGTGAGGAGTTCTGGAAAAGGATTTAACATGGTTGTATTGTAGCACGATGAGTAAAGAGGCAGAAAAAGTATTGCTTCTCCACAATATACGGAGTTCTGAGAATGTCGGGGCACTCTTTCGAACGGCCGACGCGATTGGTATTGATGCGGTATATCTTATAGGATACACGCCGGCGCCGATTGATCGCTTTGGGAGGAAAGAACCAAAAATTGCAAAGGCGGCGCTCGGCTCGGAGAAGTCGCTTGTGTGGGAACAGAGAGAAAATATTTTTGAGCTTATCAAAATGCTCAAAGAAAAAGGATTTGAAATTGTTGCACTTGAACAAGACAAACACGCGATAGATTATAAAAAATATATTCCCGGAAAGAAGCTTGCGCTCATCGTTGGGAATGAAGTGGTGGGAATTGAGGAGGAGGTACTCAATCTATGCGATCACATACTTGAGATTCCAATGCGAGGAGAAAAAGAATCACTCAATGTGTCTGTTGCCACGGGCATCGCGTTGTTTCGAATACTCGACCACCCCAACTACTTCAATCGATCGAAGTAGTTGAAGGATAGCCAATCAAAAACAGTTTTTTACGAAGGTTAAGCCTTCGATGGAGCTTTGGTGTCTATTGCAGTGTTAGTAGGTGAGCGCGTCAACCACCTTTCCCTCCCTATCAAGAAGTCTGATAATCTCGCGCTTCTCTCTCCAGAGCTCCTCGTTTCGCCCCAAATACACTCTCCATTCGTCGACATTGAAGTCGCTGTCGCTTCTGTGATTTTCTACACATCCTGCATAGGTAAGATCATTTGCAATAAATTGACGACACGCGTTTGTGTAACCGAGCGGTAGTTGTCCAAGGAAAGTTTCGCAACGTGGAAGGCGCTCTATGAAATCAATACACTCATTGTTGAATTCCTGAACAACGTTTTGTTTCGCAAAAAGCTCTTCTTCAGGGCGCGGACATGAGCGTGGAAGATCGGGGGTGAAATTCTGAAAATTCTCAAGATAGCCGGTGCATTTATTAAGTCTGAAGGATACGCCAATTGGCGATTGTCCTGATACTATGACTGCGCTTTCCCCTGGGTTTAGCGAGATGGGATTTTCAGAGCTAACGACATTTGAATTCGGGGTTATCACGCCATCTGGTATGGGGTAATTTTTTCCCGAAATAGGGCTTGAGAGGCGCATGCCAGAGATGACAACAGGATTCGTGTTACTTCTTGAGGCTTCAATTATTACATATTCGTCTTTCGGGTCGATTTCCCTTGCTCCTGTTGTTCTCTTTGAAAAGAAGAGTTTTTCTTGGAGTGGAGAAGCTTCGCCGAGACTTGCAAAAAATTGCCCCTCAGTGTCAGAGAGCGCTCTTTCTGATCGCTCGAGAGTTAAGATGCGGGGGGCGTTCGGAGAACTTAAGAAAAAGCCTTTGTTTGAGAATCGCTCTGGTCCTCCTGCCGCCGCCCATACGATAAATAGGAGGATAAGAAAGCCAATTACTATGAGTATGTTTTTCATCCCTTATTACTTCAAAAGTTTTGTAAGCTCCTCTCGCGCGACACTTGCATCGCTCCAGGGTGTTTTCTTCCCCTTCTCTTCCATAATGTAGGGGTCGGTTCCTTTTCCAGTGATGAGCACAACATCTTTTTCTTTTGCAAGCGCGAGCGCTCTTTTAATAGCTTCGCGTCTATCCATTATAATTTCCGGTTCTTTCTTCATGCCTTGTGCCATATCTTCGACAATGGAACGAGGGGCTTCATCATAAGGGTCTTCATTGGTAAGAATAACATGCGAGCAATTCTCTTCGGCAATTCTTCCCATCTCAGGGCGTTTCCATTTATCGCGTCCTCCTCCCGTGTTTCCAAGCACACAGATTTTGTTTTTCTCACCAAAAGCGCCGTAGAGCTTCAAAAGCGAATCACTGGTATGAGCGTAATCAACAATGACTTCAAATTTCTGCCCCTCATCAATTTTTTCAACTCGTCCAGGAACATGAGAGAATTTCTCAATTGCTTTTTTGATTGTGTTGAGGTCTATTCCTATATGTCGAGCAACATGTATTGCGGCGAGAATATTGTAGAGATTAAATGTGCCGATAAGAGGCGAGTGAATGCTCAAACCCTCTCGAGTGAAGAGAATCCCTCGCTGGTTTTCTGAATGTGGCTCCGCATCTCTCAGTGAATAGGGAAGCTTATAAGGTACGTTTGCTTCAAGAAAGAGGTGCGCGTGCTCATCATCTTTATTTGCAACGATTGCGCGATTTTCTTTTGAGGACTGAGAGAGTAAGTCGCGCAATTGAAGTTTTGCTTCCAAATAATTTTTAAAAGAACCATGGGCCTCGATGTGTTCAGGTGTAATGTTTGTAAAAACAAGCTGATTAAGCTCAATATATTTGTGGCGAGATTGTTTTACCCCTTCGCTTGTCATTTCGAGGATCACGTAGTCACATTGTGCACTCTTTGCGTCATGAAGAAACTTTTGTATGAAGAAGCGTCCTGGCATTGTCATCTTAAAGAGGTTTGGGCGCGTTTCATCTCCAATTTTAAAACGTATTGTTCCTGCAAGCGCGGTTCTAAACCCAGCTTCTTCAAGAATCGCGTTAATAATTTCTGCAGTTGTTGATTTTCCTTTTGTGCCGGTAACTCCGATGACATAGAGATCGCGGGAAGGGAAGCCATATATAAATGCGCTAAGAAAAGCAAACGTACGGTGGTAGCTTGGTTGGAGTGTCTTGAAAATTCGCTCCGGGATGATCTTTTTGAGGATTAAAAATAAAGTATCCATGATGCTATGCTAGCGTCCAAGAATTTTAAGCGCTTCGCGCACGCGTTCGTTTGTCGTTTCCGCTCCCTCGGGGATTTGCTTTAGTGCTTCACGAATTTCAGAGAGAGAATAGCCGAGGGAGCGAAGCGCTTCAAATGCGTCTGCTTCTTCTTTTTGGAGATGTTGGATACTGTCTGTCTCGAGTGCTCCAATTTTGTCACGCAATTCAAGTACAATTTTCTCTGCATTTTTCTTTCCAATGCCAGACACTTTTGTGAGGTATGCAGTGTCGCCGGAAGAAGCCGCAGAGCGAAGCGTTTCCACATCGGCAAGGTTTAAAATCGCAAGTGCTGAGCGTGGCCCAATTCCTGAGATTCCGATTAAAAGCTCAAAGAAGTTTCGCTCTTCCTCACTTCGAAATCCGTAGAGGTCATGAGCGTGCTCTCGTATGGCAAGATGGGTGAAAAGATGAGTCACCTCGCTTTCTTTGAGGGGGGCTACGACGTCAAGCGGTGTATGGACGAGATACCCGACACCTCCCACAGAGAGCACGACGCTATCCTTGTATTTTCTTAGGACTACTCCCTCAAGTTCAGCAATCATGAGTCCATCATACTAAGATGCGCTTTCTCCCACAACGTATAGTATATACTCGCGTGTTGCATTTTCATGGCCTTTCGGCTACTATAGCGCTCATGCCAATTATCAAAGCAGCAAAGAAAGATCTCCGAAGTTCCGCAAAAAAGCGGCTTTTTAACCTGCGTCGCAAACGAGCGATGACTGAATCAGTGAAGGAGATCAAGACTCTTGCTGTTTCAGGAAAGACGGATGAAGGGAAAGCGCTTCTTTCAAAGGCCTATAAAGCAATTGATAAAGCACAAAAACGCGGTGTCATTAAAAAGAACACTGCCGCCCGCAAAAAATCCCGCCTCTCCTCACTCCTCAAAAAGACAACTGCTGTCAAATAACAAAACTCCCCAATCGGGGAGTTTTGTTGGATAATACTAAGTGAAGCAATCTGTCTATGCATAAAATTTTTATCAAAGAATGTTCTTATATAGAAAAGTGTTTTGAAATTGACCTCAAAAAAAATCTCAACTTAGTTAAGAGCAGGGAAAGGAGAGGGGAAATATCAAAGGCACTTGAGGGCGTCCAAGTTTTTAAAATTATATATACAATCCGGAGGGATTTTAAAGTCGCTGGTTTTATTGTTGTTCCCAAAGAAGGGAAAAAGCTTCCCTCTGTAATTCACTTGCGAGGTGGTTCAGGGGATTTTGGAATGATAAAAGCCTTGCACCTATTAAATCTTGTATCTCTTGCCTCTGAGGGTTTTGTTGTGATTACGACACAATATCCTGGAGTTGACGGTGGAGACGGAAAAGACACATTTGGTGGATCTGATGATATAGCTTCTATAAAAAGACTTAGAGATATTCTTAAATATATCAAGAATGCTAATCCGGATTGGATTGGAATGAGTGGTCACTCGCGGGGAGGACTTATGACCTATATGATGTTGAGAGAAGTGTCTTGGGTTAAGGCAGCTGTTATCGGGGGTGCATCTACCGATGAAGTGAAGGCGGGTAAAGAGCGAAAGGGGTGGCGGGAACATCAGATTTCACTCTATGGGAAGAGCAAAAAAGAGCTCATCAAAAGGTCCCCGATTCTTTGGGCGAATGAATTGCCAAAGAAGGTGCCTATTCTTCTCGCCCATGGTTCTGCAGATTGGAGAGTCAGTGCTGATCACAGTATCCTGATGTCAAATGAGCTTTATAAAAATAAAATTCCTCATAGATTTGTGCTTTTTGAGGGTGCGGACCATGGGATTTCTGAATTTAGAAAGGAGTATAGAGAACTCACCATCGAGTGGTTTAAAAGATTTCTAAAAGAGGATAGAAAACTCCCTGATATGAGACTCCACGGGATCTAGTGACACCACTGAGATCGGGCAGGGTGTTTTGTTGCTACAGGATTCTCTTTTTTGGGCATGTCGTAAGAAAAGCAACCTCTTCAGTGAGTTCCTTTCTGTTTTTTGGAGTTGTTTTTAAGATAACACAGCCATCAAACGGCATCGAAATGGAATTATCCCCTCCGTCGGTGGCGATAACTGTCCCTTTCGAAATTTTTTTAAAATCCTCTATTCCTGGGGCGAAGTTGTATGAGAAGTTTGGGAATAATATTGAATCCCTTACTTTGTACTCCGTGTACTCTTTTTTAGGCGTCCGGTGCGTTTTTTTAAGCATGTCTAGATTTTCTAGCATGATAGTAGACGCGGCAGTCGCTCTCTCAAAGGATGTTGGGGATTCATGAGAACCGGCTTCAATTGCAAAAACTTGATCACTCGGTTTTTGACCATAGAAGAAAAAAGCAGGTTTGTTGATCTGGATCTTATCAATATTTGAAATCAAAGTGTCGATAGGTATTCCTTCGATTAAACCAGAATGAAAGGTATTTTCTCTACCAATAATCATCGGCTTCATTTCCGATCGGGTACTGTGAATATCAAGACCATGTGTGAACTTCTTCCAAATTGGGAGAAGTTCACGTGCGCGAGCTATCTCGTAATTCTCTGAGGTGTGAGCTTCTTGAATGTCTATCGGAAGACGATTCATGTTTATATCGATAAAACGAGACAAACTGTCGCCCTCAAAATATTTTTCTGCTGCTCTGATATTATTAACAATTAAGTAAAGTTCACCACGAAGTAAATTTTTTTCTACATCAACTTCATGGAGTAGATAGCTAAAAGCAGCCAATCCCGCAGGTTCGTTGCCGTGTGTACAAGCGGTTATTCCAACAATTGGACCCGGTTTGCTTGATGAAATGTGAAAAACCCCCTGAACATTTTTGTTGCTTTGCTCAAGGAAAAAGGAAAAAATTTCTCGATCTGAATGTTTCTTGAAGTTGGACATTTTTTAAGTTTACCAAAAAAGAAGGAGCACATTCGTTGACGTGCTCCCTTAGTGTGATGGCGCCGTCATTACCTGGAGCCAATAAAGAGAAAACCGTTGCGGGTTTTGCTGTCCTGAATCCCGAGGGCCTCTGCAAACCAGGTGTTTACGTCCGGGTTGTTTGATAGAGGAATTTGAGGATACAAGCATCTGCCGTATAGGTTTGACACCACGCCGCTTTCAGGGCAGAAACCTTCATCACGGCCCCCTAAGAGTTTTTTTGCATCTTTCTGAAGGCTTGAGGGAATCCCGGTGGTTGTATTTGGGAAGATCTCAGTAACTAGCGACCTTCCCAGACAGAACATGACAGGACTTTGCGTGGTAAAACACATTTGTGGAAGATTGCTATTTCCCCACAAATGCTGGACGAGAAGTTTCGCCACCCCTTTGTTTTTTGTTGAGTGTCGCACAGCAACACCGTGGAGGTGGAAAAAACTTTTGTCGAGAAATTTTCCAGCGGCAAAACCTTGAATTTGTCCTCGCGAGCTCGCGATCGCAAACGCATCTATGTTTTGTATGTGCGCTCGGATCCCATCGGCTGAAGCCTCATCAAGCTCGCCTCCGAAACTTTCGACTGTGAACTCGGTTATTTCGCGCACCATTTTTTGGACAAAAGGTACAGCGGTATCCCATACGAGACTCTGGTCCGGGGCTGTTACAAGATGTACCGCAAACTCACCATGTGGTGTTGTTGCGAAAACAAAGAGGTCATCAAGCGAACGTGGCCTTAGCGGGTTCATGGGCTGTCTCCTTATTTGTGTGAAAGAACGTTTGGATTTCACTAAATGCAAAATCCGCCCTCGCGATACAAATAAAAAATACTTGTATCGTAAGGGCGGATTTCCGCGGTGCCACCTTACTTCACTCTATTGAGTCTCTCACCGACTCATGCACTCCAAAGAGTAGATATCGGTTATCCCATGGTTACGGGGGAGTCCGGATTCTCACTCACGCAAGAATCTCCCTGCCTTTCGGCGACCGTAGCCCAACCCCCTGAGATCCAGGGGACTACAGTCAAAAGATTTAACTGATCTGAGGCTAACATATGCCTCAAGACTTTGTCAACTGGTTCTTTTTTTAGGTATGGTGATGGCGAGGCGAGGTCGGGTTTCTCCTTGAGGGAGAAACCGGCGGAATTCAAATGCGGACTCGGTTTTGCCAAAACTATTTTCTGGGGATTTGGATTTGGCAAAACCTCTGCTCTGATTTCCTGCCCGCATTCATTCCCCCAGACCCCCTTCTGCGGGCGGGATTCGCTTTGAATTTTGACCGACAGGGTTTATAAAAAGCGGAATTGGTGGTATGTTGAATCGAATCTTGAACGATCGAAGATTACGCTCTTTCACAACCAGAAAGGAGGACGCGATGATTATTGCTCTCAGCGGGCCCTCCGGAATCGGCAAGGGCTTCATTAAGGAATGTCTACTGCAGACTTATCCGCACATTCAGGAATTGGCATGGTTCACAACTCGTCCTCTGCGTTCAAATGAACAACAGGGCGGAAACAGAATCAATGTCTCGTTTCCCGAATTCGATCAGATGGCTGGGTTCGGCGAGCTTGTTTTGGTTCAAGACCTCTTTGGTCATCGCTATGGCCTCAGAAAAAAAGACTTACTCCCGAGTTCACACACAAAGTTAACCGAGTTACATCCGGATAATTTGCCGGAAGCGCTTGGAATAAACCCGGAGATTTTCGCTATCGGACTTGTGACTTTTGATCTTTCTCTGCTCCATAAAAGACTTTCTATTGTGAGAAAAACGGAAAGTTCGGCAGAGATAAAAAAGAGAGTTGCGACAGCCAAAAGCGAGAGTGAAACAATCCTACAACGAAGGTCTTTGTTCACTTCAGTGATTGAAATTACTGAAGCCGGAGAATCTTCGGTGTTGGATAAGATACTTGCAGTTCTGAAACCACATCTAACCAAGAAAGGAGGGTAGTCATGTCTCTCAAGACACAAGTCGGCCCACTGAAACTACAAACGCCGTTGTTGCTGGCTTCAGGGTACATTACCGAGACGCCAGAGTTCTTTCTACGAGCCCTACCGTATGGCTGTTCGGGCATGGTCACCCGGTCGCTCAAACAACATGTTCCACCGGAACGTTCAAGGATTACCGTCCCGCGCTACGCAGTTTTTGGTCAGGACAATATGCTCAACTGCGAGTGGGGCAACGAAAATCCGTGGACAGATTGGCGAGATCACGGCATCCGCCAAGTCAAGGAAACAGGCTATCCCGTCATTATCTCGATCTCGGGACGAGATTTGGATAGCTGTTGTTATTTGATCCGTGCTTTTGACGAGATTGGTGTTGATGCTTATGAGATCAACATCTCCTGCTCCCATTCCGGGGCACTGCACGGGAATCTGAACGTTAATGCACTTCATCTGGAGCAGCTGATGAAAAAGGTGCGTGGTGTTACAACAACACCAATCTGGATCAAATTGTCGTACTCGAACTTGCTGTTCTCGATGGCAAGACGAGCGGAAGAACTGGGGGCCAATGCTATCGTCTGTACGAACAGCATAGGTCCTGGAATGTTGATCGACACCAAAACTGCCAAACCGAAACTTGGAATCAAGGGCGGTGGCGGTGGAGTAACGGGAAAAGCAATTTTCCCAATCGCTCTGTGGTGCGTACATCAGCTTTCGGAGACGCTTAGCATCCCAGTCGTCGGCTGTGGTGGAATTTTCACCGCTGACGATGTAGTCCAGATGCTTATGGCAGGTGCAAGTGCGGTTCAGATTTACACCGCGCCAGCACTTAAGGGTCCGAGGGTCTTCAGGCGGATCGCAACCGGCTTACAGAGGTTTCTCGATGAGAACCCGAAGTACAGTTCGATCAAAGATCTCATTGGACTCACGCTCGAAAAAACTGGCGAACACCAATTCTCGTCGCTTCGTCCGGTCGTGATTGAGGAGAGATGTACAGGTTGCGGAATCTGTATTCACTCCTGCGCATTCGATGCTCTTTCAATGGTTCGTCGAACAGACAAAAAACCACTCGCGGTTATTGCTGATAACTGCATTTCGTGCAACGCATGCGTTGGAGTATGTCCTCTGAAGTTCGACGCGATCAAGGCGTCATTTTAGGAGGTTATCATGGGAAAAACATACACAATCGCAGTGCATTGCGCTAAATGTACAACACAGCTCTACCGCTATAAAAAGGAGGGTGGAGGAACGCTCATAAAGTGTTACGCTGACATGATTGTGTCGGATTACACCAAAGGCGATCTAAGATGCCATTCCTGTGGCCAGAAGTTTGCTCGACACGCCATCATCCACAACAGACCAGCACATAAGATTATCCGCGGGAAAGTCTTTGTGAGAGGTCATCATGGATAAAAACAATCACAAACGAGTGGCAGACTAAAACCCTGTCGCTCGTTTTTCTTTTCACACTACAAATTGAACCTATTTTTGAAATAATTTGAGGTATGGTTTTTGTACTCAAAAATTTCATTAGATTCTTTGTTAAGAGTATCTATATATTCAAAAAATTGTTGCTTATTAAATACCTCAAGACCAAGGCTTTTACAAACATCCGTTATTTCTTTAATTATTTTATCGGCGTCTTCATTTTCGTGCGCCATTTTCTCTGCTTCATAGTAATAACTATGTCCCGGTACTTCTACGAGCGCGAATTCAATGTCCCTGTATTCATAGACTTTACTTTTTCTTACGCATAGCATTCCTTTACAGAATCCAAGTGCACCGAAAATCTCAACAAGGGTATCGAACTCTCCCTCTTTTGTAAAAACTGAAAGTTCTTTTCTTTGCTCAGCCTCTCCCCATTCGCCAATTTTAACGATAATCTCAGGAATACCATTTGTTACTCGCAATCGTATATCTTTATTCCTATTCTTAACGCCGCCTTCTAAAAAGGTTGAGTAATCAATCAAAACTCTATTTTTCTCTGTTATCTTTTTTGCTTTCGTTTCAAATAGATTAACTAAATCGCCAAATTTTTCTTTGGACAATGGGCCTCGTATTTCTATTTCAATATTTTTACTCATAATTTACTAATTTTTAGAAAAATTTGTTTAATGATCATGGTGGCATAACTGCCGGTAGGCAGAAAAAACAAAATGGTTAGTTTTTTCTTGTTCTTGTGCAACTCGTCTTTTTCTAAGTTGTCAGCATATATTGTAGTCGCAACCACGACATTCCTGTTTTTAACTTTTCGTTTGGTTGTAAATTTCTCGTCCTTGAATTCATACCCGTTTACCTCACAAATATAAGGACACTGAAATGAGCGCGTTGTTGGCAAATACAAATCTCCAACATTTTCAAAATGAAATTTTTTGCTTTTAGTATTGTCTTTGATCAGTAAAGAAGTCCGATTATTCCAAAGAAAGCTATTATATGAAGAAACAAAGAAAGAAACTTTTTTGGGGTTGATTTTTTTAAAAACTTCTTTACAAGAAATAACATTTTCCAATTTTGGGAAAAAGCTAGGCAGAATGTTGTTTGTAGCTTTCATATGACTATAGGCCTCTATCCAATCTCTTTTTACTATTGCCTCACCAATCAAGTAAGTATTGTAAGGTCCGCCCGGCATTCCAAATCTTTGATTGTCGTAATAATTTACGAACTGATGGTGTCTGTGAGTTGAAAGATAATCTAAAAGATTCTTCGCAACATTGCTTTCCAGATTTCTAACTACAATTCTAAACGAATTCCCGTGCAACATTCGCTCTTTTATTGGCTTATCTCCATAACCAATAACATGTTTGATTAGGGCGTACTGATTTCCTTCTCCATACTTTTTATTGAAAGCCGTAATATCCTTTTTACTCAAGATTTTTTTAACAGAAATAAGTTGTTCTGTAATTGCATCCTCGTCCTTTAATCCTTGATTGGCAACATCTTCAAATTTGAGATTGAAAAATGACTTAATATAATCCAGGACATCAAAGGTCGTAAGTCCGGATTTTTGAAGCCAAAAATACGTAAATTGAGAAGGTTTTTTAGATGCAAGAGGAGGCATTAAAGAAACCTCCGTCACCTGGAAGTCTTCGTTTTTACATTTTATTTTGTACCCTTCAGGCTTGTTCATAATGTATAAGAACATACCACCAATTCCGCTTTTTATAAACCCTATCGGTCAAAATTCAAAGCGAATCCCGCCCGCATTCATTCCCCAGACCCCTTTCTGCGGGCGGGAAACCAGAGCAGAGGTTTTGCCAAATCCAAATCCCCAGAAAAATAGTTTGGCAAAACCGAGTCCGCATTTGAATTCCGCCAGTTTCTCCCCCCAAGGAGAAACCCGACCTCGCCTCGCCATCACCATACCGAAAAAAAGAAATCAGAATCGCGCGAAAACAAAATTTATAGTGCGTGGTGGCGAGCGAGGGTAGATGCGACACAGCAGAAGCGAAGCCGAGCATATTCTTTGTGCTTGGCGGAGCGGAGGCTGTGGCGTGGCGGAATTCATTACCTCACGTGATTTTGGAAATAGGTTCTAGCTTGGTACAATAGAGACACTATGAGAGATCGCCAAATATTTGAAACAATAAGGTTGAAGAATGGCATTACGGTACACCATTATCCAACCGACCAACCGTTCGCATTTTTTAACGTGAAAATACCAATTGGCAACGTGCATAACACCGGTGACATCCTCCCCGGTACTGCACACTTTTTCGAACATCTCGCGTTACTACGTTCCGAACAATACCCGGAAAGAAGCGCTTTCCCGAGATGGGTGGGGCTTCACGGTGGCACCTTCAATGCCGCCACCAATATTTTCGATACCGATTATACTATGGCTATTCCTGCTGAAAGGACAACTGAGGCGTGGAATGGATTTTATTCTCATATTTTTGAACCCGTTATCCTGCAGGAGGATTTGGAGCGTGAACGTGCAATTGTCTCAAACGAGCGTAAACAACGGCGGTGGTATCCGGGAATGACGGAACTTTCCCACTACCTTTGGGCTTTGTGGATACATGCTGAAGGCGTAAGTAAACGACAGTTATTCGGAGACGATGAAGACCTTGCGAAACTTTCAACCGAAGCGCTCTTAGATTTTCACGGGCACTATTTTACCCCCGATATCCACGTCCTTGTCGGTGGGACTCTCCAAGTCGAACAAATCATATCATCTCTCTCCGTGTTAAACCTCGCGACTCACAAACATGCCGAAACGTATACTCCTTTCAACTGGGAGCGTAAAGAGTATCACGAATGTACCTTCTCCGACATTGATATGCCTATCTATTTCACGGGAGCGTATTATGCACTGCCTCCGTATGCGGAGCGCGTTGCGTTGCGTTTTCTTCTCGAATTTCTCACAAATATTCATCACGGCCCCCTATATCAATGGCTCCGCGATGAGAAAGGATGGGCGTATAGCGTGAGCTACGATGCCATCACATCAGGGAAAGATGAGGCGCTCATGTTGGAGATCCCTCTCCATGATATCTCGCAAGTGACGGCAGTTCGAAAGGAAATCGATGAGCGCATACAGGGGGCAATCTCAAACGAGTCGCTCCTCGCTGCTGAAGTGAAGCGTCAACTTGGTGCCGAAGTATTCGACTTTCAAACTCTTGAAAATCTAGTGGAGGAAGCGGGTTATGATATCAGCTATTATGGACGTGTTGTTAGCGAAACTGAATACCGTGAGTATAAAAAGCGTTGCGCAAACGCTTCCTACTTGCACCTAATATATGAGAAGTATCTTTCTCCGTCTTTGCGTGGAGAATTTTGTGCACTACCTCAATAGAGCGGCGGGGGGGGGGGGGGGGGGGGGGGGGGGG
>JBBDKB010000027.1:56502-66834 GCA_040879605.1 Minisyncoccota bacterium
CCCCCCGTGTCCGGTTCAGTTACTTCTTCTTCCCGGACTTGGAGCCAGGTCCCTTCCCAGGCTTGGAGGAACCGGACGAAAAGAGCCCTTTCGTCTGGCTCGATACGGTCTTGGCGTACGAGGTGGCAGAAGACTTGTGTCCCTTTCCACCCTTTTTCCCGGAAGGCATATGTCTCTCCTTTTTTGGTATCTGCCAGTCGCAGACGGACACTCGCCTCACATACGAGGCAAGCGCTCTATGCGCCCCACGCTGACCCGCACACAGCGCTTGCCTCGTAGACACAATTCCACCAAACAGCTACGCACATTGTATCACAATATTTACTACTGCACCAGCTTAGGATATAGGGTTTTGGTTCGATTAATCGAATCAAATGGTGTAACTCTCATTTTCATACGATATGTCGTATGAAAATGGGTTAGTGGGCAAACTCCCAGCGGACAAAATATTGATAAAGGTTGCGATTTGAGGTAAACATAAATCAGGTTTCGCGCAGAACAAGAGGAGAGATCTGGTGAAAAAGCTCTTTGTCTTTGTTGGCGATGGTGGTAGCGGGAAAAGTACCCTTATCGCTGAACTTGCTGGGAAGTACCCTGATGAGTTTAAGAGGGTGGTGACGTGTACTAGCAGACCCATGAGAGCAGATGAAATTGACGAGAAGGATTATCATTTTCTTCCCATGTCGTATTTCATAAATAACCCTGATCTCGTGCTCGTAAAAAGAACCGACAACGGTAACTATTACGGTACGCGTAAGGGCGATTTGCAGGCCACGACACATCATCTTCTCCTGACCTTGCGGTTTGTCGGGCTTAGCAAGCTGATCAGTCTCGGACTCAGCAATGTTACCGTTGTGCGTATCTCTGTCTCGGAAGTTCTAAAAACGGCCAGAATGCGACAGCGCGGCGATACTGAAGAAATGATCGTTCAGCGCTTGCAATTCGACGCCACCGACAAAGCAAACGTCAATTATGAGGATTTCCCCATAATTGACCTCCAAGCCTCTGATGCTCTCGCTGAAAAGGTTGGGCACATTTTGAGGAGTACTGTTTGAGGAGTACTGACTGAGGCGTGCTTGTAGCATCTTCTACAAGCGCGTCTCTTTTTTTGCAATTCTATACAAAAAGATTTAGCAAGTTGTTGCTTCTTTTTCAAACTCTTTCACCTCCTGTGTATTTCATCTGCTATGCAAGATTTTCTGCAAGGATTGCAATTTCCTGTGCGTACGCATCTTTATACACTTTAAATTCAGGATTTGTGGCTAGCTCTGGATTATTCGATATCGCGTAAATTGGGTCGATATATTTCAATTTTATAGAAACATACTCTCCAGGGGAAGTTTTTTCTCCAATCAACCCAAGTAGGCGTAGGTACTTCCTGTTTCCTTCAGTGATCTTGACGCGCATTTTTTGGTCGTTCAGTTTTAGACGAAGTTCTTTACTCAAAACTTTCTTCTTTGAAAGTGCGGCATACGTTGGTAGGTTATTTTCTTTCATGTAGGTTTGAATGAAAGCTGGGAAGCTATTAAGATTCGGGGGAATTTCAATAGGAGGATTTACTCGACTGCTTGAGTATAGGGTATCGTACCAAAGCCGTTCGTGTTCTTGTGTTTGCTCAGCGTGAAAATCTACAGGGTCTTCCCCCCATTGGATCATCTCTTTCGAGAAGGACACATTTAACTTAGAGCAAAGCTCTTGCATTTGTTCTTTGGGTGCCACGCGCAAGTCTGTAGTATCAAACACAAAATGGCTTCTTCTTTGTTCCTCTAGATATCTAACTTCTTCTGCGAGTTTTAAAAATTCACCTTTTTCAAATTTTAGTCGGCGATCGTTCGAGCTAAGAATGCCTTCAAAAAATTTGTACTCTCTTTCCGCATATAGCTTCTTATCAACAAGATCGCGCCAGTTTGCGTAGCCATTTTTGCGAGCTTTCAGGTCAAGGAGATGATTTTTTACGGTTAACACAGGCGTATCATAAATACGTTCAAGAGCTTCCTTGTTTCCGAGAAAGTCGGGGGCGCTCTTTGTAGCCCTCTTTTTTCATTTTTTCTGCAAACTCTATCCAATCACGACATTTTTTCTCGGCCGCGACTTCATTAAGTAAATAGCGTTGAGTACTAATGCTGTATCTCATATCAATCGTGCTGAGAACACGACGTATTCGAGATTCTACGGACAAAAGGGGGTTACGGATCAAAATTACAACAGGAGCAGTTGTAATTTCAGAGAGTCTTTTGTACTCATCGTTCTCAGCAATCCAATGAGACATCTCTTTAATCACGACAGAGGCCATGTCGGTGGAGCGGTCAAATTTCTCACCGCCAATCGTTTCATATATTTGTTGGTAGCCATGATCAGGAATGAAATCTTTGTGCCTTGCATTCAAAAATGGTTCGTGGCATTCATATTTGATATCCGGGGAATTTCCTAGTGCATGTTCAACTAATGAAGAGCTAGTTCTTGGCGGAGCAATGATGATATACGTTTTAAGACGTCCACTTTCTACGAGATCTTTCAGTCTACAGAAATATGGAGTACTCATAGATTTTTTACACGAATTAATTCTGTCATAACGTTCATAGAGCCGTGTGTGAATGTGTTAGGGTTTGATTTCATTTTCTGCTTGATTGCATCTATATCAAATCTTGAGAGAGAGGAGACTTCTTCTGTCGCTTCAAACTGCCATCCTTCGGGGGCAGTGGCTGTAAATAATCCCCAATAATGACCGAGCTTTGCATTTGCTGGTAAGAATGTCACTACGTGTTGTATCGGCACCTTGAGCCCTATTTCTTCAAGCATCTCACGTCTTGCTGCTTCCTCGTATGTTTCTCCTTGTTGTACATGCCCCCCAACAGATAGATCAAGCCTTCCGTATTTATTGCTGGTTTGCAGATAAAGAGATCCTCCAATATCAAATACAAAAACTCCCACTACGCGGTGGAGGAGTCTCTTATCGTGTGCCTCTGCAACACTTGCTGAGCCAACAACGCTATTATCTTCATCAACGATGTCTACGATTTCTGTGTTTGCCATGTCAGCACAATAGAGTAGTTCTTGGCTCTTGCCAAGAACTACTCTATTCAGCTCAGCGAAGTTTCAGTCTGCTATTTTTTTGCCACCTTTCTTACTGGCGCCCTCACGAGGAGTCAATTCTTTCTTAATTTTGTGCGAGAAATCAAGGTTTTTGTTATAAAATAGAATTATATGGAGAAAAACATTCCATTTTATGCAAATAAGGGTGGTGACACCCACTGCTTCCAGGCAGCTCTCAAAATGGTCCTCGGATATTATTTACCCGAGAGAAATTTTCCGTTCTCACGCCTAGATGAATTAACGGGCCACAAAGAAGGGAGGTGGACATACCCGTATAAGGCATATATTTGGTTAGCTGAAAATGGGTTTACTGTCACACACATAGAGGATTTTTCTGTGGAAGATTTTGTTGAAAAAGGAGAGAAATTTTTAAAGGAAGTATGGGATCCGGAAGTATATAAACTGCAGAAACAGTACTCTGACTTCGAAACTGCAAGGAGATACGCAAAAGAAGCTTGGGAAAAAAAGAATATATATTTTAAAAGAGAGAGAGGGACGTTGGAACGTGTCATAGAATATGCGAACAAGGGTTGCATACTTCTTGTCAGGGTCAATCCATGTATTTTAAGAGGAGAAAATGGAGATGGAAGTCATATTGTGGTCATTAAAGCGATTGAGAAGAATAAGATTGTAATACATGACCCAGGTCTCCCTCCTCTTGAGGATTTGGTTGTTACCCCGATTCTTTTTAAAAAGGCAATGTATCAAAATAACAGTCTCGTTATTGCCGTCTGCCAAACTAAGGTGTAGAATTTGCGATGGAGACCGCTGGACTTAGCGGCTCTGGAACATAACAATCGGAAGGAGGTGAATTCGATGTCCGGTAATGGTGGAAACCACAACGGCGGCGGCCTCGGCGGAGGAGGCGGCGGCAAAGACGGCAAGGGCAAGTAGCTCGGACGCCTTGTCGGCAACGAGGGCGGTCCCTTTCTCTTGGGACCGCCTTTTTTCTTAGTACTAAAATATATGAGATGCTATTGAATTGTGCTGTATTACTCTGCTTCGCTCGAACCTATTTTGAACAAGAACCGGACTAATGCGCACGCTCCGCGTGCGTGGTGGCTCTAAACTTCATCATACGCTCCGATTCCGTGCTAACTCTAACAATTCCGCCAACGCCTCGCAGTGCCTCGGCGTGTCACGGATATTTTCACAGCTCTGAAAATTCCGCGACCCCGACTCGGCGCCGTCGCGCCTCCGTCTCTCCAATGCTCCAAGTATTCGCATTGGAGCGCCCTCGCCCCGTTTCCGCCTTCCCATGCTTTTTCTTTTTTCGCGGGGGGATTTTTTTGAATATTGAATGGGCGGGAAACGGGACGAGCCAATGGAAACGAAAGAAGAACAGCCCCTCGGTATCTCTCGAGAGGCTGTCAGGTGAGCATTAGCCGCAGGATTTCTTGCCATGTTTGCACTCGGACGACATAAGGCAGAAAACAACGGTATTGCTCGACCTCTGATTCTTGTGGTCTAAGCAGGTACAAGTTCTCTACTTTTCCGATCAAGTGGCTCATGACTTCCAAACGATCGTCAATAAAATGAGTAGCTTTGTAAAATCCACAAAGCGACAGTTTATTGCGAACGTTCTGTGTTCTTCTCACACGATATCTGGACACACTTGTTTTCTGGAAAAAATCGTGTGCTTCAAGCCATGAAGTGATTTTCTGATCGGCGACATCTGTTGCATTATAAGCAACAAAGATGTTGCCACCAAAACGTTCTTTGGAAAGCTGGCTCAAGGCATCGAAGACTCCGGACACGGGCGGGATGATGTTGTAGTCACCAGACTGGAAGAACTCAGGCGTCGTACCAAACCCATTATGGTCGATGATCACATTTCCAAGGTCTACGCCGAGACTGTCTATCATGTGGTCCTCCTTTCTTTAAGTGATTCTGGGATGTTATTTTCTGAGTAGTAGTATAACATGAAGAGTTTGTCTTGTAAAGAAAATTAAAATTTAGTAATATTAGGAATGTTATGGAACCAATAATTTTATTCAGTGATTTTAAAAAATATCTTGATCAAAGCGCTCCTGATCTCTATATAGTCAGTGAGCACACTCGGGACTTAATAAACGAAAAAGAAAACATCCTCGAGGTAACGAGAGCCGAAATTCAAACACTTGATAAGTTTCTGGAAAAATTTCAACAAAAACAATTCAAAATTGTTGCTATAGGAGCTGGTTCAGTTGTTGATGCGGCTAAATACGTGTCATTCAAAACTGATAGTCAATTTTGTTTCATTCCCTCTGCTCTTTCAACAAATTCATTCGCAACGCATAGAAACAGTTTCTTTGACCGCCAACACGGTAAGATAAGTTTTGATTCGTCTGTTGCCAGTGAGATTATTGCAGATTTTGATTTACTTGAACAACCCCAAGTCTATACACTTAATAAATTTGGCATAGTTGAGATAGCGGCAACGGTTATCGCACAGCTTGATTGTGATATATCCTCTAAGATAAACAAAGAGTCGTTCAACACAGAATTGCGTGAACGTGCTCAGGGGCTCATTTTGGGAGCCGTTAAGCTATTGTCCCAGAGAACTCTAACTAGGAGCTCGTTAAAACTGCTTCTAAGCTGTCTACTTGAATCTGGTGCCCTCACAAGAGAACAAGGGAATGGACGTCTGGTTAGCGGATCAGAACACATCATTTCCTCATACATAGAAGAAGATACGATATGCCCTCATGGGATGGGATTGTTATTCGGGATTCTTATAACTCATGAACTCCATTCTAATTTTGGATACAGAGACAAAAATGCGGATATTATTGTGGAGCATTTGAAGAATGACACCGACATGTATAAATATATTAAATCAGTTACCGACCATGAACGGCTTGAGCATGTTTTGGATCGTGTACTTCCCCGTAAGGACAAATTTACAATTCTCGATATTACGCCGAGAGGTCAGTTGTTGAGTGTCGGAAGAAAGATTATTAAAAATTATTTTCATTTATGAATTTGGAACAAAAAATCGGTGTAGCTTGTCTGCCTATAGATTTATGCGTAAAAGACGGAAAATATTTTGTAGTTTTGGCAAAAGTGTTGAAGGATAATCTAAGAGACCCTTTTTTTCTTGATTCATTGGCAGTGAAATTCAAAGTTGCGGATGTAAGTAAGACTGAAACTAAAGAGCAGGGGGTTTTAGTGCGACCATTGCATTATGACCTCAACGACGTTCGAATTGAACTTATTTCAATTGATGCATTCTTGTTAAATTTTGAAAATGAAAATATTGTGGAGAAATCTACAAACTTTATTTTCCACATGTCTAGATGTGGTTCCACTCTTGCGACGCAAATGCTTGCTACAGTCGATAGGTTTTACGTCATATCCGAGCCGACCATTATACTTGCAATACTGAATCCACTGATGGTATTGCCAGACAATATCACGAGAAAACAACTTCTTAAGGCAGCTATCAATGCCATCTGTGCATGGAGACCGGACTATTGCGAACGCATATTCATCAAATTTCGTAGCTGGAACATCTTGTATATTGAGGAAATATTAATCCTATACCCGAATATTCAATGGATGTTTACTCATCGCAACGGACTCGAGGTGTTGGAGTCGGTGTTACGAGACCCACCCGGTTGGATGCGTAGTCGTCATACCATGGCATCTTTTTTCGCGCCCATACTTGGTTTAAGTGAACAGGAAGTCAAGTTGCTCTCTGAGGGTGAATATGCAACCCGCCTTCTTGGAATTTTTTGTAAAATGGCAAAAACTCAACAAAGCTCGAGATCCTTGTTTGTAGACTATTTGCATATAGCTAATGATCTTCCGTCAATACTCAACAAAGTTTGGAACATGGCTCTCACGGAGCGCGAAATGGGGGAAATGCTAGAACGCACAAAGATATACTCGAAAGATCCACAAAAAATTAAAGCCTTTGAATCTGACAGTGAAAAGAAACGGGTATTGATAAGTGGGGAAAATCGTAGATATGCAGAAAAGTTTGTTGAGGTCGAAAGGAAAAAGTTAGTATGAAAAATGAAAATGTAGACAAACAGTATATTCGAGAGTGTATCAGTATCGCATCAGTGGGAACGCAGTATGGAGAATTTCCATTTGGAGCTCTTGTTTTGTTTGATGGCAAGGTCATTAGTAAGCGTCATAACGAATCTCTTCATAAAAAAGAGGTTTATCGGCACGCTGAAATGCTAGCATTATTGGACGCGCAGGAAATCTTAACTCCAGTTGAACTCTCTAGATCAACATTATACAGTTCCGTGGAGCCATGCCCGATGTGTTCGTTTGCTATACAAGAATTAAATATTGGGCGAGTCGTTTTCGGTCTGAGATCACCAGTTATGGGTGGATACACCAAATGGCCTGTTTTACAAGATCGGCAGATAAATGATATATTTCCAAAATCATTCGGTAGACCGCCAGAGATTGTGCCTGGCATTCTAAAGAGTGAGGTTGTGCGGGGTTGGCGTCTATGGAATGAGGGAAAGTGGCTTAAATTCATAGCCAAAGGTGTTTTTGTTGAATAATTTTTATGGATCTAAATCTTAATCTTGTAAATAACCTCGAAGACCTAGCTGAATCTGATTTTGAGATAGTGGAACGTAAGGGTCGTGGGCATCCTGACACTTTAGCGGACCGACTTGCGGAGCTTCTTTCCCGTACTTATGCCAAAATATGCAGGGACAAATTCGGAACAATTTTGCGACATCAATTCGACAAACTATCTTTGATGGGAGGAAAATGTGATGTTCGATTTGGAGGCGGAAATTTTGTATCACCCATTCGGTTGCTCATTAATGGGCGAGTTACTCCCCAAGTTGGGGAAGAAAAAATATTATATCGTGACGCTCTTGTAGTAGCTGCTTCTGATTTTTTGGAAAAAGAGTTGAGAAACTTCGATTTCCTTGTGAATTGCCGTCTCATGGTTGAGATAACTTCAAATACGACACGAGGATTGCAACCGGCTGACACCAAAACCGCACGATCATCTGCCTATTCTCGGTTCCGTCCCAGTAAGCTTACTGACTTGCCGGAGTATACGCGTCCTGTTGCAAATGATACTGCAGTTGGTTGTGGTTGGGCACCATACACCCCTCTGGAAAAATTGGTATTAGAAGTGGAGCAAATACTTAATGAGGACACAACGAAAAATCAATATCCATGGCTTGGCTCTGATATTAAAGTCATGGCTGTTCGACAAGGTAGAGAAGTCATGCTCACACTTTGCGTTCCTCAAATCTCAACAGAAGTTGCATCACCAAAAGAATATAGGGAGAATATGGAGAAGATTGGGGAATTTATTCAAAAAATTTGCAATAAGTATAAACAATTCGATATCAATTTCTCACTAAATACTGCCGACGGACAGCGGGATGATCTTTTCTATTTGCTTTACACTGGTTCTTGTATAGAGTCTGGCGATGAAGGTCAAGTGGCGCGAGGAAATCGTCTCGGTGGAGTTATTTCTTCTCGACGACCATTTAGTATAGAAGGACTGAGTGGCAAGAATCCCCAATACCATGCAGGTAAGCTGTACTCAGTGATGGCATGGGATATTGCACAGCAAATATGGAAAGAAACGGAAACCGCATGTGAAGTGTTTATAGTTAGCCAGTCAGATCACCCAATAGATACTCCATGGTCCGTGATCGTAAACTCAAGTAAGCCGATTGATCCAAAACTCACTAAAGAAATTGTCTTGAGAATTATTACTAATGTATCGGGGACAACAGATCAGATACTACTCGGTAAGTACGATCTCGCATAAATTTATGAGCAAATCATTTCTCTTGAAATAGAGAATGAACGCAATAGTGCTAGACAGTGATGAGTTGAGAGCATCTATATCAATAGACTTAGGATTTAGTAAGGAAGATCGTGATGAACATAATATGCGTTCGCGCGATTGGCGAAAGTGCTCAACGATCAGGGTCTCAATGCTGTAGTCTCTGTTATTGCACCACTTCAATTAACGAGAGATAATGTTACAGAACTCATCAACCCTTTCTGGATTTATATCAGAGGTGGTATGGTTGCGAATGACATGCCATATGAAATACCAGAAAATTCGGATCTCACTATCGATCCGCCAAAAGAATCGTTGCTAGCAAGTCTAGAAACGATCATCAAAAAGGTTGGTAGTTTATCAGACATAATATAATTTAACTAAAATAATATGAATATTTATTTTGTCCGACACGGAAGCACTGATGGAAATGAGTCTGATCAGTTTCAATTGCCCACAATCGCGCTTTCAGAAAAAGGAAATAAACAAGCTGAATTTATGGCCGAACGATTTAAAGCTATCCCGATTGATGTGATATTCGCGAGTCCAATGATGAGAGCATCACAAACAGCAAAAGCCATCGCCCAATGCGTCGGACATGAAGTGGTTGAAGATCCTATATTTGAGGAAATAAAAAGACCATCAGCCGTACGTGGACAAAGTAAAAGCGAACCGGAGGTCAAAGCTATAATGAAAATAGTAAAAGAAACCTTTACCGATCCGAATAATAGACATTCAGACGAAGAGGATTATTTCCAAATCAAGAATAGGGGGCAAAAGATTATGGAACTCCTTTCCAAGAGAAAAGAACAAAATATACTCGTGGTAACCCATGGAGAGATACTAAAAATGGTATTGGCCTTGGTTATCTTTGGGGATAAACTAACACCAGACATTTTTGAGGAAGTAAAAAGGACATTTGTACCGCACAATACGGGAATCACATTGATACAATATGATCATTCATTTGGTCTCCACGAATCGGGGTGGTATGTCCTTGGTTGGAATGACCACGCTCATCTTGGAGAAATCAAATAACGGGAACCCGCCCGCGATCCTTTTTATCCTTCGCGGGCGGGGTTTGTGCGCGCACGGGTAGGAGCCGCGTCCCAACGCGGCATGGGGCAAGCACATAAGGGTAGCGCCTCGGGCTATTTCCGCTAAGAGCGTCCAGGGCTAAAGGACGAGCATCGTCATTAGCCGAAGCCACAAAACACCGAAGCGGAAGCGACACCACGAACGAAAGAATGAAAACTAAAAGAGGGGGTTGTGCGAGGGCGGAGCGCCGGAGCGGTAGCGGGGGCGAGGCGCTCTCCAATGCGTACGCAGGAGTACCGCAGCACGAACGCAAACTGCTTTGCGTTCTAAAAAGAAATACGCTTCCTCAGGCGTATTTCTTTTTACCGCGGTGCCCTCACGAGGAATCGGACCTCGATTACGGGCTCCGCAAGCTCGCGTGGCACCTGCCCCGCATC
>JBBDKB010000028.1:0-11777 GCA_040879605.1 Minisyncoccota bacterium
CTCTGCTCCTTCTGCTGGTGCTGCTCCTTCGTTGTTCTCTGGAGCTGCTCCTGGTGTCATTTCGTTTCCTTCCATGAGGTTTTCAGTTACCTGGCTTAGATTTTACTCCAAACCAGTCTGATAATAAAAGCCCGGTATTACCCAAGCTTTATAGCGATATCCTATACCAAAATGCTAGAAATGTCAATACAAGAAAACAGCCTGTTGATAATGTCAATAGATTTTACGCCCACGCCGACGTGGTGATAAAAGCTCGTGGTATACTGAACGCGCAATGTTTTTAACTCTTTCTTTGCGTCTTCTCTTCTTAATTGTGGGTCTTATCACAGCTGGATCCTTTATCCCTGCCAAAACGACCGTTCTAAACACGCAGGGAGAGCCTCTTTTACCCGCAATTGAGCTAGATCTCACAAAAAAACCCGACGGGAAGGAGGCCAATGAAGAAATGGAAGAAAAGGCAGATTCAAAAACAAAGACTCTTACTCAAAACGACTCAGAAAGAGAGACACAAAAGAATCCGGATGAGCCTAAGGAGACAGGAGCAGCACAAAAGTCAAAGGAGACAATCATACTAGAGCTTATCCCCTTTCCAAGAGCTCAAACGAGTGAAGTCTCTTTCTCTGAAATCAATGAGGACATACGATCTTCTCTTGTGAATATACTATGCCGTAATACATCAGGAAGCGTCGGGGCAGTAAGCGGTTCCGGTATTTTCATTGACGAGAGAGGAGTTATCCTCACAAACGCTCATTTAGCCCAATTCCTGCTCCTCTCGGAAGACCCAAAAGGAAGCTCCATCTCCTGCACTATTCGAACAGGAAGCCCTGCACAAAACACCTATAGAGCTCGAATTCTTTATATATCTCCAAACTGGGTCGCTACTAATGCCCACCAAATCGCTTCAGAAAACCCAACCGGCACAGGAGAAAACGATTTTGCGCTTCTTCTTGTTACCGAAGCAATAGGGACAAACGAGATCCCTTCAAGCTTCCCTGCCCACTCTCTCTCAATTGAGAGCACGCGTATTACCGAGGGCGATAACGTGCTTGCAGCCGCTTATCCTGCAGGGTTTCTTGGTAGCATTTCGGTCAATAAAAATTTATTTGCCGCTTCTTCTGTAACTAAAATAGAGGAACTTTTCACCTTTGAAGGTCAGACCCTTGATCTCCTTTCTTTGGGGAGCACGATTATAGCCCAAGCCGGTTCCTCAGGAGGTGCCGTCGTTTCAAACGAAAACAAAGTGATAGGCCTTATCGTAACGAGCACAAGCGAAGAGACAACAGACGCACGCATACTCCGCGCTATCACAATTGGACACATTAACAGAGCGCTTCTAAAGGAGACAAATGTTCCTCTTTCAGGCTACCTCCAAGGAAATTTAGAGGTACGAGCGAACTCTTTTGCCCAAGAAATCGCTCCCCAATTGCGCGAGCTTCTCTATTTAAATATCTAATGAAATATCCATATCTGGCTAGCGTCTACACTTTTATGAAGCTTGCTGTAGGTAAGTTTGGGTGGAGTCGAGCGGCATAGTAAAGATGAGCCGTAGAGTGCTGCTATGTTTCTTTTTCTGAAAGAAACACCGAAAATTGCAAAGGAATTTAGAGAAACCGCGTACGGAGGCCCCTAGATTTTTAAGGGTTTTTCAGATTTTTCCCTATTTTTTAGTTCTTTAAATTCTTCTTTCACTCTTTTCACTTTCTTGAAGATCTTGCAACTCAAGATATCTAGCATGAATAGCAGAACCAAGAGTTGCAACCACATAAGGGACTAGGTATGTCAGTAAGATCTGAAAAATATTGACAGCAGTCAAAGTTCCAGAAAAAAGTGAGTCATAATGGTTGATTAAAGCGAGAATAGTTCCAACTACTAGAGCAATTTTCACAGAGCGATACACACAAATTTTATCAGTTGCGTGCTTCAAAAATAACTTCATATTTTATCAATAGTTGTTTAGAGAGTATATACCTTTCCCATTCAGTGCCGCAGCCTGCAATTGGAGTTAGCTTTTGTTTATGTAGAGCGTTTGTGTTGGATATGCAAATCCAATTTGTTCTTTTCCAAACGCTTGTGCGATTCCGAGATTCGCTCCCTGCTTGATATCCATATATTCCGTATAGTTTCCCGTCTCCGCATAATAAACCACCTCAAATAAAAGCGCCGAATCGCCAAACCCTGAAAAATGAGCTCGGTCAAAACGCGCTTTCGGCACCTGCTTCACCGCTCCCTCGACAAGTGAAGGAATCTTCTCCAATTTCTCATGCGGTGTTTCGTAGAGCACGCCCAAAGAAAGTACCACACGCCATTCCTTCACCGTTCGATAGTTTTGAATGCGCGCGCTTGTTAATTCTTTATTCCCAATCACAATCTCTTCTCCGGAAAGCGCCCTCAAACGAGTCGTTTTAATACCAATTTTCTCAACCGTTCCGGAATGGCTTCCTGCGGTGATAAAATCCCCTATCTGAAACGGCTTATCAAAGAAGATTGCAAAAGAAGAAAAAAGGTCCGAGAGAATATTTTGTAGTGCAAAGGCGATCGCAAGACCTCCGATACCAAGGCCCGCAACGAGTGAGGTGATGTTTATGCCTAGGTTTGAGAGAATAAGCAAGAGACCAACAGCCCAAAGCCCGAACTTGCTGATATTGCTTAGGTATTTGACTGCAGATTTCGTTCCCGGATCTTTATCCTTAACAAATCTCTTCGCGATAACATCGTCAATCAATATCTGAAGGCCGATAATCACCTGGTAGACAACCCAGATAACGAGGATCGCAGTCACAATCTGATCAAAAATCTGTGAAAGCGAAAGAAACTGAATTGCAATGTAGAACGCAAGGAAGTAATAGAACTGCGGACGCAAAGAACGAATGATGCGGATAACCGTATCATCAATGTCTGTTTTTGTTTTCTTTGCGAACTGCTCAAGCCGCAGAAGCACTACCCATTGGATAAACTTAAACGCCACCGCAGCAGCAACAAACGCAGCAATCGCGATGATGTAGTCTTCCATCGTGTTTCCAAGATATACTTCCGATAAGAGTTCTCGCGGAATGAATCGCGCAAGAAAATCAGTAATACTGCTTAATTCCATATTCTCTCGATAATAGCAACGCTCTTTGAAAAGGGCAACCAAAAACGCCCCGCAGAGGGCGTTTTTGCTTCTATTCCTTCCTATCTAAAATTCTCTCAGAGAGAAGAATGTAGATTCCAACTAAATCCCAAGCCGAACTCGAGATTCTGTTTCAACTTCTGCGTCTCCCTCAACTGAGGTATCTCCTCCATTAACTTCCGCATCAGCGTCTACATTTGTTCGTGTACGTGTTTCTCCACCAACACCGGAACCGGATTGCGAAGTGCTAGAATCGCTTGCACCGCTCCTAATTTCCGCATTTGTCCTATTCTGTGCATCAGTGCTTCCTCGGAAAATCACATCAAGAATAGATGAGCCGCGACCTCCTTCCTCGGAACCATTTGATTCCTCATTGTCGCTTCCACGCGTGCCTTCTGTGTTTCTACGGGATGCTGCATCAGCAGCAGAATTAATGAGAATATCGAGATTCACATGAAGTCCCGCTTTCATAAGGCGCTCCACCATAATCGAGATCTGAAAGGCATTCTGATACTCGATAAATGCTTCGCCGTATATTCCTGCTTCAAGTGCCGCATTTCCTTCTTCCATGTGCCCCGCTGCAGTTTCAAGTTGTGATTCGATGCGCGTTTGTGCATTTGCTGACAAGTCAGCCTTCACGCGGTCGAATGTATTTTGAGCTGAGCGAAACTCTGTTTCTGCTTTTACTTTCATACGCTCAGCCGCGTTTGCGCGAGCTTCAGCGTTTGCCTTGGTGTCGACGATGACACCTCCGACTGCATCAATGCGCGCTCTCCCCGCGTTTTCCGCACGAATATTCACTTTCGCTCGTATCTCGGCAACTGCGCTTGCGTCCCCAGAACTTGTTTCGAGCCTGGAGAGGATCGCCTTATGCGCCTCAAGTGCAGATTCAAAACGTGCGCTCACCCGAGCTGCTGCTTCAGGATTTTCCACCTCAAGGACTTTGATTTTTTCTTCAGCTCGCGCTGCAAAACGCTCGAAGTTCTCCTCAATTTGCGCTTTCACATCCGCATCCAGTCTGTTTTCTGAAGCGAGTTTTTCTGCTTCTCCAAGACGACGTCCCGCTCTTCGTGCATCCCACTTTGCTTTTGCTTCCGTGGAAAATGAAAGTGCTCTTCGAACTTCCTCATTCACACTGACCTTCACAGGATAGAGTACGTCCCCAGGAACAGCATTCTCTGCCGCAAGTGAGACACCTCCTCCCCCTGCAAAAACAAGGGCTACAATAAGTGCTATAGGCATAATTCTTTTTGAAGTTACTATACTAATAAACAACCTCTGCTCTTTTAGAAGACGTGCACCTGCTTCACTTCTTACAGGCTTCATCTTCAAATACTCTAACAGATATTCCCGCATCGAAATACGCTCTTTCTCTTCAAGCGTAATGTGGGCCGTCGCTTTCTGAAATTTTTTCTTTAGTTCATCCATGGTTTTTCCCGTGTTTCCTCTCGTAAAGTTCGCGGAGTTTTAAGAGACCTCTATGAATCCTCACTGATACAGCGTTCTGAGAAATCTCAAGCGCCTCCGCAACTTCCTTTGGCGAAAGCTCATCAACAAATCGCATAACGAGCACCTGCCGATACGCCTCTGGAAGTTCTTCAAGAAGCGCAGGTATTTCTCTCGCGTCCAACTTGGTTCCAAGGTCCTCAAAGCTGTGATCCTGGAGCTCCTCGAACACTTCTGCCTTCACATTCCCCTCTTCAAACAATGATTCAAGTGAGATGTTTTTTCTTTTCCTATACTCATCGACAATCAAATTATTGATTGTTCGATACAAAAAAGGCTTAAAAGAGTGAACTTTCCTGCCGGAAACAAGATAATCCCATGTTTTTGTAAATGTATCCTGCACGAGGTCTCTCGCCCGCTCTCTATCGGAAATACGAAATACACAGTGCCTAAAAAGCGGTTCCGCATACGCCTCAAATGCCTGAAGAAATTCTTCCTCCTGACTTACTTTCCCCCCTAAGAAGCAGACGATAAGCATACTAGATGCTTACATTCTACACCTACTTCCCTTTTAAAAAATCTTTTGCCCGACTAAAGCGAGACAGGTGTAGTAGAACCTTACTTCCTAAATGTCCTCCTCTCTTGTAGAGAGTGAATTTTGCTCCAATTTTCTTGGCAAATTTCTTGACGGGTCCAAAACGAACAGAATCATCATCTCGTGCTTGTATTATCCAAATTTTCTCCCCAGGAATATCATCCACACACTGAATCGGGTTATAAAAATTACCCTTCTTGAGCTTATTCCAGTCCTTCTTCTTCAAACGATACCCTTCTCCAAAAGCTTCTTTCACAAATCCATAAAGCCAGTCAATAGGTTCTGCATGTCCAAGTTCGCTCCAGTCAACAACAGGAGCGATGGCGATCACTCGACTCACTCGCTTATCGCGAGAGGCTAAAAGAGCTGCAGGCCCACCAAAACTACCTCCAACAAGTGACCACTCTTTTATTTCTGGTATTACTTTTTCGTTACTTGCAATATCCCAAAATCCTTTGGAAACCGAATTGAGAACCTCGTATACGTCCTCCTCTGGAGATTCTCTAAGAAATAAACCGGAACTCTCCCATGTTCCACGGTATCGTGGATGAAATACCCAAAAGCCCGACCTCGCAAACTCATCCAAAAAAGCACGCTTCGATGGAACTGTGGGCATTCCATCGAGAAATATAATCCCCCGCTTCGAGGGGCGGCTTGGTTCCGCAACCTCACATACAATATCTTTCCCTAAACGTGTTCTGAAGCGTTTCATGAATAACTTTGTCGGGGAGCCGGGAATCGAACCCAGACCCCACAAATTTCTAATGGAAATTTCCACAAAAATCCCCCGGACTTTTGGACTTCGGCAGTGTCGGGGAACCGGGAATCGGTGTCAGCTCACTAACCCACTATTCCAGTATTACTGGAATAGTGGGAAGTGGCTCCTACCCGGGCTCGCCGCTTCCTCGATTCTTACAGAATCTGTTCACCTTGTCGGCATTCTTTCAGAATGTCTGACAAGGTCTTGCGAAAGTGCCCCGCACTTTCTCACCCCGCACGCGCGGCTCCGCTTTTCAATCCCCGGTATTCCACCGGAATAATACCACTATAACCTGTCGGGGAACCGGGAATCGAACCCGGGCCACGCGGTCCCAAACCGCGTACACTACCATTATGCTATTCCCCGACACTGCCGACGTCCCCAAACCGCGTACATTTGCCCCGTAGTGAGCACACTGCGCTCTACTGTCGGGACTCCCATTACCTGCCTGCCGAAGCCTTGGCATAGGCAGGTGCTATTCCCCGTTTTTTGCACAAAATACTGCTTTGTGCCAAGAAATAGTACCATGCCTCCCCCATTCTCCAAACATATTGATAAAGGACACTTTTACTCTCTAAAGGACAACATCCTCAAGAAGCCTGACTTTCGCCTTCTTCTCCTTTACTGAAATAAAAACAGCTACCACATCAAACTGCCACTCGGTCTCACTTTTTCCAGCTAAATAACTCTGAATCACCCTGCTAAGCCGCTGTATCTTCTTTGGATGTATATTTTCTTCTGGCCTGTAGGCGGTTTCCCGTAAAACATCTTTAACACTTTCACGGGAAACACTTTTTACTTCAACAAAGTGCAAGCGGCCAACCTTTTTCATAATGAGATCGATCTCACCCCACTTCCTGCGATAGTTCTGATCTACAGCCTGAAATCCTCTTTTCACGAGAAACCTTTTGGCAATTGATTCGCCCAGCTCTCCTAATTTGTTATGCTGCGCCATTACTTATTTCCTTCATTTACCTAAAGATTCACGTGTAACTGAAATTTTCCTTCACGTGAAACATAGCAAGCATATTTTGCCACACGGCTTTATAAAGCCGTGTTTCAAGCAAAAGGACTGAGAGAAGAGGTGTCTTTTTTGTCCTTTTATACACATATTCACAGTTTTATCCACAATCCCCTTTGTTTGCACCATTCTCTAAAGACATTTGCTGTGAGGTCCTTTAGGTTTGGTTTTTGTCTCTTTTGTTTTATACAAAAGCATCTTCTAATGTTTCATGTGAACCAAACTATCTCTGTGCGGGCAGGCCCGCACACTAATTTTCGTTTCGGAAAAGTTCCAAAGTGGGTTGAATACGCTTCAGTAGTTGTGCGCGTGCTTGCCCGCGAAGTTTGAGAGCCGCTTCTCTGTCTCTGGCTTCCTGCTCGGTTTTGTATGCTTCATAATAAAGTAGCTCAAAAGGCATCCTTTGTCTTGTCGACGGAACTTTTCCAGAATTATGTTCTTGAAAACGTTTCTTAGGGTTGTTTGTTGAGCCAATATAAAGCTCCTTATCTTTTTTGCTCCCGAGAAGATAGGTGTAGAACATAATTCAAAACGAAATTTAGTGTGCGGGCAGGGGTAATCGAAACCCCGTCTTAGCCATGGCAAGGCCACGTTCTACCACTAAACTATACCCGCCTTCGCTCACTACGCGAGCTACGGCGGGCAAGCCCGCTCGTCTCTGCGTAGAGAACACTATGAATTATACAGCGAATCTTCGTCTTCTCAAATTGTTTCTTGTGTAACCCTTTTCATTCTTGTGCCCCCGGCAGGATCTCTCACCCCTTGGAAACCCACGGTTTTCCAACGCTCGCTCCGCTCACTGCCTTCCTCCACAGGGAAACTAGAGTTTCCCCGGCCCCCTTCCTGTTCGAGTCCTGCCGAAGAATGAAAACAGCTAGCAAAAGCTAGCATTTTCATTCTTGTGCCCCCGGCAGGACTCGAACCCACAATAACTGATCCGAAGTCAGTCGTGATATCCATTTCACCACGGGGGCAATAGGGAACATCATACCGCGTGTTAGCGAAATTTCATAACATGTCATACAATGAAGTTATGTCAAAATTCTCCATACCTTTTGAAGTAACGCGCGTCACAAAAGCCCTTGAGGAGGCGGGTTTTGAAGCATATTTAGTGGGAGGATGTGTGCGAGATCTCATAAGAGGGGAGCGGCCAAAGGATTGGGATGTCACGACAAACGCAAAGCCAGAGGATATTACAAATCTTTTTGAAGAAACTTTTTACAACAATGAGTACGGGACCGTGGGAGTGTATGACCAGAACACTCCCGATGAATCAGTGCGCATCGTTGAGGTGACTCCCTACAGAACCGAAACAACCTATTCAAACGCCCGCCACCCTGATTCTGTCTCCTTCGGCGAGAGTCTTGAAGACGACCTCAAGCGCCGTGACTTTACCATGAATGCTGTTGCCTATAGTGAGAAAAAAGGCTTTGTTGACCCATATGGTGGAGAAAAAGACATCGCCAGGAAAGTAATTACAACGGTCGGAAAACCAAAGGATCGTTTCAATGAAGATGCGCTCCGTATCTTGCGGGCAATCCGTTTTACCGCAGAGCTCGGTTTTGCAATCGATTCAGAGACAGCGTCTGCAATCCAGGAATCCGCTCAAAATCTAAAAAAAATAGCGAAAGAAAGAATTCGCGATGAACTTAGTAAAATACTGATGTCGGAGCAGCCGATTCAAGCGTTTTTCCTCATGAAACAACTTGAAATGCTTGAGTATGTCACTCCAGACCTTATCCGCGGTATTGGAATTGAACAGAACCAAGCGCATAAATACGACGTGTTTGAGCATCTCCTTCGCACTATGCAGCACGGAGCAGACAAAGGATGGAGTTTTGACATACGCCTCGCGGGCCTCTACCACGACATCTCAAAACCAGAGACAAGACGCTGGTCAAAAGAGAAGGGAAATTGGACATTTTATGGTCACGAGGTGGTTGGTGCGCGTGTAGCCCGAAGAGCCCTAAACGATCTCAAATTTCCAAAGAAAAAAATAGACAAAATTGTCACTTTAGTGCGCTGGCACATGTTTTTCTCCGATCCGGAGAAAATTACGCTCTCCGCGGTGAGGAGAATGGTAAGAAATGTGGGGGAGGAGAACATATGGGATCTCTTAAATCTTCGCATCTGCGACCGTATCGGCTCAGGAAGACCAAAAGAGCAGCCATTTCGCTTCAGGAAGTATAAGTCAATGGTTGAGGAAGCGCTGCGAGATCCAATTTCCGTGACCATGCTTAAAATTGATGGAAAATACTTGATAGAAGAACTCGAGGAGAAGGCAGGACCAAGAATCGGCTGGACATTGCATGCGCTTCTTGAGGAAGTCCTTGATGATAGCTCAAAAAATGATGAAAAATACCTTCAAAACAGGGCAGAAGAGCTCTTAAAGCTTGACGATCAAGCCCTCAAAGAGCTTGGGGAGAGTGGAAAAAAGCGCCAAGAAGCGTTTGAAAAAGAGGCAATAGAGCGAATACAAGAAAAACACTGGGTGAAATAATCTCTTACTTTTACTCACTCCACGTCATCCATAAGAAAACCGCCTACTGGCGACTTCGAAGGGTGGAGTTATCGAAATGCGCCAAAAGGCGGTTTTGATTGCGCTTGCGCGCCTTAAAAAAGAACAAATTGCCATCCAAGATTCGCAGTGATCAGTGCCCGTGACGTACAGTACCAATTTTCACAAGATTTTTAATGAGTGAGAACTTACGTACCCGGCACAGCCGCAAAACCGGCTGGACTTACCCAAAGAACTAAATTAATGTTCTTCCACTCATGAGTATATGTCCTTTAGGACATTTATAAAAGACATATCTGTGGATAACCCTAAGTTGTTTAATACACCATGTCCTTTATGAGAAAAAGACTCACTTCTCCTTTAATTCAAGCGAGAGGGGGCAATGATCTGAGCCGAAAACTTCCTTGTGGATCGTTGCCTTCTTAAGCCTTTTTTGCAGCTCACGGCTTGTGAAGAAGTAGTCAATTCTCCAGCCGACGTTCCTGTCGCGTGCTCTTGTTTTTAAATCCCAGTAGGTATAAGCTCCTTCTTTCTCCGGATAGAAGTGGCGGAAGGTGTCAATGTAGCCGTGGCGAATAACCTCGTCAATCCACTCACGCTCCACGGGAAGAAAGCCTGTATTCTCTTCATTTTCCTTCGGCCTTGCCAAGTCAATCTCCTCATGAGCGGTATTAAGATCCCCACCGAAAATAATATATGGCTGTTTCTTGCGCAATTTCTCAATATATTCAAGAAATGCATCATAAAATTCGAGTTTGTATTTTATCCTGTGCGGACCCTGGCCACCATTAGGGAAGTAGACATTGAAGAAAACAAAATCATCAAAATGGAGCTCCAGAAAGCGCCCTTCCGCGTCAAGTTTCTTTATTCCCATCCCATAGTTGACTTGCTTTGGCTCTTCTTTTGAATAGACGGCAACCCCGCTGTAACCTTTCTTCTTATCCGGGGCATTAAAAAAGGAGTGGTACCCTTTGTGAGAAAGGAGTTCTTCGGATAATTGCTCGGGAGAGGCCTTCGTTTCTTGAATTGCAAGAATATCTGGCTTCAATTTCCACGCATCCTCCCAATTTCCCTTGCGTTCCACTGCGCGAATTCCATTAACGTTCCAAGAAATTAGTTTCATAGGAGGATTGTACTACTTTCTGCTCTTTCCGTGAAAATTCTTGTGTATGTTATGTAAATGCTTGTCGGTCACGTGAGTATACACCTGCGTTGTAGCGATACTTGCATGGCCCAAGAGAGCCTGCACGGAGCGTAGATCAGCACCATTTTGTAGTAAATCAGTGGCGAACATATGACGCAGAGTATGCGGGGTAACTCGCTTATCAATTCCGGCCTTCACCGCATAGTACTTCACAATCCGCTCAACTGAGCGACGAGAGAGTCTGATTTCTTTTTCATTATTTTGATTGCGCTTCGCGTATTTTCCAAAATGCACAAAAAGCGCGTCATCTAAATCCTCTCGTTTTTTCAAATATTTCTGCACCGCCTCTTTTGCGGTAGGAGAGATGAAGACCGGGCGGATCTTGCCCCCCTTCCCGCGCACCGAAATCTCATCACGGTCCCAATCGAGGTAGCGAGAAAGGGAACAGAGCTCTGAAACACGGAGCCCTGTTGAGAAGAGGAGTTCTAAAATCGCACAGTCACGCAATGCCTTCACATCATCTCCCTCAGGAGCACCAAGAAGCCTGCCCAACTCCGTACTTCCAATTAAATCGAGGTCGCGTTGCGTTTCTTTTGCCAATTCAATTCGCTCCGGAGAAAGCGATTTTACCTCGCGACGCGCTAAATACTTCAAAAACATACGAAGCGCGATCAGATAGTAGTTTTGTGTTCTTCGATTGAGTCCTTCACGGTTGAGATGAAGGCGGTACTGCCTTACGCACTCATCAGTGATATCAGCTGGTTTTTTTGCTTTAGAAAAATTCAAAAATTTCTTCAAGTAGCGATCATAGTTTTCAACCGTTTTGACCGCGCGTCCTTTTTCAATCTCTAAGTATTCAAGAAATTGCTGCTTCAAGGTAGGCAAGTCATCCATCCCTTCCAGTGTCGCACAATATTCAAAATTCCAAAAGCAAAGTTCAAAAAAGAAAGGGCCGCGTCTTTTGAAGGACGCGACCAAAGTGCTGGAAACTGCAGGGGGAGATGAAGCTTTGCGCGCCATCGGGGGGATTTTGCAAAGCATAGCTATCCTCGCGGAAAGCTATCCTCGCGGTCGGGGAGACGAGGCCACCACCCCCTGCAGTCCAGCCCAGCTGCCACAGGAGGGGGGGTCATATGGCAGCTGGGGTTAATTTAAAATGAGAAATACTGATTTGTCAATATGTC
>JBBDKB010000029.1:0-1877 GCA_040879605.1 Minisyncoccota bacterium
TTTGGAAGAATAGGAAGAGCCTTCTTTCGGCTTGCCCACAAGCACGAAGGGATTGAAATCGTCGCCATTAATGATTTAGCAGATCCGGAGAATCTTGCGTATTTATTGCAAAAAGATTCTGTGTATGGAAAATATCCGCTCTCCGTTGAGGCGAAGGAAGGAGAGCTTTTGGTCGGGGGTGAAAGCATTCCTCTCTGCGCGGAACCTGATCCGGCAAAACTTCCTTGGAAGAAATATGATGTCGATATTGTTATTGAAGCAACGGGGGTATTTGCAAGCTATGAGAAATCAAAGGCACATTTGGATGCTGGCGCAAAACGTGTGCTTGTCTCGGCGCCAGTAAAAGATATCCCTCCTCAAGGAATTGAAGGAAATACTGTGCTCATGGGAGTGAATGAGCGCGCACTTAAGGATAGTAATATTAGCTCAAATGCTTCATGCACGACAAACGCAGGAAGTCCGCTCGCGGCAATTCTTAATGAAGGTCTTGGCATTGAAAAAGCGCTTCTTAGTACTGTACATGGCTATACTGCAAGTCAGAGTTTGGTGGATAGTCCGAACAAAAAAGATTTTTGCAGAGGGCGCGCGGCAGGAGTAAACATCGTTCCAACAACAACCGGAGCGGCAACCGCGACTACAAAGGCAGTTACTTCGCTTGAAGGAAAATTCGACGGTATCGCGATTCGTGTGCCGGTTGCTGTTGGTTCGCTCGTTGATGTGACGTTTATCTCAAAACGCGAAACAACAGTTGAGGAGGTGAATGACATTATGAGAAAAGCTGCAAAAGAAGACCGTTGGAAAGGAATTTTTAGGGTGACGGAAGAGCCACTTGTCTCAACCGATATCATCGGTGATTTGCACGGCTCAATTGCTGACCTTTATTTTACGCGTGTTGTAGGTGGTAACCTGGTTAAGGTGCTCGCGTGGTATGACAATGAAATGGGGTATGCAAATACGCTCCTTCTGCACGCAATAGAAAGTGGAAAGTATGTGTGAACTAGGTTGTAGGTTGTAGGGAATAGGTTATAGGTTGTAGGTTGTATAGAAACAATGAAGATTGACTCATTTAGAGATCTCGTCGTATGGCAGAAATCGATGGAGTTGTCTAAACAAATATACGCTATGACCAAAGAGCTGCCAAAGGAAGAGCAATTCGGACTCGTGTTTCAATTGCGACGTTGTGCTGTCTCTATCCCTTCAAATATTGCGGAAGGGAGCAAGCGCGGAACTAGGAAGGACTATGTTCGCTTTCTTCGGATAGCGCAGGGGTCTGGCGCTGAGCTCGAAACTCAATTGCTTCTTGTGCGGGAACTTTATAAAGTAAGAGGAGTTGAGGAGATTCAAGCTTTACTTGAGGAAGTACAAAAGATGCTTACGACGATGGTCAAGAAACTCGACATTCATCCTCACTAATCCCTCTACCCTAAAACCTAAAATCTAAAACCTAAATCTTATGAAAATTTATTTTGCGGCGGATCACGCGGGATTTGAAATGAAAGAGAAGCTCCTCTCTCATGTTAAAGGACTTGGGTATGAAGTAGAGGATTGCGGAGCATACGAATTTGATCAAGCTGATGATTATCCTGATTTTGTAAAAAAAGCGGCGCAAAAAGTTTCAGAGAATCCGGAAAGCACGCGGGCAATCATTATTGGAGCATCTGGGCAAGGAGAGGCGATGGTCGCAAACCGCTTTCCTCATGTACGCGCGGCGCTCTACTATGGCCCAGGTGGAAGACAGAAAGATTCGGATGGAAAAGAGCTTACAATGACCGCCTCAACAAGAAAACACAACGATGCAAACGTTCTGGCACTCGCCGCGCGCTTCTTGCCATACGAAGAAGCAGAAGCGGCGGTAGAAGAGTGGTTGAAAGAGCCGT
>JBBDKB010000030.1:0-6720 GCA_040879605.1 Minisyncoccota bacterium
AGCGCAACTCCCAAGTTGAGTTTTGCCTGGCCTTCTTGTCGCGGAGTATCAGCTTCTTCAACAAGCGATTGAAAATAGACGACTGCTTCAGCAGTGCCTTGGTTGTGCCAAACATCCCCCCCTCGTTGTACTTTCTCCTGGAACTCAGAATTGGATGTGGGCATAGTAAAAAGATAAATGTATATCCCTCCCAAGACAACTAACAAAAGTGCGGAAACTATTCCTATTGTCCAATAGTACTTCCTTATCCCGTCTTCTTTGCTGATATTGCCAGAAGTATCAGCAATACTCTTGTCAATCTGGTTTTCTCTTTCAATTCTTTCTTTCATGGCCTAATCCAAAGACAAGCTTGCCTATAAACAATCACCACCATCGCCATGCTGCTTGTTGTGCACGACGACTCCGTCTGCGACGTAAGTCCGCGGTCCGTTCTCAAGCGTTAGGTTATATACAATCGGATCCGGATCATCGCCAAAATGTTTTCCCGCATCCAATTCGTTAATTTTCGTTATCTCGGCTTCACCTGTAGAGGTTCGAATACGATCTCCCACAGAAAATTCTCTTATTTCTTTGTATTCCTTTGTCGCTGGATCATACACCGGATGATTGCTGGTAATGATTAACTCGCTCGGATCATCCCCTTTCATGTAGGAAACTTTCAGAAGTGGGTCCTTGCCAAAGTCATGTACGTCATTTGTCTCCTTGCCGTGCTTGAGCACTTTAGCAATGCGCGAGGTGCTAAACGCTCCCACCTCTTCATCAAAAGAAATCACTGTGTCGCCTTCTCGCAGTTCGGAGATAGCTCTCGTACCATCTTCAGTTCTAATTTTTACATCGCCGGGAAAGCAACACCCTGGCCCGCCAGTTGCGTTTCCAGAGCCACCCTCGCCACCGCCACCACCTTCGGAACTCACTACTTCATCTGCAAAGGCAGTGGGGACAGCACCTCCTCCCTTCTGATCTTGGCCGCTGTTTACAACGTGCCCATCGGAGTTATCAGTAAGTGCCCTACCTCCCACAAGCGCAACTAAAGCCGAGAGCAGAACGTACGACAGGACGCGCATATGCTTACTCTTTTTTTGAACAATTTTGAGTGCTTTCTGCATAGCAAGTTCTTCCTTCATTCTGTACCCGCATACTAGCTTATTTCTGGAAGAAGTCTAAGAGTAACTTATGCACATCCCTCCTTTAAGTCCACCGCAAGAAGTTCCATGACAACAAGAACGATGTGACGTATTATTCCTCTAAATGGCAAGATATAAAGATAAAAGAGAAGCAGAGAAAAACAAATCATCCGCGCCAAATCTATTGAAGGAGCTCCGTGAAGTGATCAAGCATCGCGTCGTCGTGGAGAGCAAAGATCAGCGAATTGTTACGCTGTCAGGAAAAACTCAGAGCGATGGCTGGCTTTTTGACTTTCGCAACATCCTTATGGAATCCAAGTACATGAATCTTATTGCTGATATTTTTTGGGAAAGATATGAGAGCGACTATCCATTTCAGGTCGGAGGGCAAGAAACTGCTGCAATTCCTTTTGTTTGCGCAATCGCTCTCAAGGGCGCAGAGAGGGGCACCCCAATAAACGCTTTCTTTACGCGCAAATCAAGAAAGAAGACAGGCCTTCAAAAAATAGTTGAGGGTAACCTTACAAATGAGAAAATTGTACTTGTTGATGATTTGATAAATTCTGGCGGGACACTGGAGCGCCAGATTACACAACTGGAAAAGGAGGGACATCAAGTTCACAGGCTTTTTGTAATTGTCCGCTTTCGTGATTCTCAAAATTATGATTTCGCAACAAAGCGAAGTATCGAGATCACCTCGCTTTTCACTCCGGCTGATTTCGGACTAACATTCACAAGCGATGAGACTTCCAAGCCAAAAGCCCTCGGCTTTGAAGTCCTTTGGAAGTTTCAGAGCACCGACCCGAATTTTTTCTATATCGTTCCCAAGTCGCGACCAGTTATAGATAGAGAAAGAATCTATTTTGGAAGCGATAACGGCACCTTTTGGGCACTCAATCAGAAAGATGGAGCGGTTGCATGGAAATTCAAGATTCGGCAGAAGGCAGACGAAAAGGCAATTTTCTCTTCTCCCGCCTTCCATAAAGGCATTGTGTATTTTGGGGCGTATGATGGAAATGTGTACGCGCTTGATGCCGCAACGGGGAAACCTCGCTGGACCTTCTGGGAGGCCGATTGGGTAGGAAGTTCCCCCGCAATTGCTCCCGACCTCGACACTCTCTTTATTGGGCTTGAATTCGGACTTTTTTCTAAGAAAGGCGGCATTGTTGCGCTCGATGTGGCGACTGGCAAGAAGAAATGGCAGCATTTTATGCCCGGCCTTGTTCACTCTTCTCCCGCCTATTCCAAGAAGTATGGCGTAGTTGGCGTCGGTTCGAATAACAACATGTTCTACATGTTTGATGCGAAAGAAGGAGGACTATTGTGGAAAAAAGAGACGGGGAACGCGATACGGGCTTCGGCTTCCTTTGATGAGAAGCGCGGCTACGCGCTATTTGGTTCGTTCGATGGCAAGGTCTACATATGCAATGTGAAAGACGGCATGCTTGTGCATACATTTCAAACCGACAGTCCTATTTATTCCACCCCACTTGTGCATGGAAAGTACGCGTACATCACCTCAATGGATAAGAGGCTCTACTGTTTGGATCTTGAAAGATTCGAAGTCACATGGAGTTTTGAGACGGGCGGACGGATTTTAACAAATCCGGTAGTGGAAAATGAGCATCTCTACATCGGCTCAAATGACGGCTTTCTCTATGAGTTTGACCTAAAGGGAAATCCTACGAACTACTTCGCCGCGGGAGAGCGCATTGTGAACAATGTGGTGTACAATAGCAAAATGGACACTTATTTTATTTGGACGCATGCAAACGAGTTGTACTCCCTCAAAAGACGCGCTAAAATTAAAGATAAGAAAGTAATATAAGTCCTATGAACATCAACAAGTTATCTATTATAAATGGCATCCTTCTTTTCATACTGGCGGGAGTGATTACCGCATCGGCAATTTACCTCACTCCTCTAAAACACTTGAACGTACTCGAGCCGACCATTGACGACATCAAGCCCGCAGAGTTTTATGAGCGATACAAAGCGAATCCCGACCAGTATGTACTTCTTGATGTCCGAGGAACCGGAAGCTACAACCGCCTCCACGCTGCCGGTTCCGAATCTCAGCCACTGCACACACTCTATACCGAGCGGCTTTTCCTTCCTAAAAACACCGACAAAACAATTGTCTTTATTTGCAGTGGAGGGGTCGCCTCCGGAGTTGCCTACCACTATCTCGAGCATCACGGTTTTCTTAACGTGCAAAGAATAGAAGGCGGAATCGAGGCATGGGAGCTTGCCGGATTGCCAACCGAGTCGACAACAACAAACTAGAGATCTGAGCGTAAAACGTGACCAATTTTTTCACAAAAAAATATATCGGCCTTGCCCTTGTGCTGTTGCTCATCGCCGTTACCGCCGGATCCATTCTCTACAATAGTAGTGCAAAAGAAGAGCTTGAGAGAGAATCTGTCGAGCGCGAATCTCTAAGAAATGAGCTGCTGGCGGTGACGCCGGATGACCATGTGTATGGTTTGCGCGATGCTCCCATCAAACTCATAGAGTATGGGGACATCAATTGCCAGTATTGCAGAGTTCTCTACCCACGGCTGAAGAATGTGGTGGACGCATATCCGGAATCTGTTGCTTTTGTCTACCGTCATATTCCGATTTACGGGAGGACAGACGAAGTAAGTCGAGGTGAGATAGCGAGTGAGTGTGTACATCGAGAAAAAGGCGATGCGGGATTTTTCAGCTATCTAGACACACTTTTTGAAAAACTCCCGTCAAACAGACAGACGGCAGAAGTCCCATTTAAGATACTCACTGAAGCAGCAGAGGAAGTCGGGGTTGAGCAAAGTACCCTTGAGGCATGCATCGAAAGCGAATATCGGACGTCACTCATCAAGAAGCAACACGGGAGCGGCGGAGCGCTTGGTGTCTACATTGTTCCTCACACCTTTATCGTATCCGATAAAGCAGTATATGATATCGTGGGTGCTGAATTTGAAGAGGTATATAGAAAAATTGTTGAGTCTATGCTTGGAAGCCAAGAGAGTAGCCCGAGTGAAGTAAGTTCTTAGAATATGACGAGTGTGCTTTTGCGAATTTTCTTCAGCCGCACTGGCTTTGTGTCAGTTTTATTTTTTTCTCTGTTTGCACTTTTCCTCCTTTTTGTATTTGTAAAGCGGGAGATTGTTGTTGATTTGCTTCTAGGAAGTTTTCCCCCTGCCCTCTTTTTTTCACTACTGCCAGTACTTATCTCTAACTTCGCGTTTGGCACCGAAGGGCTCTTGGCACATTACCTGGGAATTTCCCTTCTCTTTGGAGTATACGCGACACTCCTCAAGTATCTCTTTTTTCAAAAGCGTCTCATCTCACTCTCGAGCCTTTCAGTGGGCGTACTTGGTATGGCTGGCATCACCCTCGGAATCAGTTGTATCTCCTGTGGGGCGATCGGAGTTCTTCTCCTGCTCTCTGTAATCGGTGTTGCGTCTTCTTCGGCTTTAATTCTGACGAATAGCTTTTTCTTCCTTGTCATAGGAGAGAGTTTGCTTGTTGCGAGCATCGCACTCATTCTTATTATAATCAAGAGACTCTCATAAGTTTGTTTTTCCCACTTGGTACCTCGACCCTACTCGCTTCCTTTAACGCACTCTGTCGGCTTTCTTCTGATTGTCAGAATTGCCTGAGGAGATTGACAAGTAGCTGTTTTTACTTTACCGTTGAAAACGGACTAGGATTGTTGAACGGAGGATACTATGCGGACATTTTTCTCTGCACTGTGCATCCTCTTGGCAGGATGCGCAGTGAACAACACCATGCCCAAGCAGGAGGTTCCTGAAACTTCCTTTGCACGGATGTGGATCGACACGGATGCCGCCTGCGGTGTTCAGACAGGTGATCCTGACGATTGCCTGGCGCTTCACATGGCGCTCAGGGCGAACGTTGAAATCGTCGGGGTTAGCCCCGTCGCCGGAAATACCTCGCTTTCGGGGGTCATAAAGAGCCTCGCTCTTTTCCCTGAGCTTAAGGTCTTCCTGCACGAGGCTGGGAGTTGTCACTCCCCTGCCGCCAAGCGCTTCGCGGAAGCAAGCCAGGAAGGCGAGCTCGTCTTACTCGCCCTTGGCCCACTTTCAAATGTTGCTGACTTCCTGTCGTGCGACGAGGTGAAGCAAGAGCATGTTCATGTCGTCGCTGTGGGCGGCCGACCTTCTCCGGAAGTGCCACTCACTCCCAACCCGGATCATTGGATCTCGATCGATCTCCGAGACCTGAACGTCGAACTCGATCCGAACGCGGCACGAGAGACCCTTGAACAGGCGGAGCTCCTCTCCCTAGTGCCGTTTGAGGCAAGCCGAGAAGTGGTTCTGGAGTGGGGCGACATCGCCCGGCTCTCAATGCCGACGGCTGCGCAAGAGCGGCTACAAAACTGGAGCTCCCTTGCCTCGTGGCTCTGGGGAATCGACGGCCTTCTGCCATTTGATGCGGTGGCGGTGGGGCTTGTTCTCTGGCCTGAGCAGTTTGAGTGCTTTCCTGTCGAGACAACGATGGCGGGAGAAATGCTTGTTGCCCAAATTGAGCAGGGGGCAGCCGGAGGTGAAAGACTTTATTGCCTCCCTCTCAATGGAGAACTGCTCAAGCAGAATATCCTCGCACTCGCATCCAACTAGCCCGCCTTTCGGAAAGTTCCGAGGCGGGCTTTCCTTTGTTTGAGAGTCTCTCTGCTCTTATGTGGCTCTACTATAAAAAAATCAAGCGTGGAAGAAAGTTTGGACATAACTGATACACTCCCTATAGAGAGAACTGGAATCGGAGAGATCAGATGACTAAGCACATCGCTTTTGCGATTACGCTCACCGTGGTTGCGCTCTTCATCACTAGTGCATCTCGAGCCGAGGGGCACTACGTGAGAATGCTCTACTGCGACACTATAAGTGATGCCGGTCGCTTTGCGGCGACTCTTGTGGAGAGCGGCATTGACGCAGCGATCGAGGAGGCAAGTTACAATGGAGTACTCGTGAACTGTGCGATTAGCTGGGTAGACCCCGACACAGTGCGTCTCATTGAGTCTGGCTACCACGCTGAGTTTGCTACTCAAAGCGGGGAGATCGTCCTTGTGGAGCAGATAATCGTCGGCGATCCTTGGTTTGAGCGTCGGCAGGCAGTGTATAGAATTCGCTTCAGCAGTGACCTGCGCATCTGAGTGCGGGCAGACCAGAACAAGCGGCAACTCTGCAGAGTTGCCGCTTGTTTTCCGTTTGAGTGGTGTGCGCTAGCTGTTTTGGATTACTCTATCCCAACAAAGGTTAGACCTTCGTCAGGATAAGATTTTTTTCCTCCTCAGGCCCACTACTCCAGTATACTGGAGTAGTGAGAGCTACAGACTAATTCGCGCGAATTAACCTATAAAAACATTCTAATATTCTGCAGAATAGTAGAATGTTTTTTGAAGAATCTTAGCGAAGGTTTAACCTTCGATAAGATTCTTTATTCTTGCCCGCCTTGACTCGCGTCAGGCGAGGCAGGCTTCTCATTTCCTTACCCCGAGGCACTCGAGGGGCTTCTTCTTAATATCAAATTCCCTCTTCTTTGAGCTCCTCGATGAGTTTTTTTGCTTTTTTTGAAAGTGATTTTGGAAGTG
>JBBDKB010000030.1:6820-41192 GCA_040879605.1 Minisyncoccota bacterium
TCTTTGAGCTCCTCGATGAGTTTTTTTGCTTTTTTTGAAAGTGATTTTGGAAGTGGAATATGTACTTTGATAAGTAGGTCTCCTCGCGTATTTCCACTTGGGATCCCTCTGCCTTTAAGGCGCAACACTTCCCCGCTTGTGATTCCTGCTGGAATTTTTACTCCGAAATTCCCTTCCAGAGTATCAATCTGGTAGGTAGAACCAAGAAGTGCGTCGGTGAGCTTTACATTGAGTGTCATGCGTAAATTGCTCCCCTCTTTCTCAAAGTTAGAGTGTTTTTCAACATGAACTTTCACATACAAGTCTCCTGGCACTCCACCTTTGACGGCCTCTCCTCTTCCAGAAAGGCGAATCATCTCACCGTTGTTAATCCCCGCCGGGATTGAAACATGTATCTCATCTTCCTTCCTGAGCACTCCTTCTCCTTTACAGGTTTCGCATTTCTCTTTGGGGACTTTCCCTGTGCCATCGCAGACAGAGCACGCACGAATTGTGCTCACTGTACCAAGGAAGGACTGCTTTGTATCTCTCACTTTTCCTGCCCCGTTACATTTCTCACACGTCACAAGGGCTTCTTTGTCCTTTGCACCTGTTCCCTCACAAGCCTCACACACACCCGCCTTGGTGATGAGAAGCTTTCGTGTTGTTCCAAAGACAGACTCCTTAAAAGAAATTTCAACATCCACTGAAATATCTCGCCCTCGCCTCGCCCCTTTGCGGGCGCCTCCAAAGAAGTCCCCAAATATATCCCCAATATCAAATTCCCATTGAGAGCCTTGGCCACCTTGTGCGCCTCCAAAGTGTGATGCAAAGTCGCTAAAATCAAACCCTTCAAAGCCTGAAGTCTGTCCTCCACTGCCTCCACTGAAGACACGGCCATAGGCGTCGTACTCAGCGCGCTTCTTTTCATTAGAGAGCACTCCGTATGCTTCATTCACCTCCTTGAAGCGCTTTTCATCGCCTGTTTTCTTGTCTGGATGGTATTTATGCGCGAGCTTATGAAAGGCCTTTTTAACTTCTTCCTTCGAAGCATTTTTGCCAACACCAAGAATTGTATAGTAGTCCTTATCCATTACTTTTGTGTCTCGCCTTTATTATTCTCGTCGGTCTTGCTTTCGTCCTCTTCAGCGTCTTGCACATGCTCTCCCCCAGAAGTCTCTGGTGTCTTATTTTCCTTGTCTCCCTCTGTTTGAGTGTTGTAGAGAGCCTCCCCGATTTTACTCATTGCGGTGCTCAATGCTTCCGTCGTACTTTTAATCGCGTCTGTGTCATCTTTATCTCTCGCTTCACGCATCGCTTTAATTTTCTCTTCTACGTCGGACTTTAACGCCGCGTCAAGTTTCTCGCCTGCATCCTTAAGTGCTTTTTCAGCTGTATAGGCCAGTTGATCTGCAAGATTACGAGTCTCAACAAGCTCCTTTTTCTTCTTATCTTCTTCTCCGTGCACTTCTGCTTCTCTTTGCATACGCTCAATTTCCTCATCTGAAATGCGTGAACTCGCTTCAATTCGAGTTGTTTGTGCTTTTCCGGATGCTTTATCTTTTGCAGTCACGCTAATGATACCATTCGCATCGACATCAAAAGAAACTTCGATCTGAGGAACACCACGTGGTGATGGCGGAATGCCATCAAGGATAAATTTTCCGAGGGACTTATTATCAGCGGCCATAGGGCGTTCTCCTTGTACCACATGCACTTCAACTGAAGTTTGATTATCGGCGGCAGTTGAGAAGGTTTGAGATTGCGAAGCTGGAATAGTGGTATTTCGCTCAATCAACTTTGTTGCAACTCCTCCCATCGTCTCAATCCCAAGAGAAAGTGGAATCACATCAAGAAGCAGGATGTCTTTTACGTCTCCTTGCATAATTCCTCCCTGGATTGCAGCGCCAAGGGCCACCACCTCATCAGGGTTAATCGACTTGTTTGGCTCTTTCCCGAAAAGTTCTTTGACTTTTTCAACAATTTTTGGCATTCGGGTTTGTCCGCCAACAAGGATGATCTCATCAATATCCTTAAAGTCAAAAGGCGATGCCTCTACCGTACGCTTGGTAATTTCAATTGATCGGTCGATATACTCAGCGACAAGCTCCTCAAGCTTGCTTCGTGAGAGCGGAATGAGGAGATGCTTTGGTCCATCTTGATCGGAAGTGATAAACGGAATGTTGACCTCTGTTTGCATGGTGTTTGAAAGTTCGAGCTTTGCTTTCTCTGCCTCGTCATTCAAGCGCTGAAGAGCAAGTGGATCTTTTGTAATATCAATGCCGTTTTCCTTTTTAAACTCGTCAGCGAGATAGCGGACAATTTTTTGATCAAAATCCTTCCCTCCGAGATGGCTGTCTCCGTCTGTTGCTTTTACCTCAATTACTTCATTGCCCACTTCAAGAACGGAAACATCAAAGGTTCCTCCTCCGAAGTCATACACAACAATTTGCTCGTCTTTCTTTTTGTTAAATCCATACGCAAGCGCGGCGGCAGTGGGCTCATTTATGATGCGCTTCACTTCAAGGCCGGCAATCTTCCCCGCATCTTTTGTCGCTTTCCTTTGGGAGTCATCGAAGTATGCGGGAACGGTAATGACCGCTTCTGTAATTTTCTCACCCGTGCGTGCTTCCGCGTCAGCTTTTATTTTTTGCAAAAGCATTGCAGAAATTTCCTCCGGACGAAGATCTTTCTCCCCGAGTGTAACGAGCACACCCCCATCACTAGCCTTCTTTACTTCGTACGGCACGACTTCTTTATCTTTCTGTACGACTTGATCATCAAATCGATGGCCGATAAAACGCTTTATTCCGTAGACAGTATTTTTTGGATTTGTAACAGCTTGTCGCTTTGCAATATGACCTACAAGCCTCTCTCCTGCCTTTGAGATCGCGACAATTGATGGAGTAGTTCTTGAGCCTTCCTGGTTCTCTACGATGTGTGGCTCTCCGCCCTCAACGATTGCCGCAGCTGAGTTTGTTGTTCCTAAATCAATTCCAAGAATTTTTGACATATGCGCCGTTTGTTAGCTACTAAGTAAAATTTACGTAATTAACACTTTTGCGGTACGTAAGACTCTGTCATTGCGTCGGTACCCCTTCTGGAGCACGTCTGCAATGAGATCTTCTTTCTCCCCCTCTGCCTTTCCTACCGGCTCATGAATTTCAGGATCAAAGGGGTCTCCCTCCTCGCCGTAGGATTCTACCTCAAAGTGCGCAAGAAGTGAACTCATTTGTTTATAAATGTTCTCTATTCCAGCTCCCCATGAGTCAGCTTCAGGAGCTTCGCCCTTCTTGCCCTCAAGTGCAGCTTCAAAACTATCAAGAATTGGAAAAAGGCTCTTAAGAAAAGAATCGAGCTCCCTTGTGCCAAGTGCTTTTGCCTCATCATGAGAGCGCTTTCTATAATTGATGAGTTCAGCTTTTGCTCTTTGCCACCCATCAAGGTAGTCTTGTCGCTCTTTCAAGGCTTGGTCCAACCTTTTTTTAAGGGAAGAACTCCGATCTCGCACTTCTTGCTCCGTTGCCTCCTCATCCGGAACAAACTCGCTTTCGTGTTCCTCAGTCATATGAGAATTATACCTTATTTAACAGTCTTGTCAAAAACACGCGCCCCTTTGAGAGACGCGTTATGAAGAAGTGGAGCATTCTTTTAAAATATTAGAGGATGTTAAAGCCCACTCCCCTTTCCTTCCTCCCTTAGTATAGGACACCGAGTGTCCTATACTAAGGGAGGAGCAAGATACTGAGCGCTTTACGTTAGCAAATTAGCGTTTCGACCACTGAGGAGCCTTTCGAGCTTTTTTCAAACCAAATTTTTTGCGCTCCTTCATACGCGGGTCTCGCTTCAAATAGCCTTCCTTCTTCAGGGCAACACGCAACTCTTGATCACTTTTAACAAGTCCTCGTGCAATGCCATGGCGAATTGCCTCGGCTTGAGCAACGCTTCCTCCTCCCGAGACGAGCGCAGTTACTGCGAAGTTCCCCCCTTCCACTTTCTGGAATGGAGAGAGAACCCGCTTCTGCAATTCAGCCATTGGAAAAAACTCTTCAAGCTTCTTTCCGTTTATCTCAACAGTTGTTTTTGTGGCAGGTGTAAGACGCACACGAGTAGTCGCTGTTTTTCTTCTGCCCACTGTTTCTATGTATCGCTTCTCAGGCATTTTACTTTTTTACTTCCACCTGCTTCATAAGCTCATTTCGGAGTTTATTGGCAGGAAGCATACCATAAATCGCTCTCCACACCACCTCTTCGTATCCACTTCGAGTAATAAGGTGCTCCAGGCTCTCCTCTTTCAATCCTCCTGGATGGCCAGAATACCGTATATACTTTTTCTCTACTTGCTTTTTTTCAGGCAAGTTAAGCTTGGATGCATTCAAAATTTCCACCTTTACTGGTGCAATTTCATGCTTTTCAAAATCAGTTCGCGCTTTCCCCATAAGCAGAATCGCTGCCTCGCTTGCGACGCGACCCAGCTTCTTTCCCGATGCATCAATCGTGTGTGTTTCAGTTTTTGTCATAATTTCTACACCAGTTCAATTCTAGCTTCTTTACGCGCGTCAGCCTTTGTACTTTGAAGTTTAAGAATCCGAGTATATCCTCCAGCTCTCGCTTTGTAGCGTGGACCAATGGTTTCAAAAAGCTTTCGAACAACACTCGGATCGCCGTTGAACTCCTCTGAAATATTTCGTCTCGCCGCTACGCCGTCAGTTCTGCTCTTTGTGATAAGCTTTTCCACATACGGACGCACTTCCTTTGCCTTGGCTTCAGTTGTGACGATACCCTCCTGAAGAATGAGCGAGCGAGCGAGCGAGCGCAAGAGTGCTGTTCTCTGCTTCTTCACTCTTCCAAGTGTTCTTTGTGCTTTATGATGCTTCATCTTAGTTTTGCTTCTCGAACATAGCAAAGCGGAGTGAGATTAGCAAACCTTAGATCCCGCCGTACTTTTGCGTTTGACGTTACTTTGCGCAATGCGTCTTCCGAATAGGCAGATACTTCTTTAGGCGAAGCGCTGCGCCCCAGAAGGGAGGGGGCTATTCGCCCCTCGCGCTTCGCAGAATATATGTTCTGCAAAAGTACAGCAGGGTAAGTTCGCACAACTGTATTTGACTTCGCGTTGTTCATAAAATACAGGTGCTTACTTACTTTAGCGTTACGCCGAAATTAGAAAGTGCTCGTTTGATTTCTTGAAGGCCTTTTGTACCAAGTCCTTCAATTCCAAGTAAGTCTTCTTCGCGTTTTCGCACAAGGCCACCGACAGTTCGTATACCTCCTGTGGCGAGAGCATTTACAGTACGAGAGGAGAGATCAAGGGTTTCAATCCGAGTTTTAAGGAACTCTGTGTCATCTTGCGGTTCAACTGACTCGTCCTTTTTGTCTTCTTTCTCTTCAACTTTAACAGATTCCTCTTCCTTAAACCCGATAACAGCTTTCAGCTGATGAATCATTGTTTCAATGGAGCGCTCAAGTGCTTCACGCGGGGTGAGCGTTCCGTCTGTTTCAATAATAATGCGAAGTCGATTGAAATCTGTTCTATCTCCAACACGCATATTTTCAACTTCATAATTTACCCGACGGATAGGTGTAAAAGCCGCATCAAGAGCGATTGAGCCTGCGTCAAGACGCTCTTCCTGGTGTACCTCCCGCGGCACGTAGCCAAGCCCTTTCTCAACACGCATTTCAATATCAATGTCAGTTTTTCCAGTTACTTCCGCTATCGGCTGCTCGGGATTTAGAACTTTAAGAGAACCACCGGCTTCAATGTCTGCCGCGGTTATGTTCTTTGGCCCTTTCACTTTGAGCGGTATGGTCTGTGGCTCCTCGGAGAGCATTTGGAAACGCACCCGCTTAAGATTGAGGAGGAGCGTGATGACGTCTTCCTTCACACCCTCAATGGTTGAAAATTCATGCCCCACCCCATCAATTTTTACAGATGTAATCGCCGCTCCGGGGAGAGAAGAGAGAATGATTCTACGAAGGGAGTTGCCAAGAGTATGTCCATAGCCGGGGTAGAGACCGTCAATCTCATAAACACCAGAGAACTCCTCCTCTTTTACGATGCGTGGCTTTGATGGCAAGGTAACGTTATATTCCATAAAATTGAAATTAGTTATTTGTTATAAAACTCAACAACGCCTCCGAGATCTTGATTCGTCTCGGTATTTTCTTTTGTCGGCTCTCCGATGACTTCCGCGGAGAGTTTTGTTTCATCAAATGAAAGCCACTTAGGCGGCGTGTACCCTTTCATACGCTCTTTAAACGCCTCGGAAAACGGTCCCTTCTCCTTGCTCCCATCACGCACAGCAATCACATCTCCCTTTCGCACTTGATGCGAAGGGATTGTCATTCTCCTTCCATTGACTGTGAGGTGCCCGTGGGATGTAAGCTGGCGCGCAAGACCTCTGGTATGCGCCAACCCGAGGCGATACGCCACATTGTCAAGCCGACTCTCAAGACGCTTCAGGAGTTCTTGTGCGGGCTCCCTTGCAGAAGTCGCTTCGGTTACGTAGCGGGCAAATTGCTTCTCGCTTATGCCATACGTGTAGCGAACTCGCTGTTTCTCAAGAAGCTGCTTTCCGTAATCAGAAGGCGCGCGAGGACGTCTCCCGGTTCGCTGCTTGCCGCCACGTGCTTCAGCAAGCGCAAACTTTTGTGTCTGGCACTTCTCAAACACGCTGCTTCCAAGTCTTTTACAAATTTTGAATTTTGACTTTACTATCATAATTGTTATACGCGACGTGCTTTAGGCGGTCGTGGTCCATTGTGCGGTACCGGTGTTCTGTCTTGGATTGAATTAATTGAAATACCCTTTGTCGCAAATGCTCGAATGGAAGATTCTCGTCCTGACCCCACTCCGCGAACAACCACATCAACTTCCTTAACCCCAATTGCTGCCGCCTTTTCTCCAATTAGCTCCCCGACCTTTGCAGCCGCAAAAGGTGTTCCTTTCTTTGCTCCTTTGAAACCAAGGGAGCCGCTTGATGAGCGCATGAATGAGTTCCCAGCTTTATCTGTGAGCTGAACCGCAGTGTTGTTGTAAGTAGCTTGAATGAAGAGAATCCCCACATCAAGCTTCCTTTTTGGAAGACGCGCAAGAGAGCGAGATTTGAGTCCCGCATCAACGCTTCCACTTCCTTTTTTTACGATTCGTTTCTTACCCATCTTAGATTAACTTAGCGAGTCCCCGCTGGTGACGAGATTAGTGATTCTTAGACCCCGCCCTCTATGCCCGTTTGAGAGCGTATCCGTGGCTTCTGCTTGATTCAGTAGTTTCTTTTCTGTTTGGTATCTCATAGCTCGCGCTTAGAGGGCGGGGTAAACAAAATCTAGTTCACTCCGCTCACAAGATTTTGTATTACTTCTTCTCAACTTTCTTCTTTCCTGAGCCCATTGTCTTTTTCGATCCCTTTAGAGTTCTGGCGTTTGTTTTTGTTCTCTGTCCACGAACAGGAAGACGCTTTGAGTGTCGCGAGCCACGATACGCCGCGATGTCTTTCAATCTCTTAATATTTCCAGAAACCTCTCTCTTTAGCTCACCTTCAATTTTTTCATTCTCAACCGCAGTTCTAATTTTTACCTCTTCATCAGCGGTGAGTTCACTGGGCTTCTTCGTGCTTTCAATACTAGCCTCCAAAAGAAGAGCTCTGGCTTTTGAACGTCCGATCCCATACACGGAAGTAAGCGCAAACTCAAGGCGCTTCTGCTCCGGTAATGTAATTCCTGCGATTCTCATTTTATCCTTGGCGCTGTTTGTGGCGAGGGTTTGAGCAAAGCACATATACTCGGCCGTTTCGCCGAGTAAATTGGCATCGTGCACAACGTTTTTTTACTGATGCTTTTACTTTCATCCCGTTAGTGATAGGGCACGAACTAAAGCCGTACTCCTACGAAATTAGACTGGCAGTCCTTCTTATGTGCGATATTCATACTCATATGCACATTCGTGTCCGTGACACTTGCGGGATTTATATTTTCTTATTTTTCCCACAGCGACGCGCACGAAAAAATGCCGGGAGCACCTCAGCAAGTGTATGCATACTTACATACGACGCACAATTCTGGCTCGGCCACCATAAGGATCAAGCGCGAGTGTGACTTTGTCGCCTACAAGGACTTTAATGCGGTACATCCGCATCTTACCCGCAAGATATGCAAGAACTTCCTCTCCTGAGTCAAGATGAACCTTAAAAAGAGTATTTGGAAGTGCCTCTTCCACGACACCCTCTACTGTGTCCTTATCGTTGTTACTCATTCAGGGTTTTCCTATCGTACCAGAAAATAAGCCATTTAGTCAAGAATTCTACTCACCGAGATTTCCTCAGGGTTCTCTGGGAAAGCTTGAGCCCAGAAAGGACGGACCACAACCTCTGCCCGTTCAATGCTTTGGTACCCAGAGAGGATGGTTGGAAGAGCTGCTTTGTCCTTTCCAGCTAAATCTTCCTTGAGCTGTGCTTCATCATAGTTCCATACGAGCCGTATCTCCCCTTCGAGAGAAACTGGAAGCTCATTCAAGGTCCACGGTCTCTCTGTCTCTCCAATCTCAATGCGGACAGAAAGCTCACTTGGATTGAGAATTTCTACCCGACCCCCATCGTAGCTTGCGAGCGTCTCTTGTGCTATGAACCGAGCAAGTGCTTCTTTCTCAAAAAGTATACCGTGCAAAGTTCCTTTTTCTTCAACAAATGCATTATCTCCCTCTGATTCTCTCTGTGATGCCTCAAACGTGTAATAGATACTCTCTTCAAAAAGATAGAAACTTTCCGGTTTCTCTGATTGTGCTGCGTTGCGAAGGTCATTCCGAAGAGTCTCCTGAAGCTCAGCGCGAGCCCTCGCTAACTCACCCTCCTCAACGCTTTTGCGCACCCCGATGAAACCCCCCGTCATTGATGTCTTTGAGCGCGCATAAAAATCTTCATATTGCTCTTTAAGTCCCGCGTCCTTAAACCCTGGCAACTTAAAATCTGCAAGGCCAATGTTATATTCTTCGCCAGGCTCATCGGCATATACGGTTACTTCAAGTGAACCGGGGGCAATCTCTCCGTCTTCTCTAGTAAATCCTGGTACGCTGATGGAGTCTCTTATTCGATACACCAGTCCTTCGGGCGTTTGGAAGCGAGTATTCCGTATCAACCTTTGGCTATCCGAGCTAAACGAGTTGAAGACCACAATTTTCCCAGACGCACGCTCTTCAACATCCTCCTCGCCTGTCGCCCTAACTTCTTTCGTCTCGGTTCTCTCAAGCGAAATGGTCTGATAGGAAAGTTTGCGATCGCCTCCATTTTTTTGAGCACTGAAAGTGCCATTTACAAACGTAGTCGCCTGCTTTGGATGCACCGAGATGCGTGCGTCTCCAAAGAAAAATGAAAGCAAGAACCCAAAAAGTGCAACTCCAAGAAGAATTCCTCCCCAGATCTTCCAATTTTGAAAAATCCCTCCTCCTCTTTTTTTTCTTTCTCTCTCTACTTCTCTTACTTGTGTTTGAGAGGTCGCGCTGCGCTTGCTTCTGCGCGGCCCATCACCTGGTGTAAGTATATCGTGTAGCGGCTTCCTATCCATCCTTCTATAGTAGCACCTTTGCCCTATTCAAGTACAGCCTTAATTCTGCGGATTCCTTGAGCAACTGCTTCTTCTTTCTTGATTTTGAAGGTCCCAAGCTCACTTGTGTTTTCCACATGCGGTCCACCGCAGAACTCAAGACTATATTGCTCTTCTCCTTTGCCAATTCGATAAATCCGAACAGTGTCTCCGTAGCTTCCTTCAAAGAGTCCGAGCGCACCTGCTCTTTTGGCTTCTTCAAGCGGAACGTCTTCATAGGCCACTGGAAGTGCGGCTTTGATTTGTGAATTCACGATCTCTTCAACTTGAGCTTTCTCTTCATCGGTCATTTTTCTCTCGAAAGAAAAGTCAAAGCGAAGACGCTCTGGTATGATGTTGCTTCCTTTCTGCTCTACACTACTGCCAAGTACATCTTTGAGTGCCTGGTGAAGCAAATGTGTCGCCGTGTGATACTTAACTGACATCTCCGAGTGATCGGCGAGGCCTCCTTTGAATTTCTGCTCACCTCCTTTCCGTGAGAGTTCTTGGTGCTTCTTGAACACTTCCCTGGCACCCTCAACATCAGCTCTATCTCCGCGTTCCTCGGCAAGCTCTTGTGTCATCTCAAAAGGAAGTCCGTAGGTGGAAAAAAGCTTAAAAACAGTTTCTCCATCCAAATCACCCCTTACTTTTTTAAATTCCTTGATACCGGTTGCAAGAGTTTTCCTGAATTGCTCCTCTTCTTGCTTGATCACTCGAGAGACTTCAGAGGTAAGCTCCGGATAGACTTCTTTATACTGATCAATGACTCTTTGACTTAGCTTTGAAAGCGCTCCACTTTCAAGTCCAAGCATATCTCCATAGCGAACGGCTCGCCGAATAAGACGTCGCAGAATATATCCCTGATCTGTGTTTGAAGGCACAACACCATCGGCAACGATAAAAGTAGCGGTGCGGATGTGATCGGCAACAATTCTTTTTGCCTGGAGATTTTCATTAGTACCCGCCTCAAGTTCTTTCATCAGAGATAGAAAAAGATCAGTATCAAAAATGTTGTCAGTTCCCTGCATCACCATCGCAACACGCTCAAGACCCGCACCCGTATCTACATTTTTTTGAGAAAGCTTCCCGATTACCTTTCCGTCCTTTTTCTCGTACTCCATGAAGACATCGTTCCAAATCTCAACCACTTTTTGATCATCATCAGCTTTAAGGAACTCTCCATGGCTTAAGTCTCCAAGCTTTCCCGTCACATCGTAAAACATCTCCGTATCTGGACCACACGGTCCATTTTCCCCAGGACTCCACCAGTTTGAATCTTTGCCGAGAAAATAAATCCTGTGCTCTCTAATACCAAGCGACATCCAGATTTCTTTTGACTCATCATCCCGAGGAGCATCTTCATCTCCCTCGAAGCAGGTAATATAGAGCCGCTCTGGATTAAGACCGAGCCCCTCTTCTTTACTTGTCAGAAATTCATAGCTCCACGTAATTGCTTCTTTTTTGAAGTAATCTCCAAGTGACCAGTTGCCCATCATTTCAAAAAAAGTGTCGTGTGTTTTGTCCCCCACTTCTTCAATGTCTTGCGTTCGTACACACTTTTGAATGCTTGCGATTCGCTTCCCTTTCGGATGCGGTTTCCCCATAAGATAGGGCACAAGCGGCTGCATGCCGGCAGTCGTAAAGAGCACGGATGCATCATCCTTCGGCACAAGAGAAGCTGAAGGAACTACCGCGTGTCCTCGCTTTTCAAAAAAATCTAAGAAACGCTTTCTTATTTCAGGTGAGTTCATAGAAGATTCGGAATATACCCAAAGTGCATTGCCTCAAGCAAAAAGCCGGCAAGAATGAGCAAAATGGCAAGAAATGCGATGTTGCGCTCTCGAAGCATCGCAGACATAACCTTCTTGTCAATTCCGTGTTCCTTAATCACGCGAAGATGCACCATAACAACCGCCACTCCAAGAAGCACTTCCCCAAGTGTTGTTAATAATAGTCCTAAAAAATGTATACTCATCATACTTAATTCTAACTCCTTGATTCTAACGCGCTCCTATGCCCTTAAGAAAGGCCTTATTATTTGGCTTGCGCCCCAAAAAGTCGGCAACGAGAGAGAGCTCTGGAGCGCTTGAACCTCTCTCGAGCACCTTTCTTCTCAACTCTTTCCCCACTTTCTTATTTCTTTTTCCTTTCTTCTCGAAGCGGGTAAAAAGGTCATACGCAAAAACTTCAGCCCACAAGTAACTGTAGTAGCCTGAGTCGTAGCCCCCCGCAATGTGCGCAAACCCAGCAAGCCTATTGTGATTAGCAGGAAGCGCAACGCCCGTGTACTTCTTTTGTAGGCTTCTGTAAAATGCATTTGGATTTGCTATTTTCTTTGTGTGGAGTTCAATATCAGTAAGTGCAAGAACCGCCGTTCTTCTTGCAGTGTAGGCGGCGCCATATGAGCGCGATTTAATAAGAGAACGAAGCATCCTCTCGGGAAGTTTCTTGCCGGTTTTGTAGTGGGAAGACATTCTCCTTATGGTTGTTTCATCCCAGGCCCAGTTTTCAAAAAGCTGTGAAGGAGTTTCAACAAAATCCCACGCAACGCTCGTTCCGGACTGTGTCGGATACTTCGCATCAGAAAGTACGTGATGCATTAGATGGCCGAATTCATGGAAAAGCGTCTCAATTTCCGAGTGACTCATGAGGGATGGATTCTTTTTGTTCGGGCGAGGGAAATTAGCCACCATAAAGGCGAGCGCCGGATGATAGCGCCTTCCACTTCTCTCAAGCTGACCGGTCTGCACCGGGGCAACCATTGCGTGGCCATATTTCCCTTTTCGCGGATAAAGATCAAGGCCGAAATATGAAAGAGTCTCGCCCTTCTTACTCTTCACTTCATAAAGCTCAACACTCTCATGCCACATAGGAAACTCTTTTCGCTTCGCAAAAGATACATCAAAAAGTGAAGAGAAGAGCGAGAGCATCTCACCTTTGACCGACTGGAGTGGGAAATACTCTTTAAGAAGATCCGAGTCAAGCTGAAATTTTTCTTTCCGCAGTTGCTTAAAATAATAAGAGAGATCATAGTAGCGAAGCGGCGCTCCTTTTACTCTTTCAAGCTCTTTCATTTCCTTCTCTGTAGCACTACGGGTGTTCTTCAGTATGTCACTTAAAAAGGAGCGGATGTTCTTCTCATTTTTTGCTGTCCGTAATTCAACACGTAAATCAGGATAACTTTTGTATCCTAAGATCTTAGCCTGTTCTTTCCTGAGCTCGAGAAGCTCTTTTAAAATTTTGATGTTCTTCTCGCCTCCCTTTTGGAGATCTTTATCCATAAGTTCTTTTCGCTTCTTTGTACTTTTTGCACCTGAAAGGAAAGGAAAGAGATCCGGATATTGAAGCGTTACTTTATACTTTCCATTCTTTTCTTTTTTAAGATTGGAGATATATGAGTCAGGAAGGCCTTCAAGTTCTTCTTTTGTGACAAGAATAGAGTCTTCCCAGTCGTTTATTCTATTTTCAAATATATTGGAAAGTTCATACATCCTTTTGAGCTTTTTCATGAGCAGTGCCCGATCGCGCCTCGGCAAGCCAAAGCCCATTTGTCGGAACCCTTTGCCCATATCTTCAAAAAGTTTCTTCTCTTCCCCTTGAAGCACCTCGCCCCTCTCTGCATATTCACGATATGCCCTGTAGAGTTCTACATCGTACTCAAGATCAATAAGTGCTGAAGAAATTTTAACTTCCGCCTTGCGGGCCGCTTCTCGAGTCCCCCTCTTCGGATGCACTTGGCTAAGTAAGTGGATACGAGATCCTTTCTCTGGAAGACCCTGCGAAGAATACTCTACTGCTTCAATAGTATTTTCAAAAGTTCTCTCTTCCTTCGGTATCGCTTTAATCGCATCGTATCGCTCCGCTTTGACGCTAACCAAATCATTAGCAAGCTTCTCTACTTCTTTGGCGGAGTAAGAAGTCCATACAAAATCTTTTTTTGTGAGTTTTTTTCGTGTATACATTTAGCGAAGTGAAATCAATACTGCCCCTCCCGCCATAAGAACTGCTCCGAGAGCCACCTTAAGACCAAATGATTCTCCAAGGAAGAGTGCTGCGAGTATAACAACAAACACGATAGAGAGTCTATCAATCGCAACAACCCCGCTTGCAAGACCATGCTTGAGCGCAAAGAAGTAGAAAAGCCATGAGAGCGCTCCAGCAATGCCCGCAAGGATAATCAGGAGCCACTCACGTCCGGCAAGTGAGGAGAAGTGAAAGCCGTCAAACTTACCGAGCGCGAGGCTCACTGAAATAAGTAAAAACACCATGACAATCGCGCGAATCGTCGTCGCAAGCGTGGTGTCGAGCTCTTTCAAACCAAGCTTTGCAAAAATTGCGACAAGTGCCGCAAAAAGAGCCGAGAGAAATGCGTAAAATATCCACATAGATTAGGAGCGGATGAACTCTTTATAACTTGCAAATGCAACCTGAAGCTCATCGGCCATTTCTTTTGGAATGCGTGGAAGAAGATGATCAACAATTCTCTTGTATCCTAGAATACGCTCTTCCAGATTGCCAGGGAAGCATCTCGTCATCATCTCATGGGATTCTTTAAAATCTCTTCGAGCGGAGTCAAAGTTGTGCATCTTATCTGCCGCTGAAACATATGCGGCCCCATCTGGAGCAGACTTCAATGACTTAAGATATTCTTTTTTTTGCTCAAGCCACGTTCCGTTTTCAGGTTGGCTCACTCCTTCGACAAGAGCCCTTACGCTACTCCCAAAATCCTTCTCGAGCTCCTTGAATGTGTAGTCGGTATCTTCAACTGTATCATGCAAAAGCCCCGCAATGAGTATATCTTCCTCGTCTGTGTAGTGAGAAAGAATAAGCATAACACTCACCGGGTGGGTGATGTATGGTACCTCATCTTTCCCTTTTCTCTTCTGGTCTTTATGAAGTGAGGCTGCCTTCTGGAGCGCTTTCTCTAGATTCGCTGTATGTCTCATATAAACTGCTTAAGCACTTGAAAATCTTCTTTTAACGTATCCATGAGCGAGCGATTATAAATTGCGGCGGCTGGATGATACTGAGGCACAATCGCCACATCACCGGATGGACCCACTGTTTTGTAAACTTTACCATGAGCAAAACTAATTGGTTCAATTTCAAGATCAAGATCGTACTTCTTCATAATGTACTGCATTGAGAAGCGCCCGAGCGTCGCGATTACATTCGGCTCCAGAACTTCTATTTGGCGGTCAAGAAAGGGGGCGTAGAGCTCAATTTCAGAAGGAGTCGGATCGCGGTTTTCAGGGGGCCTGTCTTTCACAATATTTGTGATGTACACGCTTTCCCGAGGCAAATTGATTGAGAGGAGAAGCTCATCAAGGAGCTTCCCCGCCGAGCCACAAAACGGCCTTCCTGTTTGCGCTTCGTTTTTCCCAGGTGCCTCTCCAATAAACATAATATTCGCGTCATGATTTCCCTCACCAACCACCGGAAAATAGCCGTTCTCCGTTCGATACTGATAAAGCGGAGACTCTTTAAGAGCTATTATCTCATTCTTAATACTCTTCATCGCCTCATATTTGGCGCTCATAATGCGAGTATACCATACGCCTGTCACAGGAAACGCCCAGCCACTCACGGTGCCTGGGCGTTGTTGGGTATCTCAACTACTTTCAAGAGCAGGCCATCAGGAAGCTCCTGGATGTCGAAAGGGGCGCCATCTTTCTCCCACCATTTTTTTCCTCTCCAGAGAACTGGAAACAGAGATAAGTATGAATAAACTCACGATCGTGAGTTTATTCATATTGTGCTGATCCCTTCGAAACGCCCTGAGATCCATCACCTGTGCAAAACCCGGTTTTGCACAGGTGAACATTCATCCACTAGTCAAGCGCGCCTTCTTCTTTAAGCAGACGTTCTTTTTCCCCTTGAAGGCCGTTGTACTTCCCCACTTTCCCATCAGAACGAATGACGCGATGGCATGGCACGCTCTTGTCAGTATTCCCCGCCATGATATTTCCAACTGCTCTTTGCGCTCCTGGAGCTCCTGCAAGTTCTGCTACTTGCTTATAGGAGAGCGTTTTCCCTTTCGGGATTTCGCGAACAATATTTTGTACTCTTTCCTTAAACTTCATACATGTTTTACACTCTCCTCCTAAAACATTCTATTATTCTGCAGAATAATAGAATGTTTTTATTTTATCTTGATTCAATATATCTGCCTCACTCTTTATTCTTGCCACTGTTCTTTTTAAAACCGTTTGAAAACCTTACGATATATCGTAAGGTTTTTAGTACCTAGTTCGATTCTGCATCATTTTTATTCGTATTTCTGTTCGCCACCTTTTTGTTATGATATATCATAACAAGTCCTTTCTCCTTATCCCTTTCCCCCTGATTCCTGATTCCTCTTACTTCCTTGCCCCGGGGCACTCGCGGGGTTACTTCCCTTTTACTATTTCTTGAAGTTTCTTCCCGGCCGCTTCCCTATATGTGCAATACTCGCAGTTCTCTCCGATTTCTGGGATCGCGTTTCTCTCAAGTGTTCCGCGAGCCTCTATGAGTGTTCCTTCAATCCAATCATCGCTTCCCTCATAAGGAATGATGTCCATGTCGAATTCTAATTTAGCATCGAATACATCGAGGTCAGCTTTCCCATTGACGTACACAAAATAGGCAGTCGGATGCACGTCAAACCCATTTTGTCTAAAAAGCCACTGATATACTTCCGCCTGGCGTTTATACGCCTGTTGCCAAAAGCCATCGAGATTTGGCTTTTCAATTTTACTCGTCGCTTTATAGTCAACAATGATAAGTTTTCCTTCTTTGTCTATCCACACGTCATCAATACCTCCCCGCACAAGAAAGTTTGTTGGTTTATGGTGGTATTGAATACCTCGCCGAAGCGCATCCCGCCATGCTTCAAGCTCTTCATGCTGATACGGCACGGCATCAATTCCATGTTCTTTGCACAAAGGGTGAACACTTTGCGCTTCTCGATGCACATCAAATTCCTTTTTCAAAAGCGTGTCAACAGCGTTATTGAGTGTAAAAGCAGGGAAAGAAGGTCGAGGAATTCCGTAACGTAGGTCTAAATAGAAACACCGCGGACAATCAACAAATAAATCTATTTTGGAGCGCGAGATTTTGAATGGTTCCGAAGAGTTAGGATCAAAAAGCCCCCGCTGTCTCTTTTTGTAGGCTGGCATAGTGAAAGTATAACACAAAAGGAGAGCCTAGCAGCTCTCCTTTTGTGTTCCTATTTTTAAGTTTTCTAGAAAGTCTCAAACGTTGTCACAAGCGGTACTCCTGGCTGTGCTTCAAGGAGCGTATCCTCCCTGAAGTCAAACACTTCATCTCCGTCATCCACATAGAGAACAGCATGGTACTCTCTGTTCGCTTTGGTTTCCCGAAGAAGGGTAACACTCCCTGCATGCTCCCCTTCGCTGAAGCGAGCCGCACCAAGAATATTTCCAAGAGTTCCGGCATTGTCCTCATGGATTGCCACCCATCCGGACGTTGAGAGAGAAACCCTATCAACCAGAACCAGAGCTCCCGCTCGCTGATCGGCAACAACAATCACATTACCAGCGGCCTGTCCTTCATTACTGTTTGAATTAAATTGCGCTCCGATAGGAGAAGGATTTGTAGCTCCTGCATTTCCTTGGCTTCCGGCCGTTCCAGAATCAATTTGAGTATTGTCTGCCTCCTCGATGGGAGCATTTGCCTCTTGCGGCCCCGCAACCATCCAGAGAACTACTGCAAGAATCCCAACTGCAAGCCCCACAAGAAAAGAGCTTATTGTTTTTTTATCAAAGTAGCGGCGCTTCTCGTCGCCCCTCTTGTTGTTTTCTCCCTTATTCTCTTCCCAAATATTTTCTGCCATACGCGGGGTATTCTACACGCTTAAGAAGCTCTGCACAAGACATCCGCTTCCTCAAGCGCTTCAGCGATCTTTTTGTCGCTTAACCCGGCCTCCTTCATCTCTTGCCGCTTTTCTTTTAGGGCTTTAGAGAGCACTACGTTCTTTTCAAGAAGATGGAGCTTTTCCTTGTTGGAGAGGCTCGTGAGGCACGTCAAGGGATAGACTTTTGTCTCCTCAATCAGATCTTGCAAGTTGCCTTCTCTTGGATGGCTCCAACTTATCACCTCGAGGCCAGCACACTTTGAATAATGAATGGTGTTTTTTGTAAATTTTGTGTTTGTAAGAAGTAATCCTGTTGCGCGGCATCCCTTCGGAACTGCCACTCCTTCTTGCAAATCATGGAAGCGCGCATACACATAAAGTGCCACCTGTACGTCAGATTTTGTACCGGCGCGATTATGAAACTTGAGTTCTCCAAAGATGCATTCGTTTTCCTTTCGTGCAACAAGATCAACCTCATGGGTGGTACATTTCCCATCTAAAACTTCCCCCACCCTCACTCGGTACCCTTTCTCCTCAAAAATGCGAGCTACAAATACCTCAAAAGGAAACCCTGTTGGTCCCAAGGAGAGCACCGCCCGTTTGAGTGAATAGCGAGAAGCGGCAGGCTTCTCCAACTTTTTAAGAAGCCCAAAAGCTTTTCTATAAATCTGCCCTGTTGAATCGCCGTCATTTATCTCTGAAGTTATTTTCTTCAGAACCTCTTCAATAGAGGCCTCGGAGGCTCCGGAACGGGTTAAAGAATAACGAAGTTTCTCCGGCTGGAATGCTTCCTCCGTGCCATCAGCTTTTTTTATAAGTGGATTCATCTACTCGCTTAGCACAAGATTGAGTGGAGCTCCATTTAAGGTCGCCCTGATAAGGGCATCCTCACCTGCGGTAAAGCTTACTTCAAACTCTCGTGGCGTAATAACTTGTGCACAAAGCTCATCTCCTGGCTCGCTCCGAAGCGCGATAAGTGCTTGTTTTGGATCGGTTGAAAATACACTAATTGAAGTTGAGAGGGAGTGACACGGAGTTGGGAGATCAACGAATCCAGAAACAACGTATGTTGTCCCATCAAATTCCCTTTGAATTGGCACAACCTGGTGAACCTCATCATTGCTCTGTACTTCCCGCTCTCTGACATCCGTACTCTCCAGAAAGCTTCCGAGAAAGAAATTTGGAAACATGAAAACAACAAATGCGAGTGCAAGCAGTAGAACAATAAAATTTGTTTTGTTGGTCATAAAAATATATTAGATTTCTTTAAGTATATGAGAATGAATAGAAAGATGCGAGAAGGCTTTCCACAGTCCCTCTTATCAATCTTGGCGTCCACTTTTTCCTCCATCCTCCCGCTCAGTAAATGAACAGATCACCAAACCCCAAATACTCAGCGACTTTCCTTTTCTTCTTTCCCCTTAAAGCCCAACACTCGGTGTTGGGCTTTAAGGGGAAGTGATGATTCCACCGCCAAGACATTCATCTCCGTTATACAGAACACATGACTGTCCGGATGCTGCCCTTTCCCCATCTATCTCCACTCTCCCATTGCCTCTGCAGATGCAAGGAAGTGGAGTTTGCCGATGTCGTAGCCGACAGGTGTAGGGAGAGCCCTCTTGCGGAGAGGCACTAAGCCAATTTTCATCACGAAGCTTTATCAAAGCCTCCTCCTCTTTTGGAGGATTTGTTGACACGGTGAGCGTATTGGATTCTATATCTTTTTCGATGACGTAGTGCGGTTTTTTCTGTTCATCCACATCGCTAATCAAGAAGCCATGTCGTTGCCCTCGTGTATAAAAGAATGCTCCTTCGTGTGTGCCAACTTTTTCTCCTTTTTCATTGAGAACTACTCCTTCCTTTTCTTCTAGAAAATGCTTCAAGAAGTCCTGCATAACAAGCTCCCCAAGAAAGCAGAGCCCTTGGCTTTCTCTTTTTCTTGCTGTAGGGAGTCCAAATCGCTCCGCAAGCTGGCGTACCTCCTTCTTTCTAAAACCCCCTATTGGAAAAAGAGTGCTCTTTAGCTCCTCTTGTGTGAGTGTCCAGAGGAAGTATGTTTGATCCTTTTCTCCATCAACACCTTTAAAAAGCCTGCGCACTTCCCCTTCTTTATCCACTCGCGCATAGTGCCCTGTTGCAATTTTATCCGCTCCCATCTCTTTTGCCTTCTTTAGAAAAGAGCCGAACTTAATATGCTGGTTACAAAGCACGTCAGGGTTTGGTGTCTCTCCTCTCTTGTAAGAAGCAATCATTGAGTCAACAACTTCTTTTTTATACTCTTCACCAAACTCAAAAGTGAGAAAAGGAATCTCAAGTGTTGCACACACTCGCATCGCATCGAGTCTGTCTTCCGGCCAAGTGCACTCCAAAAAATCAGGTTGCCATACTTTGATAAAGACACCCACAACATTATGGCCTTGCTCTTTGAGCAAGGCGGCTGAGACAGAAGAGTCAACGCCTCCGGAGAGTCCGACAAATACTGTTTCTTTACCCTTCATGCGAGTGTTATAACATATTGCTCACCCTCATGTAATCAGGTACTGTTCTCCTAGCGTATGTTGAAAGGAGGTGATTTTCATGACTACGCAGAGTTCTTTACCCCGAGTGTCACTTGCCGGCGTCCAGCTCACCGCTGTGGTTGACAAAGAGCTCGAGCTCTTTGAATTCCCCGGATGGGAGGTGTCCGTCGCGACACTTCGGCCAAATAGTGTGCACGAGGTCCTCGTTGCCAACCTGGATGGTAGGCGAGCTCTCGTGTTTACAACGGACAATCATGTCCTTGCTTGGCCTCGCCCGGAGCAACTTCGAGGCTTGCTTGCACAGGGAAGGGTGCGACTCTTCCACCGTAACCTTGAACCGATTGCCGACGAGGAGCTAGCACCATGGCTTGGTTGACCTTAAAAGAGCCACACGTAAGTGATCAATCGATCAAACTGCTGTGGCTCTTCCCCTTTAATCCGAACTTCAGTCGAGGTAAAGCGCTCGGTTTCTCTTGTGTCCTTCAAACGTTTCAGCGTAGCGCATCACACCATTTCTATCAGTAAGATAGTAAAGATACGGTGTTTCAATCGGAGTGATTGCCGCATAAATTGCATCTTCACCCGGGTTTCCAATCGGCCCGGGAGGAAGGCCAACATTCGTGTATGTGTTATAAGGAGATTCAACTTTAAGGGTCTCAAATGTTGGGTGGAATGTTGCTCTCTTTTCAATGTAGCCGAAGACCGCGTCCACCTGAAGCGGCATTCCAAGTTCAAGGCGCTTCCAGAGAATGCCGGCAATGATCTGTCGCGTTTCCATTTTCCGCGCCTCTTTTTCAAGGAGCGAAGCCATAATGAGCGCTTCTTCAAAATCATAGCCCGCTCTCTCTACTTCCTGACGAAGGAGTTCCTCTTTTTCCTTAAAATTCTTCTGAAATGCTTTGAGTACCACCTGATGACTGGTGGCAGGAAGAAAAAAGTAAGTATCAGGAAAAAGTTTTCCTTCTCTTCCCTCAGCGGTTTTTAAAAAAGCACCTCTATTGAAGTTTGAAAGTTCACGTGAGAGAATACTAGCGATTTCATAACTTGCCGCTCCTTCAGGAATGAGGACAGGAATGGTATCCACACCAAATTCACCTCTTGAAAGAGCATACGCGATACCAAGCGCTGTCTTCTTTTCTGGAAGATAGTAGCTTCCGGCAAAGACCCCCTTCTCGCCTCGAAGAAGAATCACAAAATTTCTCAACCATTTTGCGGATGAGACCACCTTCCTCTCCTCAAGTGTATGCGCTATTTCTGAAAGCGATTGTCCTTCCTCTACTTCAATTACACTACCGACAGGAAAATTACTCGGGGGTTTCAACGCAACCATATAAAATGCCCCGAACACTAATGCAAAACCAATCAATCCTGCCCTCACTCTCTTGCTTTGAAGGGCATGTGCTGTCTTATTTTGAAAATATCTTAAGCTCATATTATTCAGCCTCCGGTGCGCGTGGAAGATTTGACGGCGCTTCCGCTCTGATAGAGCCGATTCTCTCAAGTGCTGGAGCGCTCACTACTCTACCTGGGAAGTGGTATACTGTTGCGATTTCCTCAGCTGAAAGCACAAAGTGTGGCCGCTTATAAGGCGGATAGAAGAAAGAGCGCCACTTATATGCCGTGAATGCCCCTTTCTGCTTTCTCCTCTTTGCTCGTCCAAAGAAGTTCTGCCATGGAAAGTAGAAAGGCCCTACAAGAAACACAGGTTTGAACCCATTGTGTGTGTGAGCTTCAAACGCCCTCATTGAGGTGGGAAGGCCAGCATTTTTTGCTGAATCGTAGTACTCTTCTTTTGCAAAATAAAGCATCCGAATACCAGCATCAAATGGTTTTTTATTGAGGTTTTTCTGCATCGCTTCTATTCCCTCCTGGTCGCCTTTTGAAAGTCTAGAGAAATTTGGCGACTTACTATTTTCATCCATAGTTTTCTTAAGAATCTTTTCTATCTCTTCTTCGGCATCTTTTTGCCATGCGTTATCTTGATGCGCTTTAATAACAATCTGCATCCAGAGATGCTCTCCCTTTCCGAGAGTCCCAAAGAACTCCATCAGCACGGAGAGAGGATCAATTTTAAACTCCTCTTTTTGCTCGCGATCGAGTCCGTAGTCTACATAGGTTTTGATTGGATATGGATCTGGTTGCTGAAGCGCCTGCTCAATTGCAAAAATTTTCATGGTATCGGGATCAAATTCATGCCCGGCAGTGTAGTCGGGGACTTCCTCAACCTCCACATTTGGGTACTGACTATAAATCTGCGCTTCTATAAGTTTTTTGTACTTTTCTTTTGTCCAGATGTAGAAATGGATTCTACCCTCGCTTGAAACCATCTCCAGGGAAAAAAAATGATCTGTAACTCCGCCGAAATATTTATCAAAAATGGTATCTGCAGCTCCTGTTTGGAAGAGTGTGTTGAGAACCGTCTCCATTGCAAGCGGAGATTGAGTAATCTCTTGAGGAAGACGAATTTCAAGAAGAGTGAAGTCTGTTTCAGCATGATGTCTTGTCTGTGTGTATGCCATCCAGTTCCTCCAAAGAATTGCAGTAAGGAAAATCGGAATCCAGATGGGCCACGACTTCAGAAGAAAAAGGAAAGCTGGAACGAAAAACCCAGGGAAAGCCGGAATCACAAAAAAGACATAAAGAAGTGTCCCGAGGCCTGCAACGTGCCCAGGAGAGATACCAATCTCCTTTAGTTTTTTCATCCCATCCTTGTAGAAAGGAACTTCGGTAAGTATATGAATCATTGTCTCTATTGTAGCGGGAAATACACAAAAAAGGGAGCGGACAGCCCCCTTTTTTGTGTAGTTTACTTGAGGGTATATCTACCTCCTCCTTCTCGCACAAAAAGTTTTCCGTCTTGAAGATTTACGATAATGGTGTTGTCCTTCACGTAACGCTCCTTCTTTACGAGGTCAATAATCTCAGAGCGCGAAAGAGGTCCGTTCTTCTCTAAAATATCTTTAATAACATCCTTCACGACGCCGGTTGAGTACCCCCACTCAGAGAGTGCGTAAAGTCCTCTCCCGACAAGCACGAACCTGGAATCTTTAATTAGCTCATTATGGCATGTTGCTTCATGCGCTTTTCTATCAAAGAGCTCGGTGATAGAATGGGCAACCTCGCGAAAGTGCATCGGTGAGCCATGACGCTTAATTACAAGATACGCATAATCACGCATTCCTTTTGCTTTTACATTCGGAGACTCTGCCTTCCCCCATTCTCCAAGCGGGTTCTTATCAAGTGTTTTTGAAAGAGAAAGCCATCGGCGAGCAATTTCCTCATTCCTATATTTCTCATTAAGCCCCTGTACTTCACTTAGGAAGTGTGCGATGAGGTCTGACTCAGGAACGAGATCATCATCAGAAAGATTCTGATAGAGTTTCCGAAGCGCATTTTGCACTTGCTTTGCAAGCGCCTGATCAATATGCCAGCGGTGGTGAAACTCGGCGCTTTCTTTTTCGTGAACGAAAAACTCTCCTACAGTAAGAAGGAAGGTGAAATGGTTGCGAGTGCTTTTGTCTTTAGAGAGAGCGCCAAGAAGCTCACGCTCAGAAACAAGCCCCCCGAGTTCATCGATCTCTTCTTTTAGTGCCTCAAAAATTTCTTGCTCCTTCTTGAGTACGTCGGACTTCTGAATAAGCTCAAGCGCGTGATTTTCAATCTGGCGGACTCTCTCTCGTGTGATCCCGTATTTCTTTCCAATTGCCTCCAAAGTAAGCGGATGGAGAACCTCTCCGAGACCGTATCGAGAAGTGAGAATTTCTTTAGCGCGAGGAGAAAGCGCTGAGAGAAGCCTCTTGACAACTAGCTTAGGTTTTAGCGCGCTTTTCTTCATGATATCTATATTTGTATCACGCTTATAAGAAAGCGTCAAGCTTTCTTTACAACAAAGTTTATGAGCTTCCCGGGAACAAAAACAACCTTGGAAACCTCTCCTTCAGTAAGATACTTCTCGACTGCCGGAAGCTTCTCTGCCTCTGCCCTCACCTCTTCCTCGCTTGTCTCAAGAGGCAGCAAAAGTACACCTCTTAGCTTGCCATTCACCTGTATTGCGATTTCTGCAGTGGGTTTTTTAAGAAGCGCCTCATCATATTCTGGCCACGCCTGCATGTGGACCGAGTCATTCCGCGTCCATCCGCGTTCATTCTGTGTAGATCCGCGCTCGCGAAGCGAGAGCCAAAGCTCCTCCGCTAGGTGCGGCGCAAACGGCGCAAGTAGTTTTAAGAAAGTTTTGAAGGCCTCTTTGGGAACCTCTTCTTCTTTTGCAAACCGATTTGAAAGCACCATGAGTTGCGAGACACTTGTGTTGAACTTAAAGCTTTCGATGTCGCGCCCCACTTTCATGATTGACTCATGCAAAAGCTGAGTAATTTCTTCTGATGCTTCCTTATCGCTCACCTTCTCACTCAACGTGTTCACTTTTTCAAGAAAGCGCCTCACCCCAGCAATGCCTCCCATGTCCCATGGATATGCACCGACCTCGTTGTAGGGACCAATAAAGGCAAGGTAAGTGCGCACACAATCAGCGCCGACACGCTCGACATGTTCGTCTGGATCAACCACATTCCCCCATCGCTTGCTCATTTTTCTTCCATCAGTACCGAGAATAAGACCGCGATTGAGGCGCTCCCTGTATGGCTCACTCTCTGTAACAAGGCCAAGATCAAAAAGTGCTTTTTGAAAAAATCGCGAGTAGAGAACGTGCATCGTGGTGTGCTCTGCTCCCCCTGAGTATCGGGCAACAGGCATCCATGCCTTTTGTACCTCCTTTGAAGAGAATTCCGTCTCATTATATGGATCAAGATAACGAAGAAAATACCACGAAGAATCTACAAATGTGTCCATCGTGTCATACTCAGGAGTCCACCCTACTCCAAAAAGATGCTCTACGCGCTCATGGAGTTCTTTTGAGGTCGCAAGCGGCGACTTGCCGGTCAATTCCCCAAGCTTTACATCTTCTGGCAGAAGCCACGGCAAATGCTCTTCCGAAACCGGATGCGGATTACCTTCCGGATCATACACAATCGGAATCGGGCAACCCCAGTAGCGCTGGCGCGAGAGAAGCCAGTCTCGAATTCTATATGTTGAAGTCATCTCTCCTCCCACTTTCTTTGTGATGGCCTCCTTTGCATCCTCGGAATCCAGCCCATCAAACTCTCCGGACTGAATAAGTTTCCCTGAATCAAGAATTGAACTGAGCCTAAGAAAATTGCTCCACATGTTTTTTTGATCCTCAGGACCCAATGCGTCAAGTACTTCTTCCTCATCGACCCAAATCAGAGTGTGAAGCTTTGCTTCCTCCTCTGGAATTTCACCCTGTTCTGAAAGACTGTCAACTTCACAAATATACCAATGGGCAAAAGAAGTTCTGTTTACTCCCTTATGTGAAGCGCAATAGCGAGCAGACGAAATCCACGGATTTTTTCTTACAACCCGCGCATTGTTAATTGCAGCCTCTTCCTGGATCTCTTTTAAAACAGCTTCCTCAGGAGTCTCACCATCATCAATCCCTCCCATAATCCCTGTTGTAATGCCTTCGAGTGTTCCATGCCAATTAAGGAGTGCATACTTTCCAGTCGCATTATTCTTTAAGAACGCAACCACAACCTCGCGCTCAGTTTCCTCAAGTCCTTTTTGTGGCGGATTATTTCGATCTTCTTTGCAAGGAAGAATAACCTGCTTTACCGGCAAATTGTACTTCTGTGCAAATGCAAAGTCGCGCTCATCATGCGCAGGCACCGCCATAATAGCGCCCGTCCCATAGGAAGCGATCACATAGTCCGCAACAAAAATTGGAATCTCTTCTCTTGAGCCAGGGTTAATTGCCTTCACCCCCTTTAACTCAACACCTGTTTTTTCTTGAGCTTCATTCGTACGTTCAATTTCTGTCTTTTCCTTACTTTGATCAATGTAGCGCGCGACTTCGTCTCGATTCTCGATCTTCTCCTTTAGTTCTTCAAGAATCCTATGCTCAGGGGAAAGCACCATGTAGGTCGTTCCAAAAAGCGTGTCTGGCCGCGTGGTGAATACCTCTATCGAGGTCGCCGCCTCACGCGGACTGGACGCGGAATTTCGCGGAAGTTCTTCTGCGTTTTTCTGCGTTTGCTCTGTGTTGTTCCGCACAGAAGGTGCGATTTTAAAATGCAAAATCGCACCTTCTGATCTCCCGATCCAGTTTCTCTGTGCCTCTTTAATTTCCTCTGGCCAATCAAGCTCTTCTAAGTCATCAACAAGCCGATCTGCGTAGTCGGTAATTTTGAAAAACCACTGCTTAAGCTCCTTCTTTCCTACTTTTGCTCCGGAGCGCTCCGCCGTTCCGTCAGGAAGCACCTGCTCGTTTGCAAGCACAGTCTTATCAACCGGATCCCAGTTCACCACCGCCTTCCCCCGATAGGAAAGACCTTTCTCGTAAAGCTTCAAGAAAAGCCACTGCGTCCATTTGTAATACTCCGGATCTGATGTCACCACTTCGCGTGAAAGATCAAACGCATTTCCCATACGCTTAATTTGATCCCGCATGTGAGCTATGTTGTCATACGTCCACTCTCTTGGGTCAATGCCATGCTTGATGGCCGCATTCTCGGCAGGCAGACCGAAGGAATCAAATCCCATCGGAAAGAGCACATTCTCCCCTTTCATTCTCTTATACCGCGCAAACGCATCAGGTACAACAAACGCATACCAATGCCCCGTGTGGAGGTTCCCTGAAGGATAAGGAAATTCTACAAGTGTGTAGTAGTTTTCTTTTCCCTCTGTCTTGTTCTCTACTTTATAGAGTTCCTTCTCTTCCCATCTCTTCTGCCACTTCTCTTCTATCTTCTTGTGATCATAGCTCTTCATAGCATTTTTTTACGCACACTCTCACAAAGGACAGCTCGCCCGTCCGTAGCTTTCTTGCCCGCCATAGCTTTAGCGAAGGTGGGCCACTTTTCTTCTATTTTTTTGTGGTTGTAGCCTCGCATGCCATTTGTGCGGAAGGTTAGCTCTTTATTTTCTTAATGCCAATCCAGATGAGTGCTGCCAGTGCAAGGCCGAGCATGCCGAACTTCACAAGATCATCAGCAGATTCCCAGTAACGAATAGCCGCAATAATGAAGGCAAGAATACCTCCGAAGGTGAGTCCATTTGAAACCGGTGCGAATGTCTTAAACGCGAGTCCCGCAATAATTGAGAGGACGCCGAGTCCAAGAAGAATAATGAACACATTTCGCTCATACATTTCTCGAGCGTCTTCGTATTCCTTTTGGCACGTAAAGAATTCGTTACAGTACGCTTGTCTCTCCCCTGCCAGAGGTTTCTCAAGTACCGGGTGTCCATTCGAGGGAGTTCGCTCCGTTCCTTCAATCCATTGCCCTCCAACTGCAAGACACTGCTCTTTTGTTTCAATCGGTTGAACGACTTGTTCGTTGTTTCCGCAGAAAGTATTAAACTCTGGCTTTTCATAAACAAGTGCAATACCAACACTAAAAAAGAGATTAAGCACCACGACGATGCCAATCACGAGTGCCCAAGATATTACTTTCGAGTCCACTTTATCACCGCCGAAAATATTCATAATGAGTAATTATACAATGCTTTTAAGTTTCTTCAACTATAACGCATCTCCTACTCCTACGCCACTCCTCTCGTCCCTCTATTCCGTAATTCTGCAGAACATTGGAGTAGTTGAAGTGACCGAACTTCAAACTCTCGATTCTCGCTCCTTTCGCACTTCTTTTTACTCCAGTATACTGGAGTAGTACGACCTAAATCTTAAACTCCACTACGTCGCCGTCTTTGACAATGTACTCCTTGCCTTCCGTTCTAAGGAGCCCCTTCTCGCGAGCTTTTGCATACGAGCCGGACTCAAGAAGCGTATCCCACGGAATCACTTCAGCACGAATAAACTTATCTCTAAAGTCAGTGTGAATTGCGGTTCCCGCAATTGGAGCCGTGGAGCTTTCTTTTATAGTCCACGCGCGTGTCTCATCAGTGCCGGTTGTGAAATAGGTAATAAGTTTGAGGAGCTTATAGCCTTCCTGAATAAGTGACGCAAGCCCATCTTCAAGTACTCCGAAGTCTCTCCTAAGTGCTATCTGATCATCCTTTGCCACATCCGCGAGTTCATTTTCAACTCCTGCATCTATGATGACATAGTGAGCCCCTGTTGATTCAAGAAGCTCTTCAAGCTCTTGCCATCTCTCTTTGTTCTCTTCATCGATATTGTTTGAGCCAACCGACTTGTTTAAGGCGTAGTACATAGGCTTCATAGTCAAAAGATGCACCTGCTTTACGATGTGCTCTTCCTCAAGTGCAAGAGACGTAGCGCTCGCAAGATGTCCTTCTTCAAGTGTGTGGCGTACTTTGGTGAGACATTCAACCTCCCACTTTGCCTCTTTGTCTCCTCGCTTCACCTCTTTTTCTAGATTTGAAAGTCGCTTTGTTACCGTTTCAAGATCCGCGAGAATAAGTTCAAGATTAATAACGCCGATGTCTCCAACCGGATCAACATCGCCATGAACATGCGTAATATCTTGATTATCAAAAATTCGCACCACATGGAGAATCGCATCCACCTCTCGGATATTCGCAAGAAACTGATTTCCAAGCCCTTCGCCCTCTGCCGCTCCCTTCACGAGCCCTGCAATATCAACAAACTCAACAGCCGCGGGGATCGTCTTTTCCGATTCTGAAAACTCACTCAATTTAGAGAGCCTCGGATCCGGCACCGCCACCACACCAACTGCTGGATCAATCGTACAAAAAGGAAAATTCTCGGCCGGCACGGCCTTCTGTGTTAACGCATTAAATAATGTGGACTTCCCAACATTCGGAAGCCCTACAATTCCGATTGAAAGCATGAAGAGAGAGTACTACTAGAGCGCTTGTTTGCCAAGGTCACGGACTTCCTCCTCCCACTTTCGCCGCTGCTTTTTGCTTGCACGCTCGCATGGGCCGAATGTGCTGACGCGAACAGGATCAATCCCTGCAAAGCCTAAAATGGCGTGGGTTATTTCATTCGTAAAATCACCAAACTTGAGCCGGATAAGCCACGGATGCGCCGCCGCGGCAACAATTACGCGGGCGCTTCTTCCGGAGAGGAGTTTGTCCCATGAGTATCCTTTGTCCTTATGGAACTTGAACGCAAAACCCGGCAAAAACATACGATCGAACATTCCTTTTAGAAGTGCCGGCATCGTGCACCACCAGTTTGGATAGACAATCACAATGTGATCTGCCCACCTGAAGTTCTCCTGTACTTCTTTTAAGTCTGGCTCAAGCTCTTGAATTTCTTTATACCCCTTATGGAGAATTGGATCGAAAGTGAGCTCTCCTAAGTTGAGCCGCCTTATTTCATGCCCCGCCTCGCGGGCCCCTCGCTCATACTCCGTCGCTAGAGATCCGCTAAACGTTTCTTTGTCGGGGTGCCCCAGCAATAGGAAAATTTTCTTTGGAGTAGCGTACATATTATTTTTTTAAGTAGAGAGATTTAATAACCCTTAAAAGCCCAACCATAAAGATCACAAACACCGCATAGTAGATTGAAAGCTCAATGAACCCTGCCGTGAGGTTCGGCCACACACTCACCGCAAAAAGTGTATACCAAGAGCCTCCCGCAAGTGCCGGGCCCAGCCACATCGGCATTTTGTGAATGTGCATTAACACTGCGTTAACAATGATAATTGCAATCACTGCCCATCGGAAAAGAAGAATCTCAAGTGTCGGCGCAAGCGGAAAGTTTGCAAGTCCGTACTGATAGAGATAATAAACTTCAGTAACGATGATAAGAGCGAGCGCGAGACGAAGTGCAAAGTAAACCGCATGCATAAAGCGCTTCTCAGAGGCATCAATCGTGCCATCCTTGATTCCCATGAAATAGAATGTAAGTGCAAATGTAGAAGCACCCACAGTGAGAGCGAGTTCAAAAAGATCAAAGACAATTAAAAAATCCTGAAAAAACATATACTACTGACCCATGGCTTCCCTTAACTCTTTCTGATGCTTCTTCAGCACACGCGTTGTTGCGGCCATCTGGTTAGAGCCGCTCTTTATTTCTGCTTGTATTTCTTTGGCAATTCTCTCAAAAAGCTTTGGATTCTTTTCAACTGCAGCCATTATCATGTCGCGCTGGGGAGCAGGCATACCCTTGAGTTGCCTCTCCATTGCTTTTTTCATCAAGAAACTTTTCAACATGCAGTTAGTGTAGCAAAGACTCTCGCTCGGCCCAAGTCACATATGTAGATAGCAACGCATGGCTCTCTTGCTTCACCTACTCCCTTATTCCAATATTCTGCAGAATATTGGAATAAGGGACCTGTGGTTTCCCACTTCTTGACCTTAAGCGCAAAAGCGCTACACTGAAAATCAGAACAACGGGAAATCAAAACAACGGGGACATCTCCCGCCAGGAGATGTCCCCGTTGTAGAAGGAGGGGTTTCGGAGTCTGCAATCCGAGCAGATCACTGCCCCAGTCTGCGAGCGCGAGGGCCTTATCCTCCTGCGCTCACCCCTCCTTCACTTCTTTAGAGGAGCACTGTTACGTGCTCTTTTGCTGTTTCCAGGAGTCCTTGCTCAATTGGAAATTCTTCCGGTTGAGCATCTTTTGTTTTTAGAACACGAAGTGTCCCCTTTTTAAGGCGCGAAACTAGCGGTTGGTGTTCGGAAAGTATTGTCATTTCACCTTCACTCCCCGGGGCAATGAGCGCGTATGCTTCACCATCATAAAACCGCTTCCCTACTGTGGTGATAGTGACTCTCATTTTACTTCATCAATGCTTCCTTTCATGTAGAAAGCTTGCTCGTTCTTCTCGTCATGTTTCCCTTCAAGAATTTCCCTAAAGCCACGGATTGTCTCCTCAAGGGGCACGTACTGCCCGGGAGTTCCAGTGAACCCTTCACCGACAAAAAAAGGCTGAGAAAGAAAGCGTTGTATTTTTCGAGCTCGATGCACCGTTTGTTTGTCTTCATCGGAAAGCTCTTCAATCCCGAGAATCGCAATAATATCTTGGAGATCTTTGTACCGCTGAAGTACCTGCTTTGTTTCCTGCGCTATTTTGTAGTGCTCCTCACCTACAACATCCGGATCAAGTGCTGTTGAGCCTGACTCAAGCGGATCAATAGCAGGATAAATTCCAAGCGAGGCGAGCGCTCTTGAGAGTACTACTGTTGAGTCAAGATGTGAGAAAGTTGTTGCGGGCGCCGGATCGGTAAGGTCATCAGCCGGCACGTACACTGCCTGCACAGAAGTAATTGAGCCTTTGTTTGTAGAAGTGATGCGCTCTTGCATAGCGCCCATCTCTTCAGCAAGGGTCGGCTGGTACCCAACAGCGCTCGGGACACGTCCGAGGAGAGAAGAAACCTCCTGGCCCGCTTGAGTAAAACGAAACACATTATCCATAAAAAAGAGAACGTCTTTTCCCATTTCATCTCGGAAGTATTCAGCCGCTGTAAGTCCTGCCAGCCCAACGCGTGCTCTAGCTCCAGGTACTTCATTCATCTGCCCGAACGTGAGCACTGTTTTCTCAAGTACTCCTGATTCTGCCATTTCATGATAGAGGTCATTCCCTTCACGCACACGCTCACCGACTCCTGCAAACACAGAATATCCACCATGCTCAGTTGCAACGTTTCGAATAAGTTCCTGAATGAGAACGGTTTTTCCAACTCCCGCCCCTCCAAAGAGTCCGACTTTCCCTCCTTTAATAAAGGGGGTCATGAGATCAATCGCCTTGATGCCGGTCTCAAACACTTCAGCTTTTGTACTCTGCTCGGTAAAGGCAGGGGCTTTTCTGTGTATCGGAGAGCGCGGTACGCTATTTGAGAGTTCACCTTTTCCGTCAATAGTATCTCCAAGAGTATTAAAAAGCCTCCCAAGTGCTTCCTCTCCAACTGGAACGGTTACAGGCGCTCCTGTATCTTTTACACTCATTCCGCGGGCAAGACCGCTTGTATCAGAAAGCGCGATTGCGCGCACTCTTCCGAGCCCTATGTGTTGGGCGACTTCTAACACAACTTTTTTCTCTTTCTCGCCGTCTTTTGATTCAACAGAGAGCGCATTTTGAATCGCCGGTACATCACCTTCAAAGTAGACGTCCACGACCGGTCCGATGATTTGTTTTACTGTTCCTGTTTGCATGTTTCTTATTTAGCTGTGGTTTGGATGCCGCTAATAATTTCGCTCACCTCCTGTGTAATTGCCGCCTGCCGCTCTTTGTTGAAAGTAAGCCGAAGCTCTTTCCTCATATCGCCCGCTTTATCTGACGCATTTTTCATTGCTACCATTCGAGCCGAATGTTCCGAGGCCTTTGCTTCAAGGAGCGCATGGAAGAGCAGAACGGAAAGGAGCATTGGAAAAAGATCATCTAAAACCTCCTCGGCACTCGGCTCAATCGTGTAAATCGGCGCAACACTTTCTTTGTGCTCTTCTGAGTATTTCCCTTTTTCTGGAGTAATACCTTCCACCACTTCTTTGAGTGCAACAGAATCAAGGGGAATCAATTTCCGAACAACCTCCTCCTGTTCAAAAGTTGAAAGAAAATTATTGTACGCAAGAAGACACGCATCAATCTGCCCCTCCATGTAGTCGCCGACCACCTTTAGGAGCACGGCTCGCACCTCCTCTTCATCCACTTCGTCCCCCAAAGTATAGGAGTTTGAAATAGCATATCCCCGTCTCAAGAAATACTCATAGCCTTTTTTTCCAATGGTGTAGAAAGTGAGAGTTTCTTTGGAAAGTCCTTCTCTTCTTATGTGCTCTTCCACCCTCTTAAGGAGAGCAGTATTTAGAGAACCCGCAAGTCCCTTGTCACTTGTAATGAGAATAACCCCCGTGTGCTTCACTGGCACGCGCTTCGAAACCAAAGGATGTCGTACTACATCAACACTCCGAGAAAGACGCTCGAGGATGGAAAGGGCGCTCTCTGCATACGGACGCCCAAGAAGCGCTCTTCTCTGACTCTTTCGCATTTTCACAGCAGAAACAGCTTCCATCGCCTTTGTGACTTGACGGGTCTTTTCTACGGAACGTATTTTGCTTTTGATTTGTCTTAAGGCCATTTTGCGAAACTTACATTCCAATATTCTGCAGAATATTGGAATGTTTTACTTTTGACTTTGCGTGGTGGTGTTTGCAAACAATTCTGGATGCGTCGCCTGAAAGGCTTCCAACGCTCCCCGAAGTTTCTTTTCTGTCCCATCTTCAATTTTTTTTGTCTTTCGAATTGACTCGGCAATCTCTGGATACTCCCGCTCCATATAATGCAGGAGCCTCACTTCCGCTTCTTCAATTTTCTCAACCGGAACATTTCTAAAGTACTCGTTGACTGCCGCAAAAATGACAAGCACCTGCCGCTCAAACGCCATCGGCTGATTTTTGTTTTGTTTTAGAATCTCTGTGAGACGTTGCCCTGATTCAATGCGCCGCTTTGTATCAGGATCCAAGTCGGACGCAAACTGCATGAAGGCTTCAAGCTCGCGGAACTGTGCAAGCTCAAGACGAATTTTTCCAGCGACAGCCTTCATCGCCTTTGTCTGTGCTGAAGAGCCAACACGAGAAACCGAGAGCCCTACGTCAATCGCAGGCTTCAGGTTCTTGTTGAAAAGATCAGTATCAAGATAAATTTGTCCATCGGTAATGGAAATAACGTTCGTTGGAATGTAGGCAGAGACATCTCCCTCTTGCGTCTCAATAATTGGAAGTGCGGTGAGTGACCCGCCACCTTTTTCATCACTAAGCTTCGCCGCTCGCTCAAGAAGACGCGAATGTAAGTAGAAAATATCCCCTGGGTAGGCTTCGCGCCCTGGTGGACGCCGCAAAAGAAGTGAGAGCTGACGATAAGCAACCGCGTGCTTTGAGAGGTCGTCATAAATAATAAGCGCATCCTTTCCCTTCTCCATAAAGTACTCTCCAATCGCGGCTCCTGCATACGGAGCCAAGAATTGAAGTGCCGCAGGAGCACTTGCCGGAGCATCAACAACAATTGTGTACTCCATTGCACCGCGCTCTTTTAGCTCTGCGACAATACGAGCTGTTTTCGATTCCTTCTGTCCTATTGCAACATAAATACAAATCGGACGAGTCGCTTCTGGCTCATTTTTCTGATTCAAGATTGTGTCTGTTGCAATTGTTGTTTTCCCTGTGAAGCGATCACCAATAATAAGCTCGCGCTGTCCTCGCCCGATCGGGATCATAGAGTCAATCGCCTTCAAGCCTATATGTAGCGGAGTATCGACAGATTTTCTGTCAATCACACCGTATGCTTCGCGCTCAACAGGGTAGCGAGTTGTAGAAGTAATTTTCCCCTTTCCGTCGATGGCTTCACCAAGCGGCGAGAGCACTCTCCCAATAAGTTCTTCTCCAACAGGAATTGAGAGCACTTCATTAGTCCGCTTTACAAGCGTGCCTTCAGATACCTCCTCGGCTCCTCCAAGAATCACTGCGCGCACCACATCCTCTTCAAGGTT
>JBBDKB010000030.1:41292-44063 GCA_040879605.1 Minisyncoccota bacterium
TTTCATACTCCCTCTGTATGTGCGGAAGAAGCCTTTCATGTCCTCTCTTTTTGAGAAGGAAGACAAAGCGGTCAATTGCCTCGGAAGTCTCGCTCTCAGTTGCTCCTTCAAGGATAGAGAGAAGCGCGTGTGCGTAGTTCTTTGTAAGTGTTGTGCGTGAAGCCATATTAGCGTTTTTCTTCCAGAATTCTCTTTGCACCAAGTACTGCAAGGCGCGCAATTTCTTCTTCGCTCTCGCGTACTCTTTTTTTCTCTTCCTCCATGCCTCGCGCTTCCGCGTCTTTAATAAGCGCCTCACTTCTCTCTTGCGCATTTTTCATAACGTCGTTTGCAGATTCCTTTGCGTGCAGGCGCGCGCCTCCCACAATTCCTTCGGCCTCTTTTTCAGCTTCTTGAAGCAAAAATTTCTTTTCCTCTTCCGCTTTTGCGAGCTTTTCTTTTGCCGCATCCGCGTCCCTTACTCCTGCCTCAATTTTCTGTTGCCTCTCACTCATAATGCGCACGAGCGGTCGATAGAGCACATACCAGAGCACAAGAAGAAGAAGCCCAAAGTTAAGCATTTGGATAAGCAAAAGCCGCCAGTCGAGTCCAAAGATGTCTATAATTTCTGACATGATTTCTATGCAGCCGATTTGTGAAGTTGCGGATGGAGAACGAAAAGAGCGAGGCTCTCAAGCGAGGCGCATCAGAGCGTACGATGAGTGCCAGAAGCATGAGCTCGACAAAGTTGTCCGCCGCAACTACACGAATCGAACAATAAAGGCTATAACGAGCGCGAAAATAGCTAACGCTTCTGTGAAGGCAATGCCGATAAACATTGTTGCTTGGATCTTTCCGCTTGCTTCTGGGTTCCTTCCCATCGCTTCAAGCGCCTTTGCAACAATGAGCCCAATACCGATACCCGGACCAATAACACCCAAACCGACGGCAAGTGCCATGCCGAGAGTTTTTGCGACTTCTAATTCCATATTGTTTTCTCTGAGCTAGTAATGAGTAATTCCCAAGACAGGAACACATCCGCAGATTGAAGCTTTCAATCCATGCACGTGTCCCCGTCTCTTTCTAATGCGAACCCGCTTGCCCCGTGAGGTGCCGTGCTTATGGCTCTCTATCGGGGCTTGCCCCGTGAGAAGTTGCCTCAGTGACTTTCTAACGGGGTGATCGCTAATTTGATAAAGAAGAGCGTCAAAAGCGCGAAAATTGCCGCCTGAATAAAGCTTACAAACACTTCAAAAAGCATGAGTGGCACCGGCACTATGACCGGCACAAAAAAGAGAGCAACAAGAATGAGCACTTTCCCTGCAAACATGTTGCCAAAAAGCCTGAAGGAAAAAGAGATCAATCTCGCAAGCTCACTGAAAAGTTCGATGATCCCGACTAAGAAGCCAAGGACAGACTTAAAGTTAACAAATTTAGAGCCATATTTCAAGATCCCCAGTGTCAGTACTCCTGTAATCTCAATTACCAAAAAGGCGATAATAGTGAGCGCAAGCGTGCTGTTTAGGTCAGTTGAAACCGGTCGGAAAAGCTCTATGAAGTGTCCACTCTGATATATACCGATACTCCCTATCCCAGGGAGAAGCCCTGCGAGATTGGCAAAGAGAATAAAGATGAAAAGTGTGATGACAAGCGGGAAAAAGCGCTCCGCCATTTTTCTGCTCTCAAGCGTCTCTTCCATATAATCAAGCACGTAGGAAAAAAGTGTCTCAAAGAGAAGCTGTACTTTTCCAGGCACAAGCTTGCGGCGCATCCCTACAAATACGCCAAGTGCGATAAGCACACCTACTACAAGCCAGGTGGAGAGAAGCGCATTGGTGATCGGAACGCCCAAAAATTCAAAGAGCGTGTCCGCCTTTAAGGATATGTGTAAACTTTTCTCTGCTGTTTCCATACGTATCTTGTGAGCGCTTATAGTAGCAGAGCTCCCTTTATAAAAAAAGTTGCCAAATTTAATCAGTTTTTAAGAAAGGCGCCATAGGTATCTGCTATACTCACTCCATGAACTACTGGTTACTCAAAAGTGAACCTGGAGACTACTCCATTGACGACATGGAGCGGGACAAGCGCACTATGTGGGACGGCGTGCGCAATTACCAGGCCCGCAATTTTATGCGTGATGAGATGAAAGTTGGCGACCTCGCATTTTTCTATCATTCAAACGCTAACCCTCCAGGAATTGTTGGGATTGTAAAAATTTGCTCAAATCCATACCCAGACCCAACTGCGTTTAACAAAAGAGACTCTCATTACGATGCGAAGTCCAAAAAAGAAAATCCTACTTGGATTCTTGTAGATGTTTGCTTTATGAAGAAATTCAAAGAAATGAGTACCCTCGATGAGCTTAAATTCAATCCAAAGTTTGAAGATATGATGGTCACCAAAAAAGGCATGCGCCTCTCGGTACAACCCGTTTCAGAGAAGCACTACAAGAAGATCCTCAAGCTCGCCAAATAAAAAAGCCGGACTAAATCCGGCGTATTTTTATAATGGTGGACCCGAGAGGACTCGGTCACCAGTTCTAAGTAAAATATTCGCACTTCGTACTCTATTTTACTAAGAACTCTCGACCCCGTCGGTCTGCACCACTGCTTCGCTAAAGCTACGCAGCGGGCTTCGCGCAGACCTCTTTTCGAATCCTCTCGGTGTCTCTACAAAACAATAAAGACGCAGTGCTTTCGCACCACGTCTTTTTGTTTTGTGGACCCGAGAGGACTCGAACCCCCTACCTCCTCAGTGCAAATGAGGCGCTCTACCAGGTGAGCTACGGGCCC
>JBBDKB010000030.1:44163-62096 GCA_040879605.1 Minisyncoccota bacterium
AACCCCCTACCTCCTCAGTGCAAATGAGGCGCTCTACCAGGTGAGCTACGGGCCCATAATTATGGACGTGCAAAAAATTATAACCTAAATCAATATTCTGACAAGCAATTGCTTTTCCCCGTTCACTATGTAATAAATCAATCAGTACAAGGAGAAGACCGATGCCGAATCCTGATCAGCTTTTTGTTGTTGTTGCCGCAGTGGTGCTTCTAGGATTTCTGGCCTGTCTGGTGAATCGCGCCCTCAAGAAAAAGCCCGAACCCTTCAAGGTTCGAATGAGCGAATACGTTGCTCTTCGGGGCGACAAAGTGATTGTCGTTGACCTCGGTGACCCTGTCGGCACGAGGGTGACAGGGATTGAGGAGGCAAACCAAGGGAGGTGCCTCGAGCTTACGCTTGCAGGCACTCCTGCGACCAAAGTTGTCGTCAACAAAAAGACGCACAAGATTGTTTGACTACCGCCCGAGCTCGCAAGCTCGGGCGGCTACCTTTTTAATGAGAGCTCAACCAGGTGATCTAGAAACTCCCCAAAGCCGCACCCAACCGCGCCAACGGATTTAGGAAGGAGCGACATTGGTGTAAGTCCCGGAAGCGTGTTTGTTTCCAAAAAGTAAACACCTCGAGGAGACACAATGAAATCAGAGCGTGAGTAGTGGCGAAGGCTTAGCTCTTCATGAATTGCACGAGCCGCTTCCTCAAGCTCACTCTTTATGCCATCCTCAAATGTACTCGGACAAATTTCCTCTGAAGCACCTTTGTATTTCGCCTTATAGGTAAAGAACCCTTCTTCTCTTGAAGGAACAATTTCTATGCATGGAAGCTTATAAATACTTTCTCCGCGATACCCTTCAAGCACACCAGAGGCCGCTTCTCTCCCTGAAATAAACTCCTCAATCAAAATGCGCGGAGAAAACTTAAGAGCTTCCTCAATACCATCAGCAAGATCATGGAAGCTCCTTACAACCGTCACACCAACAGAAGATCCTTTATCAAGAGGCTTGGTGACACAAGGGTGAGGAAAAGATCGAAAGATTCTGTAGGCTTCTTCTTCGATGTAGTCCGGATCATTAGTTTCCGGTTCAAAAATGATATAGTGAGGCGTTTTAATGCCGAGTGCTTGCACGCGCCGTTTTGTGGCCGCTTTGTTCATCGCAAGCGCTGAACCCGCGGAAGTGCTTCCTACAAACGGAATAGAAAGTTCCTCAAGCATCCGCTGAATTTGCCCGTCTTCTCCATACGTTCCATGGAGCCCAATAAAGACTGTGTCAACACTTCCGAGCACCCTTGAAGGATCTACGGGAATACCGCGCTGATGCCATGTTCCCTTTCGATCAATAAAAAAATCAACACCTTGGTATTTCTCCTCCGGAAGATTATCAAGCACGGCTCGCCCCGTCAGGAGTGAGACTTCGTATTCATCAGAGGGTCCTCCCCGCAGTACACCGACTCGAATCATATAAAAAGTATAACACAAAAGACTTCGCAGCCCTGCTTGTTTCGCGCGCCGTACGCGCAGGGTGCGAAGTATTTTTTGAGAACCCACGGTTCTCAACACTCCCCCGTGAGATAGAGCTCGTAAGCTCGCTATCTCACGGGGTCACTGATCTCCTCCACGAGAAAACTAGAGTTTTCCCGACCCCTTTCCATATCCCACTCTCTTGGAACAGAGTTCCAAGAGAGTGGGATGAACTCTTTCAAAGCTGTGAGCATTAGGGAAGAGAGCTCCTTTTAGTTTCTTTGCCCGCGGCGCTTTCTGTGCCAAGAAATGGCAAAGCGATGCGCTTCGCTGTTGGCAAGCACAATGGCCTTTTCGTATTTTGAGCGAAGTATGCGATCACCAAGAATCTCGCGTGGCCTATGCTTTTCATCTTTTACTACTGAGACGACGGGAATAGAAAGCCCTGCTTCATCAAGTACCCTCTCTGCGACATTCCTCTGCGCTTTCCCCCCGTCCATCACAATAAGCTTTGGGAGAGGCCACTCTGGGTGCGTGAGCCTGCGCTCGAGCACTTCCTTGAGTGCTCCAACATCATTTACTCCCGAGAGCGTATTGATTTTAAACTTGCGATAGTCTGATTTCTTTGCCTCGCCATTCTCAACAACCGTCATCACACCCACCATCTCAATGCCACTTGTGTGCGCAATGTCATACGCCTCGATACGGAAATCGCCACCTGGCTCCTTCAACTCATCCTTGATGAGCCTGATGTCTTGAATATGTTGGAGCGCAAAAGTTTGCCGCTTTACTACCTGGGCTTTTTCAAATTCTTGTTTCTTCGCAAAGATTCTCATTTCAGCTTCAAGTTTCCTAAGAAGTGGTTTCTTTTTCCCTTCAAAAAGAAGCTTAATGTTTTGAATAGTCTTCCTATACTCTCCTTTCGTTTGGCTCGGAGGATACACTCCAATTTCTTGATTGAACTTAATGTGTTTTTGTTCTTTCTGTGTCTTATATTCCGAAACTGGCTTTTTGGTATCGTAAAAAGGGAAAATTTTTTGAATAATTTTGAGCGCTTCTTTCAGCTGTCCACCTTGCGGAAACGGCCCATAGAGAGTTTTGAACTTAAAGTTTTGAGCTTCCAGTTCCCGCCCACGTATTAGAAGAACACGAGGAAACTCTTCGTTTGTGATTGCCACATAGTTAAAACTTTTATTGTCTTTCTCCCTGGCGTTATAGCGAGGCTGATGCTTCTTGATTTGATTTGCCTCAAGTATCAATGCCTCAAGCACGGAATCAGTCGTTTCCCATTTCACCGTTTTTGTCTCTTTGATTGCAGTAACAAGACGAGGGCCACGGGATTCAAGCAAATCCTTACTAAAATAACTCCGTACACGATCCCTAAGCGAGGTTGCCTTTCCTATGTAGAGAATTTCTTTTTTTGGACCAATGCCGCCTCCACTACGTTCTCGCCTCGTCGAAGCCTCCGGCGTAGCACGGGTCGGCGAGCCAAGAAAAAAATAGACTCCCGGCTCATCAGGGAGTTTGAGTTTTTTTAGATCAGGAAGCGCCATGGAGATATCAAAGCAAAAGTACAAGAGAAGTACAACGGAAGCGCCGCGCGATCAAAGATCGCGCGGCTTTTTCCCCTTTCGCTTTTTGCTCCTCCTCTCTCTCTTCCATTCCTCCGCGGTTTGCACAGATCCGGCTTGGTACAGATCCTTTATGAAGAAAGGAAGTGTGCCGAATTCTCTGTAATCTTCGATGTATGCTCGAATCCCTCGCAAAAGTTCACCCCGCTCTTTAGCAGGCGGTACGCTGAGGTTGCAAGACAGCTCATACCAGTGAAGCACCTTGCTGAGGAAATATTCCTCGAGAGATGTGCGAGAAAGGACAGAATAAAGTACATCTTTGTTCTCTTCCTTCAGAGGCTGAGACTGCTCCAGAAGCATGATTTTCCCCGCTTTGTGCACAAAAATGGCTCCCCGCGACGGAGAGCACTCTAGATTTTTATGATAGCACAAACCTTGCATTCCCAAAGTCTCTGCTGTGGACTACTTTAAGATTTTCTTCAAATACTGCCCCGTATAAGAATCTTTCACCTTCGCAACCTCCTCCGGCGTACCTTTTGCAACAATTGTGCCACCCTTATCTCCTCCCTCGGGACCGATGTCAATAAGATAGTCAGAGGATTTAATAATATCCATATTGTGTTCAATGAGCATCACAGTGTTTCCTCTACGGACAAGTTCCTGAAGGATGTCTATCAGCTTCTGCACATCAGCATAATGAAGTCCAATTGTCGGTTCATCAAGAAGATAAATCGTTTTCTGCAGATGATGACGATACAGCTCAGATGAAATCTTTACACGTTGTGCTTCTCCTCCTGAAAGTGTCGTTGCCGACTGTCCGAGCTCCAAATATCCGAGCCCCACTTCATCCATTGTCTTCAAGCGATCATAAATTGCAGGAATATCTTCAAAAAATTTCAATCCCTCCTCAACGGTCATCTGGAGTACTTCGTGAATATTTTTGCTTCGATACTTTACTTCAAGTGTTTCCTTCATAAATCGCTTCCCCCCACACACATCACACGTCACATACACAGTCGGCAAAAAATGCATTTCAACCGCGATCATTCCGTTCCCTTGGCACGCTTCACAACGGCCACCTTTTACGTTGAATGAAAAACGTCCTGGCTTCCAACCACGAGCTCGCGCTTCACTACTCGCTGAAAAAAGGTCGCGAATGTGAGTAAATGCTCCCGTGTAGGTTGCAGGGTTTGAGCGGGGCGTGCGGCCAATTGGAGACTGGTCAATGAGGATTGTGCGCCCCGCATATTCAGTTCCCGCGACACTCTTTGCGTTATATGTCTCAGCGCTACGATACTTCTTCTCATAGCGTGCCCTAAGATTTTTATAGAGAATCTCATAGAGGAATGTTGATTTCCCAGAACCCGAGACCCCTGTAACCGTCAGAAGCCGCCCCAAAGGAATATCGATGTTTAAATTCTTTATGTTAAATGCTTTTCCACCTTTAATCTGTAGTGCTCCTTTATTCGCATTCCGTCGCTTCTCCGGTACTTCAATTTTTTTATCTCCTCGAAGATAGTCAAGCGTGAGAGAACCACTTTTATTCGTCTTTGCGGTAAGAAGCTTCTCAAGATCATCAGCTACAACCACCTCTCCTCCATGCACTCCTGCTCCGGGCCCCAAATCAACAATATAGTCCGACGCAAAAATTGTATCCTCATCGTGTTCAACTACTAGAATTGTATTGCCAAGATCGCGCAAGTTAAGGAGCGTTTTTATCAAGCGGTCATTATCATGTTGGTGGAGTCCGATGGTCGGTTCATCAAGCACATAAAGTGCGCCCACAAGACCGGAGCCAAGTTGAGAGGCAAGTCGGATGCGTTGTGCTTCGCCACCAGAGAGTGTGTTTGCGCGGCGATCAAGTGTTAGATACTCAATACCAACATCAAGCATAAATTGGAGTCTGTTCTGAATCTCTTTTACTACTGCGACAGAAATTTCCTGCTCCGCCTTGGAGAGCTTCAGACTGTCAATAAACTCTTTTGCCTCCTTGATTGAAAGCGAAGTGAAGTCAACAATATTTTTCCCATATGCGGGGTCACCGCCGAGATAGACCCGAAGCGCTTCAGGGCGGAGCCTCGCTCCTTGGCATTCCTCACAAAGCTCACTACTAAAGAGATACTTCGTGCCCAAGCCATTGCAAGCTTCGCAGGCGCCGTAGGGAGAGTTAAATGAAAAAAGCCTTGGCTCGACTTCAGGGAAAGAGGTACCGTCTTCAGGACAAATAAACTTCGCTGAGAGCATGCGTGACTCTCCACCAGGGCTCACAATTCGTATCAAACCATCTGACTCAGTGAGCGCCTGCTCCACGGCCTCCGAGAGTCTTTCCCTCGAGTTTGCCTTATCATCCTCAAACTCTGAAAGATAAATTTCATCAACAAGCACGTCAATATCGTGACGATGTGTTTTTTTAAGAATTATTTGCTCACGTAAGCTCTGCTCTTTCTTATCAATAATGACGCGCTCGTAGCCCTTTCCAAGAAGATCATAAAGGAGCTGATAGTATTCCCCTTTTCTTCCCACAACAACTGGAGCGAACACTCGAATTTTAAGATCACTATACGGAACGCCCATCACTTTTTTGTTCCCCTTTTTGAGCTCCTTCCCTTCAATTGTCTTAAGAATAATTTTCAAAATTTCCTCCTTTGAAAGACGCTTGATTGCAACGTCATGATTTAAACAATACGGCTCTCCAACACGCGCATAAAGAATACGAAGATAGTCATAAATTTCAGTAATGGTCGCAACCGTCGAGCGAGGGTTATTTGAGCGGCTTTTCTGATCGATTGAGATTGCCGGGGAAAGCCCTGTAATTTCCTCAACATCGGGCTTTGCCATTTGTCGCAGAAACTGTCGTGCATACGCAGAAAGCGATTCAACATAACGTCGCTGTCCTTCCGCAAAAATAGTATCAAAGGCAAGAGACGACTTCCCGGAACCGGAAAGCCCCGTAAAGACAATCATCTTGTTTCTTGGCATCTCAACTGTAATATTTTTGAGGTTGTGTGTCTTTGCACCTTTGACAAGAATTTTATTTTCCATCCCGATAGTGACAGATCGCGACTAAGCTCTCTGTAGAGTTTTTTATTATATGTTTTCTCGACTACTTCTTACTTCTGCTGTGGTCTCCCGACGTGATCGCGGTCACTATCAGGATAAAGCGAACCGCCCCTTGGTTTATCCTAGGGGTGAGGTACGGAAGGGAGTATAGCATAGTTGTACCCAGTTTAGAACTTTGAATAATCCTTCTTGCGCTCTAGAATAGATGTATATGAGAGGTTTTCATATTTTCGCAGGATTACTCTTCCTCTTTGCAGGATCGCTTCACGTGTGGCGAGCATACACAGGCTCAAGTCTCGTGCTTGCGGAGTACGCTATCCCGCTTTGGATAAGCTGGAGTGTGGGAGGAATTGCTATTTTGCTTGCCTTTTGGGCATTTAAAACTGCGAGGAAGCACTAGCTGCTTTTTTCTTTATTTTGAGTATCAGAATCGCTTGATTCAAGTGCGGGACTTCGACTACCTAAGACCGGCACAACAAATTTATCAACAAAGCCATAATATCAAGGTTTAACCTTGATATTATTTTGGCTTTGAGATTGAAGTAGCCCCAAGCTCTTCGTAGTAACCCTGTGCCTCGGCAATTATTTCAGCAAATGGCGGAATAGATTCATACATCTCAAAAATGGTATCTGCAACAAGAACCCCCTCCGGACGTTTTGCTCCCATAAATTCGTGAACACTTGAGTAGGGATACTGCATAAGTTGTGTTTCAATGGTCTTCTTGTCAGCGTGACCATCCTTCCATCTCGAGTCAAACAGCTCTGCGGGATTAAGATGCACATAGGAAACAAGATGTTTGAGATAGCGATCAGCTCCAACATGCTTGGCTTTATACGTACTCTCAAAAAGTCCGCCCGTTCGCTCATTCTTTTTATTAAAGTACATTGTGTACCCGGTAAAAATTTTCTGCATATACCGTGCGATGCCTCCCTCGCAAATCTCTTTGACCACAAAATGAATGTGGTTGGGCATAAGGCAGTAAGCTCCGACCTCAACAAGTGGTTTGCCTCGATCAATCGGATCTTTGTGCCCAATGCTTTCAAAACTTTTCTCCTTAAGGTTAGAGAGATGAACGGGACGCGTGCCGTTGCTGATGTACATAAGAAGCCAGAAGCGAAGATAATCGGCACGACTGGAAAAAATCTTTCGCTTTTCTGTACCGCGATTGTAACAATGATACCATTCGCCAACTGCAAAAGAGGTGCGACGTCCCATATATTCTATATCTAAAATAATACCAAATTATATCAAGGTTAAACCTTGATATAATGTTGATAAGTTTAAACAAAATACCGCTGAATACAATGGATTTATCAAGGTTTAACCTTGATATGTGGGTTGATATGTGGGGTTGAGTCGAAGAGTTGGTATAAAGGAGAGATTACTTTTGTCTTTCCAGTTCCTTTATTTCGTCGCGCAGTATAACCACGGTTTCGTCCCGATACTATCTGCCTTCGGCAGAAGTATGGGACTTCGACTACTTGAGACCGAGAATACTTTACTCGCCTTCCTCCTCTTGAAGTGCTTTAATTTCGTCCCTTAAAATCGCTGCCGTCTCGAAGTCAAGAATCTTCACGGCCGCGTTCATTTTCTCAGTTTTCTCTTTGAGAAGTTTTTTGGGGTTCTTTTTGTAGAGCTCCCGATCAACTTCAAGAAGCTTTCCGACAGTCTTTTGATGGTCTGAGCGGAGTTGCTCTGTGATATCTTTGATTGCTTTTGTGATTGATTTTGGCGTGATACCGTGCTCTTTATTGTAGGCAAGCTGTATTTCACGACGCCTATCTGTCTCTCCAACTGCTTTTGTGAGTGAGCCAGTCATCTCATCAGCATAAAGAACCACGCGCCCTTGCACGTTTCGAGCCGCTCTTCCAATTGTTTGGATAAGCGAAGTTTCAGAGCGAAGAAATCCTTCCTTATCGGCATCCAAAATCCCCACAAGCGAAACTTCGGGCAGATCGAGACCTTCCCGAAGTAAATTCACACCCACAAGCACATCAAATTCCCCTTTTCTAAAATTGGTGAGAAGCTCAATGCGCTCAATCGTTTTGATTTCGCTGTGAAGATATTCCGCTTTTACTCCTTTCCCTCGCAAAAACTCCGCTAGATCCTCTGCCATTTTCTTGGTAAGGGTTGTGGTGAGAACTCTCCCTCCGCCTTTAATCGCTTTCTCTGCCTCAAGAATGAAGTCTTTTATCTGCCCTCTAAATTGTCCCTTTTGTGTGACTGGCTTGATTTCAACGTGCGGATCCACAAGACCCGTTGGGCGAATAATCTGTTCGACAACTGCTTCACAGTTGTCGAACCCTGAGCCTGTCGAAGGATTCCATCCAGGACAACTGTGCTCTTTCTCATACTTTCCTGGTGTTGCAGAAGTATAAATAGTTTCTCCAACACGTTCCTCGAATTCCCCGAACGTGAGTGGTCTGTTATCAACTGCAGAAGGCAAGCGAAAACCGTGTGCAACAAGCGTATCTTTTCGCGAGCGATCCCCCGCATACATACCTCCAATTTGAGGTACAGTAACGTGCGATTCATCGATCACAGTAAGAAAATCAGGAGTTCCATCGCTCTTGTGAGGGAAATAAGAAAGAAGTGTTGAAGGCGGTTCACCCGGCGCTCTTCCATCAAAGTGGCGGGAGTAATTTTCAACTCCATTGCAGTAGCCGACTTCCCGAATAAGAGCCAAATCATAGTTGGTGCGGCGCTTCAGGCGTTCGGCTTCAAGAATTTTCCCTTCCTGATTTAGGGTCTGGAGACGCTCCTTTAGCTCCTCCTTGATGTCATCCATTGCTCGCTTTCGTTCAGCCTCTGGCGTAACAAAGTGTTTGGCAGGGAAAAGAAAAAATACGTCAACTTCCTCAATAATCTCACGCGTGATGGCATCAATCTTTTCAATTTTAAGAACTGTTGATGCATCGAAGTCAATTCTATAGATAACACGCTCATTTATTGGCATGATCTCAATTCTATTTCCCAGCGCCCGAAAGGCCCCAGGAGTAAGATCCGCGTTTGTGCGCTCAAAATAGATGTGTACAAATTTGCGAACCGCATCTGCACGCGAAAGCTTCAGTCCTTTCTCAATTCGAAGATGTACCTTTTCATACTCCTCCGGTGAACCCAAACCATAAATCGCGGAGACTGACGCCACCACAATCACATCTTTGCGCGTAAGAAGTGACTGAGTTGACGCATGTCTAAGACGCTCAATTTCCTGATTAATCTGTGCTTCTTTTTCAATATAAGTATCGGAAGAAGGCACGTACGCCTCAGGCTGATAATAATCATAGTAGGAAACAAAGTAATGCACCGCATTTTCAGGAAAAAATTCTCCATACTCCTGTGCAAGTTGCGCGGCGAGTGTCTTGTTGTGAGCTATCACGAGTGTTGGCTTCTGTATGCGCTCAATTACGTTTGCAACAGTGAACGTTTTCCCGGAGCCCGTCACGCCCAAAAGCGTCTGGTCTTGATAACCTTTCTTGAGTCCTTGGGTTAGAGCCTCTATTGCTCTTGGCTGATCCCCCGCCGGCTTGTATTCACTTTTAAGCTTAAACTGTCCCACTTTTGCTATTGTATTTCTTTAGAAAAGACTCCCGGAATGTAACAAAATTTCCATCTAAAAGCGACTTTCTGATGTTTTTTACCAGCGTATTAATGAAGTAGAGATTGTGAATAGAGCCGAGCGTTGAAGCGAGTATCTCCTTTGAGCGGAAGAGGTGGGAAAGATATGCCTTTGTGTAATTCTCTGAGACATATCCCCCCAGCTCAGAATCAAGAGGAGAAAAGTCACGAGTGTATTTCGCATTTAAAATATTGATAGGGCCTCTCATCGTGTAGAGCGTTCCATTCCGAGCGATCCGAGTCGGTTCCACACAATCAAATGTATCAATCCCTTTTTCAACTCCAAGAAAAAGATCTTCGGGTTTTCCAATTCCAAGGAGGTGACGAGGCTTTTCATATGGAAGTTCACTCGTCACAACTTCAAGCATCACATCAAGATCCTCTCGGGTAAATGAACCCCCTATTCCATATCCCGCAAATTCTTTCCTCCCGAGCTCTCTCACGGCTTGTTTGCGTAAATCTTCAAACCTTCCTCCCTGAATCACGCCGTAGAGTCCTTGGGTCTTCTTTTCTTTATGCGCTAAAAGACAACGCTCTGCCCATCTGCCTGTTCGCGCGAGCGCCTCTTCTTGGTATGCATGTCCTGCATTTGGAGCAGTGCATTCATCAAAAGCAAAAATGATATCAGCGCCAATGTCATGTTGGATTTCAATTGCGCACTCGGGAGTGAAGCGATGTGTGCTTCCGTCGATATGAGAGCGAAACGTCACGCCGTCTTCGTCAATGGTTGCAAGTCTTGGATGCTTCCCTCCTTCTGCTCGCGCGATATCTCCTTCTTCGGTCCCCTTTGCAAACTTTGTGATGTTTGTCCCATACGCAACACCAAGAGAAAACACCTGGAAACCCCCCGAATCAGTGATGGTTGGTTGGCTCCAATGCGCAAAAGAGTGGATCCCTCCTGCCTCTTTAATTATTTGCTCACCTGGTTGCAGATAAAGGTGATAAGTATTTGCAAGGAGCACTTGAGCTCCTACGTATTCTTCAAGCTCCTCAGGCGTTACTGCCTTCACGGTCGCTTTGGTGCCAACTGTTACAAATGACGGAGTCTCAATAATTCCGTGAGGTGTTTTTAAGAAACCGGCCCGTGCAAGTCCCGGGCCTTTCTTCTCAATTCTAAATGTGATGGGGTCAGCGCTCAACGGCAGTAATAAGATCTACTTCAAAAATAAGTGTTGCGTTTGGAGGAATCGGGCCATTCCCTTGCTCTCCGTAAGCAAGGTGTGAAGGGATGACGAGAATACGTTTTCCTCCTACCCTCATGCCACTAAGTCCCTCTTCCCACCCTTTAATTACTTGTCCAGTTCCGAGAATAAACTGAATCGGCTCTCTTCCCTGGGAGCTGTCAAACACGGTCCCATCAATAAGAATCCCTGTATAGTGAACCGCAACAACGTGACCCACTTTTGCTTCTTTCCCTGCTCCTTTTGCGATATCCTCAATATAAAGCTCCTTTGTAGTAAGAGGAAGATCAGAGAGTGCTGGTGATTCCTTCATAACATTTACTTCTTGATTAGCTTCACCCTCACTCGTTGAGGATGAAGAATAATAAGACGTCCCGGCGAATACTGCCCCTAAAAGGAGTACCCCCGCGCCACCTGCCATCATCGTTCGTCTATCCATTTTATTTATACATTTTACTATTACCAATCAAGCTGCCCCCCCACTTTATACTCAGTTACGCGAGTCTCAAAGAAATTTTTTTCTTTTGAGAGATCTATCGCTTCACTCATCCATGGGAATGGGTTTGATACGTTAAATTGTGTCGGGAGCCCAACGCGCGCAAGCCGTCTGTCAGCAATATGCTCAATATACTGCTTAAAGCCCTCTGCGTTCATTCCGAAGATTCCTCGCGGGAACACCTCCTGCGCGTAGGTGTATTCAAGCCTCGCCGCCTCTTTCACCAAAGCAATAATGTTCTCCTGGAATTCCCTCGTCCAGAGCTCCGGCTGTTCTTCTTTAATCGTGTTAATAAGGTCTATACCGAAATTCAAATGCATTGATTCATCGCGCATGATGTATTGGATTTGCTCTGCAGAACCGGTCAATTTATGCTGGCGCTGAAATCCAAACATTACCGCAAAACTTGAATAAAAGAATATTCCCTCAAGAATTAAAGAGAAAACACAAATATTCTCAAGGAACTTCTGATCATTCTCAAATGTTCCTGTTTTGAAATGTTCGTCAAAAATCCCTTCATTGAAGGTAAGAACGAATTGATCTTTGTTGTAGATCGCTTCATTTTCGCGATACATGTTGAAAATTCGAGCCTCATCCATGCCAAGCGATTCAACGATGTACTGATAGGAGTGCGTGTGAATTGCCTCCTCATACCCTTGCCTTAAGAGATAGAGACGACATTCAGGAGAAGTAATATGCTTATAGAAACCAAGCACAATGTTATTTGCTGCAATTGAATCTGCGGTCGTGAAAAACCCAAGCACTGTTTCAAACGCCTGACGCTCATCAGGAGTGAGCGCTGTTGGAGATTTCCATTGCTCGATATCAAGCTGCATTCCGATTTCAGTCGGGAGCCAATGGTTCGCGTTTGCCGCATTATATGACTCCCATGCAAAAGAATGTTTTATCGGGTAAAGCTGTACGACATCCGCGTCCTCGCCATTGATAATACGGCGCTTGTTGATGTCGACTTTTTCTGTTGTTTTTGTAATGGGCATATATTTTCATTCTCAATTAGCTATTCACACGCTTCACACACACTGTCTTCCGCTCTATGAATTTTAGGCATTGGTTTTGCTGATGAGGCGACTGGTTGTGGTGTTTTCGGTTCAACTGGGGAAGGTGATGGTAAAGGGCTCGCTTCCGGCACTCTTACCTCAGGCACTCCTGCAGGCTCTTCTTTCTTTGTAGGCTCTCCTCTGTTTCCTTCTTGAGTCCTTCGATGCGTTGCGCCGTACTGGGCCACTGTTGATTTTTCAACTTGTGAGGCTGCCATGGTGCGAAGATAGTATGTTGTTTTTAGGCCAAGCTTCCACGCATACATATAGATTTCAGAGAGATCCTTGCCTGACGCACCTCGGAAAAAAATGTTCAGTGACTGACTCTGATCTACCCACTTTCCTCGATACGCCGCGGCCTTCAAAAGCCAGCGCATATCGATTTCGAATGTTTCTTTGTATTTATCTTTCAACTCTTGCGGCACTTCGGTAATCCTTGCAAGCGATCCGTCATTATACTTAAGCTTCCCAAGCATTTCATCATCCCAAAGATTGATCTTCTTAAGCTCTTCAACAAGATAGGAGTTCACCACTGTGAAGTCCCCCGAGATATTTGCCTTCACGTAGATATTTTTATAGATCGGCTCAATTGTTGGTGTGCATCCTGAAATATTTGCAATTGTCGCTGTCGGAGCCATCGCCATTGTGTTTGAGTTTCTCATTCCAAACTGGCGGATATGCTCACGTACGGTATTCCAATCAAGACGCGCTTCCCTATCAACAGGAATTTCCTCCCCTCGCTCCTCTTCAAGAAGCGCGATAGTGTCAACGGGAATGAGGCCTCGATCCCACTTTGAACCCTTAAACGATTCATATGGCCCTCGTTCCTTAGCAAGCGTGCTTGATGCGAGAATCGCATGATAAGAAACAATTTCCATGCTTAGGTCGGCAAACGTTACGCACTCATCGCTTGCAAACTCAATATCAAGCTTGTAGAGCGCATCCTGAAATCCCATGATGCCAAGACCAACAGGGCGGTGCTTCATATTTGAGGTGCGCGCTTCAATCGTCGGATAGAAATTAAGATCGATCACATTATCAAGCATGCGCATTGCGATCGTTACTGTCTCTTTTATTTTTTCTTTGTCGAACGCCCCGTCTGTGATATGCCGCGCGAAGTTCACTGATCCCAGATTGCAGACCGCAGTCTCTTCTTCGGAAGTATTGAGAGTGATTTCAGTGCAGAGGTTTGAGTTGTGCACGACCCCGACGTGATCTTGAGGCGAGCGAATATTCGAAGGATCCTTGAATGTTACCCATGGATGTCCTGTTTCAAAGAGCATCGTAAGCATCTTGCGCCAGAGATCGCGGGCTTTCATACGCTTGAAGAGCTTGATTTTCCCTTCATCTGCCATTTGCTCATAGCGGATGTAATGCTCTTCAAACTTCTTTCCATAGCTGTCGTGAAGTTCGGATGCCTCATCCGGCGAGAAGAGCGTCCACTCCCCATCTTCTCTTATTCGCTTCATAAAGAGATCAGGAATCCAACTCGCGGTGTTAATATCATGCGTTCTTCTGCGTTCATCTCCTGTGTTCTTTCGAAGCTCAACAAAGTCCTCAAAATCATAGTGCCAGCACTCAAGATACACCGCAGTCGCACCACGCCTTCTCCCAGAGCGGTTAATCGCCACGGTAACGTCATTGGCAATCTTTAGGAATGGAATAACTCCCTGGCTGTAGATACCTGCAGTCTTGATGAGTGCTCCGGTAGCGCGAAGTCCTCCCCAATCAGTGCCGATTCCGCCTGCCCATTTTGAGAGCATCGCATTATCGCCGTAGACCTTGAAAATATTCCCTAAGTCATCTGAAACAGTATTGAGGTAGCAGGAAGAGAGCTGTGGATGGCGAGTTCCTGCGTGGAAGAGAGTCGGGGTTGATGGAACAAAACGAAGATTTGAAACAATGTCGTAAAACTCGGCCGCCTTCTCCTCTTTGTTCTCCTCGTTGAGAGAAAGGCCCATCGCAACTCTCATCCACATGTATTGTGGCGTTTCGAGTGTCTCGTTCTCCTTTTCCGTATCTCTAATAAAGTAGCGATCGTTCAGCGTTTGTGTTCCCAAATAGCGAAGCAAGTCATCACGAACAGGCACCAATCTCTTTGAAAGTGCGGAAAGGTCAAATGAGAGCATGCGCTCATCAAGCTTCCCAAGCTTTACCCCTCGATGAATATTTGCGACAAATGCTTCCCGATATTGATTCTCAAAATTTGTATAGTCTACCGACTCAAGCGAATTACCAATTACTTCCCGATGAAGTACCGCAAGCAAAAGACGGGATGCAACTGATGAATACGCAGGATCACGCTCAATAAATGAGCGCGTAACCATGACGAGTGACTGCCCGATTTCCTTTGTGGTAATGTTCTCATAAATTTCGCTTTTGCAGTGCGCAACAAGAGAATCGACGTCAATCACATCTTCATACCCCGCGGTTGCGTACGAGAGTGTCTTGCGAATCTTTTGAATATCAAACGCTTCTATCCTTCCTGAGCGCTTTACTACTGGGAGTTCGTGCTCAGCAATCTTCTGTTGTACTTCCTCTCTCTCATGCGCACGTATTTTCTCGTGTTCATAACGATAAATAATGTAGGCTTTTGCGACATTAAAAAAACCACGCTCCATGAGGCCGCGCTCGACATTATCCTGCACTTCCTCAACACTTGGAGCAATTTCAGTCTCGCGCGATTCAAGTTTTCTTATCACCTGCTCTGTCACCGAAAGAGCTTCATTCTTGTGAGGATCCCCAAGCATTGCGGAGAATGCTTTTTCAACCGCAAGTATAATTTTCTTGGGATCGAAATCCACAAGCTGACCGTTTCTCTTCTTGATTTTTTCAGTTGTGCCCATAGGGATAAAGCAGGTTATTTTAGTAAGTGGGAAGTACTCTTTAGTGTAGCTATTTTTGAGTAAAATTTCTTGTGGAAAAGGGTGCAAAATTTCTGTTAGAGCACGCAAAATTTTTCTTGGCAAGAAAAGGAAATAAAAGAGAAAAGCACGCACGCAATATTAAAAACTATACGCCTGTTTTAGAAAAACAGGCGTATAGTTTTTGTCCTTTAAGGAGTGTCTTTTACCCCCACACCTTTCGCAATGAAGGTATTTCTTCAAAATACCGCTCTAGAGAGCATCACTGTGAAAGGTGTGGGGGTTTAATTCTTCTTTACTGGAGCGGATTTTCAGGTGGCAATTCATCATCCTTACCACTTCCTTCTTCTTTTTTGCTTGCTCCTTGCACTTTATTTTTTAACCCTTGTCCATAACGCATCCATCCATATCCTCCGGCAACCAGGAGAAGAAGGATAACAAGCGCGCCAAGAAGTGCATTACCGGTTCCAAGTGAGATTACATCCGCAACTGCCGCAAGAAGGCCATTTCCAGTTGTACTAGCTACAGCAGCGGTGGCCGTCGTCGTTCCGGTTGTTGTAGCCGTCGTCTCCTCTTCCTCTTCGGAGGCAGGCTCTTCATCTTCTTCTGTCGTTGCCGGAAGAATCTCCACATCCGCTTCAGGCTCTGGTTCTGGCTCGGAAGATTCCGGCTCTGGCTCTGGAGCGACGGGTGCTACGACTGTCACACTTGACCCTGTTTTTGTTGTCAGAACATTTACGCTCTGATTGTTGTAGGCAAATGAGTCATTTGTGAAAGAAATTGTTGCGGTTCCAGCCTGTTTTGCTCTAAACGTAGCAGTCCCAAGAGTTGTCTCGCTGTCAAAGCCCCCAGGATAGCCTCCTGTTTTTATAAGCGTCCCTGGTCCCATTTCATCGTATCCATCCTGAGAGACAGGGAGCCACGCGGAGTTAAACGAAAATCCCGTCGCCTCAAGTATCTTGCTTGGAAAGGAAAGTGCCGCTCGTACTGTGTAATTCTTGTCTCCAGCCGGATCAAAAGAAACACTTACGGTAAATGTTTCTCCTTCTTCAACACTCACTGTTGTTGGCGAAAGCCCGGAAACCGTTGCGGCTGATGCGGGCAGTGCGACAAGCAAGAGCGCTGCGACTGCAAATCCCTGTAATCCTTTTGTAAGTATCTTCATAGTCATGATTAGCCAGTCCAGTTAATAAGCAATTGGTTGAAGTCAAGAATGTCTACTGTTCCATCTCCGTTGAAGTCTGTTGAGAGGCCCGAGCCTCCACTACTTCCTCCCCAATCAATCAGAAGCTGGTTAAAATCAAGGACATCAATTTTTCCGTCACTATTTACGTCAACCTCTTCTGCTTCAGGGGAGAGTGTTGAAGTTTGAGGAACTGGAGAACCTCCTCCACCTCCACCTCCTCCGCCGGAGGAGCCACCCCCACCACCAGAAGAAGACCCGCCTGTATTCTCTTCATTGTTCCCTTCATTAGTCTCCTCTTCTTCAATCGCGATAAGGTTTGTTGGCGAGTCAATATAGTCCTGATTAAGAAGTGTGCCGGTAAACGGCTGAACGAGGTAGGAATAAGAATTCCCCGGCGTTAAGCTTGAATCGACATAACTTGTTGCTGTCGTGCTTGCGAGAAACGAGAATCCTTCAGACGTTTGTCCTCGATACAGATTGTATCCTTCGGCTCCAAGAACAGCGCTCCAGGTAACTTCAATCTCAGTACCTCCTGGTAGTAACAGTTCTGCAGAAACTTCCTCCGGTGCTTGTGGTACCACACCTCCCTGAGTTGAAAATGTTCCTTCAATCTCATACGCCGCATACGTCGGAATTGCTGCAAAGAAGAAGACTGCTGTTGCTATGAATGTGTATGGTAGTGCTTTCATAATTATTCTTCATCAGGTCCTCCTAGGCGGAGATTGTAATCGGTCTCATAGAAGCCAGGTGCAGTGCCTTCGGGAAGTTTCGTAAAGACGTCAAACTGAATCTGCCGTCCGCTTGCTGAGGTATCCGTGTCAAGCCCAGCAGTGTCAATTGGCGCTTCAATCACTTCGCCGAGCACTTGGTCTGTGTACTCTCTGCCAACTTCATAGCTCTTTACGTCACCCGTACCACTTTCAATAATTTCATCTGTGATTCCGGCAATCGAGAAGCCACCACCTGTTGCGCTGTTGAAGAGAAGCCTCATATTTCCATTTGCGGGAATTGTTTCGGTTTCATCATCGCTCTTTACCCAATCAGAGAACTTCGCGAAGAGGTCGGTCTCATCGGTTGCGTTAATCGTGAGGAAGTAGCGATGTCGCCAACCGTTCACGTAGGTGTCATCAGCAGTTGCATCTCCTTCCACCGTCTCTACGCTTGTCACAAGGAACGGCTCGAGCGCGAGTGTCGTAAACTCATTTTCATCTTTTTCCGCAGCGCCGATTGGATTATCGAGGGCATTGCCTACTGGATCGGTAACCGCATCACTTACAAAGAAGTAATACTGCGTTCCGTGCTCGAGATCTTCATCCGGTGTGATAATTACCTTCGTGTTCCCCTCGGCGGGCGCGACGATCGCGGAGACCGCTGAATCGCCATCGAACTTCCGAAGTTGGATATTCGTTGAATTAATAGTGTCGGAATCGAGCGCCTCAGAG
>JBBDKB010000031.1:0-1740 GCA_040879605.1 Minisyncoccota bacterium
GGGGCTGTCCAAAAAGTCCCCTTCAATTTAACACACATTGTTAGTAAATTAATACTGTTACAAAGGTATATTATATAGATTTGCAGGATGAAAACAAAAGCAGTATTCAAACCCTACATGCAGCATCAGGGCTTACTGCTCCCGCCTTCTTTGGAAGAGTTAATACCGCAAGACCATATCGTTCGCGTTGTCAATGATTTAGTGGATGGATTGGATATAGAGCCATTGGTCAGCGAGTACAAAGGAGGCGGAACGAGCAGTTATCATCCGCGCATGATGCTTAAAGCATGGGTATTCGGTTATGTAATGAAGGTGCATTCATGCCGAAGATTAGCCAAAGCCTTGCGGGAACATATTCCCTTTATGTGGTTAAGCGGGATGCAGCAGCCCGACTTTCGCACCCTGAATGACTTCCGCACCAAGCGGATGAAGGAGGTCATCAGCGATGTATTCAAGCAAGTGGTGATGTTTTGCGTGGAAGAAAAATACATAGACCTTTCGGAGTTATTCACCGATGGCACCAAGTATCAGGCAAACGGCAACAAGCACAAAGCCGTGTGGAAGAAGAACACGGAGCGATATAAAGAAGGCGTGCTGAACAAGCTGGATGAACTGCTGGCGCAGATAGATGAAGTAAATGAAACAGAGAATAAGAAGTACGGCAGCAAAGATTTGGAAGAGACCGGCAGTCATGCGGTCACGGGCAGCAGCGAACTGAACAAGAAGATTACGGAGTTGAGCAAAAAAATTAACGAACAGCAAACCGATAAAAAAAAGAAGAAACAAATAGAGAAAGCGGCTAAAGAGATTGAAAAGCAGGCGGAGAAATTAGCCAGATATGAAAATCAGGAAGCCGCCTTGGCCGGAAGAAATTCCTGTCACAAAACGGATAAGGATGCAACGATGATGCGCAGCAAAGATGGCCAGTTGCTGCCCTGCTACAATGTTCAAAACAGTTGTCAGAACCAAATCATCGTCCATTACACGGTAGGACAGAACGCCAATGACGCCACCGAGTTCAAAGCGCATTTGGAAAGTATGCCCCAGGAGTTAAAGCCGGATGCTCTCCTTGCCGATTCGATCTATGGCACCGAGGTCAACTACGAACTCCTGGAAAAGGCGAAAATCCAAAACTACCTGATGTATCCCAGCTTCCATGCCGAGCAAAAACGTGGCTTCAGCAAAAAAATATTCCGTAAAGAAAATTTTCCCTACAACGAAATAACCGACAGCTATACCTGCCCGAATGGACAACCATTGACGCTGATTTGGGAAGGCGAAGTGATGCTGAGAAACAAAACCAAAACCTACGAGAAACACTATCAGGCCAAAGGATGCGCGCAATGCCCTTTCCGCGCTCAATGCTGCAAAAGCGAAAAAAATCGCACCATTACATTCCGCCCCAGATTAGAATATTTCAAACAGCAAGCACGTACAAATCTCACCAGCGAAAAAGGAATTAAGCTACGAAAGCAACGCGGGGTTGATGCCGAGACACCCTTTGCCGACATCAAACACAATCAGGGGCATCGAAGATTTGAACTCAGAGGATTAAAAAAAGTAACCGTGGAAATGGGATGGATCAACCTTGCCCATAATGTCAAAAAAATCAACACCTTCATGAAAAAAGCGGCATAAAAAAACCGTTTTTGTCAAAAAAACCGCATTAGCCGCCTTCGTGGAGCATGCTATCAAAAAACATCATTAGAAAATTAACAGATGCCTATACGCGCCACCCGG